>JARFRM010000058.1 GCA_029287235.1 Thermoanaerobaculales bacterium
CCCCTACGGCGACCAGATGGGCGGCCAATCGACCAACGCCATGACGGGTGCGCTCGAGTGGGACATCTCGGATTCAGTGGCTCTCAAGGTCCGCGGCCTCTTCTCGGCCGACGACGACGGGCCGGCGGCCTTCGCCTGGTACGACAAGAGCATCCACAACTGCGGTCCGTTCGAAACCGACGGCCAATCGGGGACCCACACCTACTATTGTGGCGAGCTGACCCCGGACATGATCACCGACTACGGCTACGACACCAGTACCGAGCCTGCCGAAGGAGCGAACTGGCCCAAGGACAGCTTCGGGATGACCCGCGACTTCATGATGGGATCCATGCACCTGGATGCCATGCTCGGCAAGGACATCGAGTTGGTCGCCATCACCGGCTATGTCAAGGAAGAGATCGAGGCCATGCAGGACTTCAGCGGAACCAACACCCTGCTGCAGTACTTCAACACCATCGATACTCTGATCTCACAGGAGTTGCGGGTGCAGGGCACCACGCCCAAGCTCGACTGGATCGCGGGCGGCTACTACCTCGACGCCGAGTACGAGAGCAAACCCAACGGTTTCGGTTGCGCCGACCCGAGCTACACCTTCGCCCCGGTTCCGTTCCCGGGTTCCGGTTGTGTGCTCTTCGCCGGCGGCGCCGTGCGCGGGTCCTTCGATCTCAGCGTGGCAACCCCGTTCCGACTGGTCGAGAACACTGCGCTCTTCGGTTCGTTGACCTGGCACGTGTCCAACAAGGTCACCCTCATCGCCGACGCACGGTTCGCGAGGGAGTCCCTCGATTTCGGAACCATCACCTCGGTCGACGGAGTGGACCGTCAATTGAAGGACGACTTCGATAGCTTCACGCCCCGCGTGGTCCTTGACTGGAAACCCAACGACCTCTCGACCCTCTACGCCAGCGTCTCCACCGGGAACAAGCCCGGCAATTTCAACGCCGAGATCGCCCAGATGTGCACCAGTTGCATCGAGGAATTCGAGCAGGAGTACGGCATCGGTGTGGCGGTCCCCGAGTCGGAGGCCGTCAACTACGAGGCGGGCTACAAGCTGGTCACCCGCAACGGCAAGCACCGCTTCAACGTGGCGGCGTTCTACTTCGACTGGACCAACCAGGCCTTCACCCAGGCCCAGTTCGGTTTCGACACCAACGGTGACGGTGTGGTTGACGAGAACGACGAGCTTTCGGTGGACTACCAGACGGTGGCCGGTCAATCCGAGATCAAGGGTCTCGAGTTCTTCTACAGCGGCTGGCTGGGTCGGTACTTCAACGTGGCAGCGTCCTACAACTACAACGACGCCAAGTACAAGGTATTCGAGGATGCGACCCACGGCCGGGTCTACGGGAGCAGAGACGCTTCCGGAAAGACCATGCCCCGCAGCCCGAAATCTTCGGCCACCCTGGGAGTCGGTTTCCTCCTGCCCATCGGCGGGACCTGGGAATTCAATGCTCGCGCCGACTACGTCTACCGCGGCTCCTCCTACACCTGGGCCGTCAATCTCGCCGAGACCGGCGCGACCAATCGTCTCAGCCTGCGGACCGGCGTCCGCAACGACCGCTGGGATTTCAGTGTGTGGATGAACAATGTCACCGACGACGACACCCTGATGGCGATCCGGCGCTTCTCGGCGTTGGAAAACTTCTTCTCGCCAACCTGGTGGGGCGGACTGCCCGGTGTCCAAGAGGCCGGTGTGACCGCGAGGTTCTTCTTCTAGGCGACAGCCCAAAACGACCGACGATCACCGCCGCCCTTCGGGGCGGCGGTTTTTTGTCAGACGCGCTGCTGAGCGAGGTTTCACTATCGCCTTTCCCGAAGGCATCGCAACATCGCAGGGTGAAACCGCAAAGCCGCAAAGTACGCAAAGCACTGCGGTTGAAACACAGAGGCACAGAGACACAGAGAGATCACAGAGGGACTCAGCGCTTGATTTAACGCCAACCCGCCGGGCGTTCCCAACCCAATTGGTCGGGAACACGTGGTTCGGTGATCGCCTGTCGAGACTCGGCGTCTCGCCCGACGATCCCCTGAACCGCGGGTTGTGCCTCCGGCACACCCACCCGGCCTCAGTGACATGAGGGTCAACCTCAAGAGAGCAGAGTTGACACCACCTCCCCCAACGGCACCGGTCATTGACCGGTGCCAACTCAGCCGTCTGCCTCGGCTCTCTGTGTCTTCTCTGTGTCTCTGTGCCTCTGTGGTGAACTGCGACGGCTTCGTTGCCTTGGTGTCTTCGTGGTTGCGGTGATGCTATGTCTCAGAGCCGTTGTGGATCAAACGTGGGGTGGGTTGCCCTGCGAGCTCTGCCTGTCGTCTACAGGTCCATTACCAGCTGAACATCCTCATCGATCTCGGGTTCCTGGTTCCGGCTGGTCCACCATGTTACGGCGAAAAGCACGGTGAACGAGGCGGCGAGAGACACCGCGGTGGGCAGCACTCCGGTCTGGAAGGGGGGCTTTGGCAGCGCCTCGAAATAGGTCTGTTTCGCGAGGAACTCGAGCACCAGGTTGACGATCAGCCCGGTTGCGATGGACGCCGAAGCGGCGGCCGCGGTGACCCGGCGCCAGTTGAGGCCGATGGCCAGGGCGGGTCCGAGGGCGGCGCCGAAGGTCCCGAAAGCAAAGGTGCCGAGAAGGGCGATGAGATCGCCATAGAGATAGGCGAAGACAGCGGCCGAGACCGCGATCCCGACGACGGCGATGCGTCCCCAGAAGAGTTCGTCAGCGACCTTTCGACCAAAGGCCTTCGGCAGATCGCGAACGATGGCCGCCGACCCGATGTTCACGAAGCTGTCGGCGGTGGACATGATGGCGGCCAGAATCCCGGCAAAGACGATGCCGGCGAGGATCTCGGGTGTGAAGTGGAGCAGGAACTGGGGCGAGGCCTCGTCGGGGTTGGCCAACGGGGCGAGCTTGCCACCCGCCACCAGCGAGGGGACCGCCAACCCGATGCCGAGCCAGATCAGCACACACAGGGTCTGGGTGACACCGACGATGAGAGGCATCCACTTGAGCTTGCGTGGGTCATCGAGCATGAAGAACTTGTGCAGCATGTGGGGTTGGCCGAGGTTGCCTACGGCAAAGACCAGAAAGAACCCCATGGCGGTGAAGATCGGGATGGCCCCGAGGGGATCGAGGTGGCCGGGCCCGAAATGATCAGACTCGATGATGGACTGCGCCATTTGTTGGAGACCGCCACCGGCTTCCAGCGCGTAGTAGAACACCGCAATGGCGGCGCCGACCATGAGAGCACCCTGGAAGAGATCGGTGTAGACGCCCGCCACCATGCCGCCCGCGGTGGCGTAGAAGACCACGATGATCAGACCGATGAGCATCGCCATGGCGAGACTCCACTCACCGAAGATCTCACGGGTCCCGAAGATCGACTCGATGAGGATTCCGAGAGCCTTGAGCTGGGCTCCGAGATAACCCACCGTCCCGACAATGACCGCCGCCGCGGCAAGCCCGGAAGCCATCCGGCTGCGATATCGGCAGTAGACGACATCGGGGACGGTGTAGATTTCGCGGACCCCGGCCAGGAGTCTGAGTCTTTTGGCCACAACCCAACACAGGAGACCGGCGGTGAAGCTCACCGGGATGCAAATAAAGAGAGACGCGAGACCCATGCGGTAGGTCAGGCCCGGCCCGCCGATGAAGACGAAACCGCTGAAAGCCGCCGACATGGTCGCCAGGGCGGTGACGAGGAGACCGATCCCCTGGCCGGCGATGAAGAAATCCTTGGCGCTCCGGGTGCGGCGGGCGGCCCAGACCCCGATCACGACAACCAGCGAGAGGTAGATCAGGGCGGTCCAGATGATCTCGGGTTTGGCGAGGATGGGCATCAGTCCTCAGCCCCCGGCCTGCGCCCGATCTTCTCGAGGCGGTCGAGGTCGTCTTGCTTCATCTCGAATCGGTCGAAGGTGAGTGCGTAGGTGAGCGCCACCAAGAGAAGCGGGGTCAGGAACAAGCCGTAGAGCTGGATGGCCGCGGCCAGCGGAAGCCCGCCGAACCAGGGAGCGTCCGTGACGTGGCCGCGCAGGAGCAGCATCCCGATGGCGCACGCCTCGAGAAAGACCAGGAGCGCCAGGAGGGGAAGACCCAGGGGCCCGACCCCGCCGCGCCGCCCGACGGCAACAACGATCAGCGCCACCGGATACCCCATGACCAGCACCGCGAAGACCGACTGGGCCCACGGCCACGGTATGAGGAAGAGAGCCACCATCAACGGAGATGCGATGGCGAGAAACGCGAGGGACAGCTTGCGCGCCATGGCCGAGGATCTTATCAGTATGGTTCGGGTTGCGAAGCGCCAAGAGTGCTGGGAAAGAGCAGTGGCACAGTGAGGATCCGAGGGGCACATCGCAATCTCACCGCAAAGTTCGCCAAGAACGCTAAGAACAGCGCAATGACCATCGCAATCTACAGCCATCGCACCATCGCACGGAGAAACCGCAGATTACGCAGACTCCATCGCAGCATCTCGTCCGAGGGTCAACGTTGGATGGGATTGAATATGACTTTCGCTCGGGGAAAGGACGCAAATCATGAGAAGAAATTTGTTGATGATTCTCGGGAGAACAACAAACCCGATGGGGGTTCAAGCAATCAGAGCCGTAGCATTTCATAGCCGACAGGCGTCTGCGATGGACCCATCACGCGATGTCCTTTGCGATGTTCATGGCGATCTTTGCGAACTTTGCGGTGAATTTGCGATGTGAATCACGCGTGTGATGCCCCCGGCCTTATTCTCCGTTGGAATCGGCGATTTCGCCGCCACGGTTCGTCGGGCCGGAGGGCTCGAGAAATGTTACTATTGTCCTGACGTTAGGACATACTTTTCAGCGCCCCAACAACCCATTGGAGGGACCATGCGTCTTCCGGCCTCGCTTCGTCGTTTCCTACCCGTTTCCATCGTTGCCGTCGCGTTGATTTCGACCCTCGCGTGCGCACCCGCCGAGCAGCCGGCCGCACCCGAACCGGAGCCGGAGAAAAAGGTCTCCGACGCTCTCGCGCCGAAGACGACGGATGCGGACGCGGTCACCAAACAGCTCCACACCACAACCCTTTGCACCACCGATCTCGAGACGATCGAGGCGTTCTATGGTGACGGTCTCGGGCTTCGGATCACCGGTCCGGTCGAGCTCGAACCGTCGGTCCGCGAAACCCAACGCGCCCTCTGGGGGATCCCGGAGGACATCGGTTGGGAGCTCTACATCATGGATCGCCCGGCCGTGCCGGGGACCATTCAGGTCCGAGTCCTCGTGCTTGACCGCGAAACCCCGATGATCCATACGACCTGGAACCCGCAGGAGCCCGGACCGTTCTCCATGGGATTTTCAACCACCGATCTCCAGACCTGGGATCCCGAGCTCCGTGGTAAGGGCTGGGAGTCGCTCATGCCCCTCGCGAGTTATCAGATTCCAAGACCCGATGGGACGACGTACACGATCCACGAGACCATTTTCAACGCTCCCGACTTCATGCACTCGGTCGGTATTTCGCGCGGTGACGGGATGCCGCAGCTCGGCCCGGTGGATCCGGCGACAGGTCGGGGCGGGCCCATCTACTCGGCGCATGTCATCGAGAACTCGGACAAGGTTCTCGAGTTCTATGTCGATGTCCTCGGTATGGAGCTGCGCAGCGACCGTCAGTTCAAATCCAGCGGCAGCAAGGGGGCGCTGGGCGTCCCTGACGGCACCGAGTTCCGTTTCGCCATCGTCTACGCCCACGGCGCCACTTTCGGCCATCTGCTCTTCCTCGACTACCAGGGGCGGCTCGGCCTCCCGAGTCCGGGGATCGACTGGCGCCCTCCCAACCGGGGCATGGCCATGTGGAGCTTCCCCGTACGTGACATGGACGAGATTCTCGAGCGTCTGAGCGCCGCCGGCATCGAGCCGTTCTCCCGGCCGGTGGAGTACGAGAGCCCGTCGCTGGGTCACCACACGAGCGTGACTGTCATCGACCCCAGCGGTTTCATGGTCGAGCTCTTCCAGACCATCGAGTAGCGAAACGAAAACGAGGTCCACGATGGGAATCCAGCAAAGCCATCCCGATCTGCATCGTGCGCTCGAGGGGATCCTCGGCGCCGAGCATCTCTTGACCACCGACGAAGACCGCGAGTTTTACTCGCAGGACATCTACCGCACGGCCGACGACCACGTGGCGGCCGTCGTCCGTCCGGGAACGACGGATGAGGTCTCCAAGGTCGTCGCCGCCGCGACGAACGCCGGTTTGTCGGTCATCGCCCGCGGTGGGGGATCGTCCTACACGGGTGGGCTGCTGCCCGACCGGCCCGACTCGGTGGCCATCGACACCAAGCGGCTCGACCGGGTGGTGGAGATCAACACCGACGACATGTACGTCGTCGTCGAGGTCGGTTGCACTTGGCAGGAGCTGCACCAGGCCCTCAAACCCCATGGCGTTCGGTCGCCCTTCTGGGGCCCGGCTTCCGGTGGCACGGCCACGGTGGGCGGGAGTCTGTCGCAGAACGCCATTCTCCACGGTTCCGCTCTCCACGGCGCGTCGGGGGAAAGCGTGCTCGGGCTCGAAGTGGTGCTGGCCGACGGCAGCATCGTCCCCACGGGTTCCTGGTCGACCGTCGGTGGCAAACCCTTTTTCCGCCACTACGGTCCCGATCTCACCGGGCTCTTCCTCGGTGACACCGGGGCGCTCGGCATCAAGACTCGAGCCGTACTCCGCCTGATGCGTATCCCGCCCTCGGCGAGATTCGCTTCCTTCGAGTTCAAAGACGGCACGCAGTTCGCCGAAGCCATGGGTGAGATCGCTCGATCGCGGCTGGTCAGCATGTGTTTCGGCATGGATCCCGTGCTCCAACACCAGAGGATGAAGCGGACCAGCCTCACCCAGGACGTCAAGGCCCTCAAGGGAGTCGTCACCTCGGCGAAGAACATCGGCAAGGGGCTCAAGGAAGCCGCAAAGGTGGCTCTGGCCGGGCGCTCCTTTCTGGAAGAGCACAGCTACTCAACCCATTACATCGTTGAAGGTCGGACTGAGGCGGAGGTCGATGAGAAGCTCGAGGCCGTACGCAAGATCTGCCTGGAGCACGGTCACGAGGTGGAGAACACTCTGCCCAAGGTCTTGTATGGAGATTCGTTCTTCCCCATGACCACCGCCATCGGTCCGCAGGGCGAACGGTGGGCTCCGGTGCACGGAGTCGTTCCCATGGGGGACGCTCCCGGGGCGATCGCCAAGATCGAGGGTCTTTTCGCGAGCAACGTCGAGGAAATGGAACGCCTGGGGGTCGTTATCGGAATCCTGTTGTCCACGGTGGGCACCAACGGGTTCGTCATCGAGCCGGTCTTCTACTGGCCGGGGCCCCAGACCCTCTACTACAAACGGGTGCTCGAACCGGCCTATCTGGACAAGCTGAAGAAGTTCGAGCACAGTCCGGATGCCGAGGCCCTGGTGGCGGAAATCCGCACCAAACTGATCGCGATCTTCCAGGAGTTGGGGGCGGCCCACCTGCAGGTCGGCAAGACCTACCCATACCGACAGGGTCGCAACCCCAACACCTGGAATCTGCTCGACGCCATCAAGACCGCCGTGGACCCGAAGAGACTGGTCAACCCCAAGAGCCTCGGGCTCGACTGAGCAACGCCTGGACTCGCGCGAATCGGCGAACGGTGAAATGTGTTGACGGCCGGGCGGGGATTTGTAGCCGCAAGCTTCCCAGCTTGCGAGTCAAGGTCGCTGCGGAGAGCAGCATGAGGGTTTGCGCCGGTGCTGTCGGATGGCAAGCCGGGATGCTTGCCGCTACAAGGGCACTCGATTTGTTGGATCACAGACGGTCAAGGAGAAGCACATGAGGCAAGTCCGATTCAAATCCACTCTTGCAGTCGTCGGGTTCATGATTGCCGGTTCGATGGCGGTCGCCGCCGAGCTGCCCGAAACCGGTGTCAGCGGGGTCTACGAGGCCATGGTCGGGACCGATGACGCCGACGAACTCGTGAAGTACTTCGCGGAGTTCGGTTTCTCGACCGTGGCCAAGGGCGCCCTGACCGCCGCCGAGGCGAAGAAGATCTACGGCGTCGACAGCGCACTGCGCTCGATCCGCATGCAGAATGGAAGCATCGACAGCCACGGTCTGGTACGGATCCTCGAGTGGGAGACACCCCTCGGGCCGGGTGTGGGCTACGCTCCACCCGAGACCATCGGCCAGCGGATGCTGGTCATGCGCACCGAAGACGTCTTCCGGCTCGACGATGTCTACAACGATCTCCGCGATGCGGGGCAGCCCGTTCTGGCCATTCCGCCGGTCTACGACGACCTCTACGGAATGACCGAGGGCGAAATCGACTTCTTCAATCGACGGGTCGGTGTCCGAGAGATGGCGGTGTATCAGAATTCGGTGAATCACGTCTTCTTTCAGCGCTACGGCTACCAGATCCCCGGCTACGGCACCATCGGTGACCATGCACCGCTGGGCACCAGCGAGCTCACCCACCACGATTTCGTCATCAAAGGCGATATCAATGAAGTGACCGCGTACTACAGCGAGGTGCTGGGATTCAAACCCGAGGCCGAGGAGGCCACCATCGACGGCGACTGGCAGGCGGGACCCAAGGCGGTGTTCGGGATGGTCCCCGGTACGAGCCATTGGTACCGCGGCTTTGTCTCGCCCAACAACATTTGCGGCAAGCTCAAGTTCTTCGTGCCGCTGGATCAGCGCCCGGATCGCTCGGCGAACCAACGGCCCGGAGAAATTGGGATCACTCTCCACTCGGTGACCGTGCCGAATCTCCGAAAGGTGCACGATCTGGCCTTCGAACACCGGCTCGAGATCACCCCCGTGGTCGAGAACGAGCTCGGCGAATCAAGCTTTGTCGTCCACGGTCCCGACGGCTCTTCCTGGCAGGTCATCGAGAAGCAGGGGAGTGAGAACACCCGGTTGACCGAGTTCAAGCTGGTGACGGTCAACAACTGATCTGACGTCTCCGTTGAGGCGCGGTTGCCAAATTGGCTGCGAGCTTCGTTGATGTTCGTCACCTCCATCCCCTGCGTTGTCCCCAACGTCTTCGGGGTGCAGATCAGATCAGTGACGATGATCATGGCCGCGTCGGCCGTCGTTCGTTTCTTCGTCGCCCGTATCTCGGCCTGCGCAGAGGATTCCGAGACCGGTTCCTAGAACCGCGGCTTCATCGTCGTCGTTGCCTCGGTGGGTGAGGGGATGAGCATCAACTCGGCTGTGGATCGCCGGGCTCAGGATCGATCCCGAGCTTCTTCGCCCGTTTTCGCCAAAGCTCGCGGGCGAGCTCCTGCATGTCGGTGGTGGTGTCGAGCTCGTCAACGATTTCGATGCCCAACAGGGTCTCGATGATGTCTTCCAGGGTGACGAGGCCCTCGACGCCACCGTACTCGTCGACCAGTACCGCCATGTGTTGGCCCTCCGCGATCAGGACCTGCAGCAGCTCGGTGATGGACATGGTCTCCGAGATCGCGGTGAGTGGTCTGGCCAGTTCGGAAAGAGGAGTGTCGTGCCGGTCCCGGGCGCCGGCGAGAAAGAGATCGGCTTTGAGCAGGACGGTTTGTATGTCGTCGGGGTTTCGCCCAAAAAGCGGAATGCGTGAGAACGGGATTTCAGGATGAGCGTCCATGGCCTCGGCCACCGTCATCGCTTCGTCGAGGGTGAAGATGACGATCCGGGGGGTCATGATGTCGGCTGCACGGATGGTCCTGAAGCGGACGAGATTGGTGACGACGCGGAGCTCCTCGGGGAGCAGCTCGCCCTCTTCGGCGCCCACCTCGGCCATGGCGGTGAGCTCTTCGCGCTTGAATCTGGCGATCGGCCTGCCGCGCGCGATGATTCCGGTCAGCTTCTCAGACAGCCATACCAGGGGCCACAGCAGCTTGACCAGGAGCCAGATTGCCGGGGCGAGGGCCGGGGCTAGGGTCCGCCACCACGCGGCGCCGATGGTCTTGGGAATGATCTCCGAGAGGACGAGGATCAGCAGGGTCAGCACCGCCGAGGCGATACCCACATACGCGCTGCCGAAGACCCGGGCGGCCTCGGCGCCCACCCCGACGGCGCCGACAGTGTGGGCGATGGTGTTGAGGCTGAGGATGGCTGCGAGGGCCTGGTCCATGTTGGCTTCCAGGTGCGCGAGCAGCTTCGCCGATCGGTGTTCCTCCCGGACCAGGTTCTGGACATAGAACGGCGTCATGCTCAGCAGAGCCGCTTCCGCGAGCGAGCAGAAAAAGGAAAAACCGAGCGCAACCCCGGCATAGACCAGCAGCAGAGTCATGGTCCCCGATCAGCCGCGAACAGGTATCCGCCCTCGATCACCGCTTTTCATCGTACTTCGTCTAAAGAAGGTCGTCCAGATTCCAGCACGCATCGGTGGCTTGCTTTCTCTTGGGAAGGATCCGGCGCAAACCACACCTTGATCTGCTCGGTGATCTCAGGGTTGTGTAGGAGCGCCATGTGGTTGGTCTTGTGGGCGATGAACTGAGACGCCTTCGGGAAGTCGAGACGCCGGCGGTGGTCTTCGTGTCGACCGAGGGCGATCGGCAGGGGATCCAGACCGTCTCCGATGATGCGGTCCGCCAGAACGGTGCGGCGAGAGGCGGTGATCGCAGCCACGGTGAAGCAGGCGACGCCTTCAGGGAGCGGTACGATTTCGCGCTCATCGGGAGTATTCGAGAAGCGATCTCGACTCCCCCAATACCTCGAATGGAGTCGAAGATGCGATTCGAAGCTCTGATACGGTTGAAGTGAGCACGGATCAAGCCCTGAAACTACTTCGAAGGAGTTAGACGATGGAGTTCAGCGAATTGATGAAGAAGCGGCGGTCGGTCAACTTCTTCGATCCGGAAAAACCGGTCGAGCAGGGGGTACTGGAGAAGATCATCGAGGAGGCCTCCCTGACTCCTTCCGGGTTCAATCTACAGCCCTGGAACCTGCTGGTCGTCCGCTCGCCGGAGGTCAAGAAGCGGCTGCGTAAAATCGCCTGGGACCAACCGAAGATCGAAGATGCGCCCGTCGTTCTGGTGCTGCTAGCCGACAAGGACGGCTGGCGGCCGGAGCACCCGGTGATGGAGAAAGCGTGGCAGGACCAGATCGATCTGGGCTACACCAAGCCGGAGATGCGGTCTTGGTTCGACGGGGCGGCTCGTCAGCTCTTCGACTCGGAGAAGGGGAGCCTGATCTTTGCGGTCCGCAACTCCTGTTTCTTCGGCATGTCGCTGATGCTCGCAGTCGCCAACGCCGGGCTCGACTCCCATCCGATCAGCGGCTTTGACCACGAAGCGCTTGTTGCCGAACTGGAGGTCCCGGACAACTTCGTGGTGCCCATGATGCTCGTGGTCGGGCACTTCGACGAAAAGCAGACGCTCGGCCCGGCGAAATGGCGGAAGAGCTACGACGAGATCGTTCGCCAGGAGCTTTGACCTTTCCCATCGGTGCCGGGTCCGAAGTTCCGTGTTTGTGACGTCGAAACAGCGGAAATCCGGATTCGGCGCTGTGTTGGGCTCCAGTTCCTGACGAATCAAGACCCGGATTGAACCGGGGGTGTTGTGTTATCAGGATTTGGACGCTTTTTTCTTAGTCGGGGGTTCGCCTGTCGTCGGTGTCGCGTGGCGGCGGGATCCGGAGACCGACGAACCACTGGTTCCTGAGCCACATTCGCTGGGATCCGGCGGTCCTTCGATCGATGAAGGTCAGCTCGTAGTCGCGCTCGCCTTCTACAAAGGCCTCCATCGAAAAGGTGTCGAGGTAGAGTTGGGTCAGCTCCTTGCGGGTCGGAGACGACGGGTCGGCGGGGTTCGGAAAGATCGCAAAAAGCCGGTCGCCGAGGAGCTCCACATCCGCTTGGAAGACGTCGCCTCTGTTGTCGGTGAACTCGTAGGATCCAGTGTAGGCAATCCATGTCGTCGGGTCGGTCGAGTAGTCGGGTGGATCTGATGAGTCAGGCTCGAGTACTACGTCGACGATGCAGTAGGCGGCGGCGCGGAGATAGTAGGTGGTGTTGCCGAGGACCGACACCACGAAACGTTCGTCGGGAACCCACAGTAGATAGGCGCCCCATCCGTAGAGATTGCCTCCGTGTTGGCGGACATCGAGTCCCTTGTACTTCTCGGCAAAGATGCCGAGGCCATAGTGGGAGTCGGGAATCAGGTCGAGGTCGACCTGTCGGGTCTGCATGGCCAGGGCAGAAGAGTGCGAGAGAACGTCGCCTCCGCCGTCCATCAGCATCAATGCCCACGACGCGAGGTCTCCGGCGTTCGAAAATGCCTGCCCGGCGGGGTCGCCGATCCGGCTTTGGTAAGCATCAGGCGCATAGACCGTCGTGTGGCCGTCGGGGGAGGGATGGTGGCCCCAGGAGTAGTTGCCGCTCGCGATGACCTCCTGCGGGTCGAAGGTCGTGGCCGTCATTCCGGCTGCCGCGAACACCCGGCCGGCCGTCAGTTCGCGATAGGGGAGGCCACCGGCTCGCTCGGCGACCAGACCGGCGAGGGAGAAGCCCGGATTGCTGTAGTTCCAGAAGGTCCCGGGAGGTGAGTGGAGCCGGGTCTCTCCGAGGCTTGCGGCCCAGTCGGTCAACGCTTGATCTCCCGTCGGCCCGAGGGGATCCTCGTAGTAGTCCGGCAGAGCGGAGGTGTGGGTCAGGAGGTGACGCACGGTGATGGCCTCGGCCGGCCACTGACCGCTCAGGCTGAACTCCGGGACCCACTCCCTCACAGGATCATCGAGATCCACCAGCCCCGCGTCGACCTGCTGCATCACTGCGGCGGCGGTGAACATCTTCGTGGCCGAACCGATTCGAAACCGGGTGCCGGTGTCCACCAACTCCGGTTCGCCTTCACGTTTGAAGCCGAAGCCCCGGTTGAATATCACTTCACCGTGGTGGATCACCGTTGCCGCCGCCCCAGGTGCACCGATCGCGACCATGTCGGTCTCGACGCAGAGTTCTATTGCGGTTTGAACCGAGGCTGCGGGGGTCAGCGACCGCCCGGGCGCGAATGTCCGGTCGGCAGGCTTGGGGACGGGCCCGAGGTCGAGAGCCGCCACTACCGGCTGATCGTGCTGGTGATCGAGGCCCTCTGGCTCAACAGCAGGTAGAGCCAGGCCGCCCAGGACAGAGACCGTACCTGCAACCAGGAGCGATGACCGGCGCAAGGTAGGAAACACGGGAGCCTCCACGCACGGTAGTGGCCTCCCTCGATTCGCCTGGTCCGGTTCCCGTACCGAGGGAGAGCTGTTCACAGTATGAGTGTCAGATGAGGATCCCGCAACGAGCCGGGGCTGGTTTTTTCGCAAATTCGCTCGTTACACATCGCAGTTTCACCGCAAAGACCGCCAAGGACGCCAAGAACATCGCAAAGGCCATCGCATTTTTGGGCCATCGCACCATCACACGGAGAGACCGCTGATTGCGTAGATGCACGCAGACTTCATCGCACGTCGCAAACACGAAAACGCAAAGCCGAAGCAATCAGCGAGTTGGGAGCTCACCCTTAAGGGCCGCCTGACTGGCGTGGTGACGGCTCCGGCGCCGGAATGAATCTGAAGGTGGGCCCAGGCCCACCCTACTCGTCAACGTGGCTGCGTGCGAGGGCCGGGTGGGCGAACTGACCGAGCATCCCGAGCCGGTAGTTGAAGGTGACGACGACCACGCCCTGTTCGGCGAGAGCGGTTCCGTCGTAGCGCGGCATGGCCGTGTCGCCGACCGAGAACCCGCCCGGGAGGATCCACACCATGACCGGAAGATCGGCATCGGGATCGGTCGCGCCGGTCCAGACGTTCAGGAAGAGGCAGTCCTCGCTCATGGAACGATCGCCCAGGACCTCCAGGGAATAGCCCGGTTTCAGGTTCTGCGGGCAGACGTTGCCGAAATCGCCGGCGTCGCGCGTGCCGTTCCAGCCGTCGTGAGGTTGCGGTGGGAACCATCGCAGCTCGCCGATCGGAGGCGCGGCGAAGGGAATGCCCTTGAAACTCGAGATCCCATTATCGGCCACCCCGATGAGCTTCCCCTGATCGATTTCTATGACGGGACCGGTCTCGGCCGCATTGATTTGAAGGGCAACAAGGCCTAAGCCGATGACACATACGAGGCTTTTGAGTTTCATCGTGGCTTTGCGGTGAATTACTCCGCTGCGTCATTCGGTTTCTGGAGTTCCCGGATCTCATCCATGTCCTTTGGCGGTTGGAGCCAAAGCTGGGCCTCGTTCTCGACCCACGCCTTGATGGTTTCGGGAAGCGCGTCGAAGCTCTCCACCCGCCATCCGACCAGGTGGATGATGGTCCGGCCGGGTCCGAGGAAGGGCGGCAGATCGCCATAGCGCATCCAGCTCAGCTGGTTCGGCATGGACCCGCCGGGCTGGATGAAGAAGTCATAGTGCTCGAAGGCTTCGTACTTGCCGCGCGGGGTTTCGAAGTTGAGGAAGAGGGGGGCCGCGAACTGGGCGACATCGCCGAGGCGTTGGGCGGCCATGGTGTCCATAGGCCCCAACTTCCGGAGTCGTACACCGCTACCCTGCTCGACCGAGGTGAGAAGCTTGTCTCCCTCGAGCTTGTAGGTGATGTACTGGTAGGGGTACTTGATATGGGAGGCTTTCTTGCCGTTGACCTCGCGGAAGATCTCATCGGTCACGGGGTCGCGGTAGACAAAGGTCTTGCGTGAGAGCTGGTAGGCGGTGTGGGGATCGTCCGTGTCGCGGACGAGCCGCGCGGTGTCGATGCCCTCCATCCGGGCCAGGAGCTTGCCGCCCGGGTATGAGTAGACCTCTCCGGTTGAGTACCAGAAGACGGGTTTCCCGGTTCCGACCCGGGCTTTGAGAAAGATCTCGAAGAGCTCTTCATCGAATCCCCCTCCCTCGGCCATGGCGAGACCCGGCAGAATGAACAATCCAACCACGACGCTGATGACGATTCGACGCATGTCACTCTCCTTTGTTGTCTTCTGACGTTTCTCCCGCGTCCGCGTCCGTGCCCGCGTCCGCGTCCGAATGACCGGTTCCATTCCCAAACCGCTCCCGTTCCGCCTCGCTCAGCCCAGCTGACCAGAGTGAATCGAGGCAGGAGCGCAGGACGCGCAGCGCGAGCGAGATTTCTGAAGGCTCGAAGCCGGCGAGCAGGGCCTTGTTGGCGATGTGCCTCGCCGGCTCGATGCGGGCGAGGGCCGCCAGCCCTGCCGGTGTCGCATGCAGCGCTTTCTGCCTCCGGTCGCCGGGTTTTTCGGCCTGTGAGACCAACCCCTTCTGAACCAGCGAGCTCACGAGGGCGCTGATGGTCGGCCGTGACACCCCGCGTGCGGTGGCGATGGTCGATGCGAGCA
Organism: Thermoanaerobaculales bacterium; assembly: GCA_029287235.1. Lineage (GTDB taxonomy): Bacteria > Acidobacteriota > Thermoanaerobaculia > Thermoanaerobaculales > Sulfomarinibacteraceae > JAHECW01. Next base: position 15,296 of record JARFRM010000058.1, read on the forward strand.
CCGACGTCCCAGGCTCGGTGGGTGCGCCCAGCCTCGGGAAGTTCGGATCGCCGGCGATCTGCAGCAGCAGCAGCCACTGCTGGGCGGTGAGGCCCTCCTGCTGGGCGAGCCGTTCGCCGTTGCGGGTGAGATGGTTGGCGAGATCGAGCAGGGTGAGGAGAAACGACTCCTCGGTCGATTCGTTGATCTTCACACTCATCGGATCACCTCGCCTTCATTCCGGACGCCGGTGATACCGTCGAGGCGTTCGTAAGGCAAGCAGGGATGCTTGCCGCTACAAAGGCGAGGGGAATTGTAGCCGCAAGCTTCCGAGCTCGCGATCGGTGTCGCGATGCGGGTTGGACACGCGAAGGGCGTGATCGACGGCGCTGAAGGCAAGCAGGGATGCTTGCCGCTACAAGGGCGCTTGGAATTGTAGTCGCGAGCTTCCCAGCTTGCGATCGGTGTCGCGATGCGGATTGGACGCGCAGAGGTCGTCATTGACGGCGCTGAAGGCAAGCAGGGATGCTTGCCGCTACAAAGGGCCAGGATCTCTCGTTGCGCCGGCATCATCGCACCGACGATCGCCGTAGACACTGAACCGAGGCCGTGCACGGGGCTCCCTTCCTAGTTCGAAGCCGTGCTGAGGGTCATCACACCGAGGTAGGGGCTCTCGTCGCCGAGTTCGAACTGCGTGGAGAAGCCTCCCGCCGAACCGGTGATCTCGAGTTGATAGGCGCCGCTTCCGGGCTCGAGCCGGTCGATGGTGAACTCGCCGAAGAAGTCCGTTGTCGCCCGGCCGCACTCGTTCCCATCCTTTGAGAGAACCACCTCGGCGCCTTCGGCGCATTCCTCGACGCCGTTCACTTGCTCGACCACGGTCCCGCTGACGAAGCACTTGGTGATCTTGTGGAGATTCTTGTACCAGACCCTCGGCCTGGTGCCGAGCTCGGGTCTGAGAACCTCGAGGTCTTCATCGGCCTGGATTCGTTGCATCTCGGCGTCATCGACACAGATCGTGCGAAAGACGTCCATGGGGCAGGCCTGCTCGGCCCGTGTCTTCGTCCATCCCTCGTCGAGAAGATGTGCGTCGAAGGGCCACGCCTGCGGGATGTCCTTTTCCTCGTTCCAATAGATCGCGTCGTAGGGGCAGGCCTGCATGATCTTCTTCTGGCCCTTGGCCTTCTCGGGATCGATGATGACGACACCGTCGGGGCGTTTGCGCACGGCGCCTCCCTGTGCCGCCTTCATGCAAGGTGCTTCATCGCAGTGGTTGCACATCACCGGCATGAAACGCGCCTCGAGGATGGGGTAGGTGCCGCGCTCCTTGCGCTCGATGTCGAGCCATTTGTGCTGCTCGCCGGCGGGCTGAGGAGCCGAGACGCCGGGAAAAGCATTCCCGACGTACTCATCCTTGACCGCGAGGAAGCAGAGGCGGCAGTTGTCGCAGAGGGCGACGTCGACGATGAGGTTCCATTTCGTGGCCATCAGATTGTCTCCGCCGTCGGCTGCCAATCATCGGCGCCGGTCCACTTCTCGACCTGGATCAGGACCGAGTTGGGTTTCATTCCGTGACCCTTCTTGGTGATGGGTTCCTTGGTGTTGAGCATGTTGACGCAGCCGCCGAGATCGGTGGACTTGCCGGGCTCTCCCGTCGGCCGGTACTGGGCCGACCCCGAGTAGGCGGCGACCACACCCGGTTGAAGCCGGCCCGTGACCTGGGCCGCACAGACCACCGAACCGCGCTGATTCCACAGGCGGACCAGATCGTCGTCGGCAATCCCTCTCGATACGGCGTCCTGCGGGTTCATCCGGGCCACGAGGTAGTAGTGTCCGTCCTTGAAGACGCGGTGCTCGCGGATGTCGGCGAGGCTGCCGTCGGTGTTGTCGCCCATGACGTGATAGGCGTATCGCGTGTGACCGGTTTGCAGCTTCAGCGGGAAGTCCGCGAGATCCGGGTTGCGCGCCGGGTCCTCATACGTCGGCATGTACTCACAGAGTGGTGGCCGGTCGGGGTCGTCGATTTTCTCGAGCCCCGTCGCGATGAACTCGAATTTTCCGGACGGTGTGGGCAATCCATCGAGATAGTCACCCGAATAGTCGGATGGCAGAGGATACGGATCCGGTGTGTCCTTCTTTCGGCCCTCGTAGTACCAGTTGTTGGCGAGGGCGACGCGCGAGTTCTCCTTCTCTGCCGGGACGACCCAGTAGCCCTTCTTGAGGAACTGACGCCAGCTGATGTGCTTGGCCATGTCGGAGGAGTCGAAGACCCGCTTGACCCAGGCGAGCTCGGAGGTGCCGCCCTCGGTGTAGACGGCGCCGAGACCGAGCTTCTCCGAGACCGCGGAAAAGATGTCGTAGTCGGACCTGGACTCGCCCAGAGGTTCGATGCACTTGTGCTGCATCGTGATGATGCGGTGGTTGTTCATCGTGTAGAAGTGGTGGACGTAGCCGGGACCGCAATTGAACGTCTCGCCGATGTCCCACTTTTCAAAGACCGTGCACGCCGGCAGGATGATGTCGGAGAACGGCGTCTCGCCCTCGTTCCAGATGGATTGATTGACGATGAACTTGAGGTTCTCATGCTGGTAGGCCTTGGCCCAGCGGTTCCCGCCCGGCATGGTGCCGAAGAGCTGGCTGCCGTACTTGTAGAGCATCTCCACGGGTACGTGACCGGGGGAGGGGTAGCCGAAGGGGAAGAACTGACCGCCGGTGGTCGTGACATCGGTGACGTAACCAAAGCTCTTGCCCTGGGTGATCGCCTCGGGGAACCACATACGGGGAATGCTCTGTCTGACCGTGCCCATGGTGACGATGTGCGGCATGCGTTGGTAGTTGTTGGCCGAGTTGGCGCTGAATGCCAGATCCCCGGAGAACCCGCCTTCGGCGTAGCCTGGGAAGTAGAAGTTGTGATCGACGGGGGCGCCGAACTGGAGGTTTCCGAAGTTGTATCCCGGACGGCCGTGCCCCTGCATGGCGCCGAGAATGGCCATCATCCGGGCCCACTGCATCCCCGTCGGTCCGCGGCAGGCGCCGCCGACGCCGGCGCCCCAGCTTCCTGCGCCGAGGTAGGTCTTCTTGGTGCCCCATTCGCGCGCCAGAGCGCGGACATCGCGGGCCGGCACACCGGTCTCGGGCTCCTGCCACTCGGGCGTCTTGGCGACACCGTCGTTTTCACCCAGGATATAGGCCCTCCACTCGTCGAAACCCGTGGTCCTGTCGGTGACGAAGCCTTCGTCATAGAGCCCCTCGGTGATCCAGACGTGGCAGATGGCCTGGGCGAGCGCGGCGTCGGTCTGTGGTCTTGGTGCGATCCACTTGCCGCCGAGGTGGGCCGCAGTGTGGTTGAGGAACGGATCGATGTGGACCATCTTGATCCCGAGTTCCCGGGCCCACTCGCGGCGCTGTGCCCCCTCGAAGCCATACGTCGTGTCGGGGTCAGATGACCAGAAGACGATCATCTCGGCTTCCTTGAGACAGTCCTCCACGGTGCCGTAGAACTCCGGGCACCCGAGGCGTGCGCTGTTGCCCCAGTGGTGCATGGCGCCCCAGAACCAGCCCTCCCAGCTGTCGGGGCTGTGCATGAGCTTGGTGACGCCGATGAGGTTCCAGAATCGGTTGAAAGCGCACAGGTAGTGTCCGAGGTTGCCCCACTGGTGGTGCGACCCGTGGTCGACCGCCACGGCGCCGGGCCCCACGGCTCTGGCGCGCTTGATCTCCGACGCGACGATGTCGGTGGCCTGGTCCCAGCTGATGCGCTCGAACTCGGAGATCCCGCGGTTGCCTGGATTGCGCTCGCCGTTGGGGTCGAAGTCGACGCGCTTCATGGGATAGAGGATGCGATCCTTGGAATAGACCATGGATTTCTGGCAGGCGCCGTGCGCGGCCAGGGTCATCTTCCGCGGCGGTGAGAACTTCTTGCCGCGGGCCTCGATGGTCCAGCTCCCCCCGTCCGAGTCCTCGAGATCGACCGGGGTGGTGCGGAGGATCTTGCCGTCCTTGACGTAGACGAAGAGGGGACCGCCGTTGGTGCCGTTGGTGTAGCGGGTGACACCGTCGCCCATGTCAGTCCCGCTCTTCCAATAGACCGATTCCAGCTGGCCCAGGGTGCCGAGAAACCAGACCGAAAGCGAATCGTCGCCTTCGAGCAGAATCTTGTAGTTCTTGGCGGCGTCGATCCGTTCGAGCTGGTCGAACGGCGGCGTGAGGAAGCTCTTCGCAAGGGCGGCGTTTTTGAAGCCGATGGTGATGTCGGGGTTCGAGTGAATGCCCTTCCCGGTGTTGATCTTGCCGCCGGAGGTTTGGATCCAGCGACCCACATCGGGCTCATCCAGCAGCTTGATCTGCGCGATGACGTCCCGTTCCTTCAAACGCTCGGCGTATTCCGGGTAGATGCGCGCAGCCATTCGCATCGCCTGCGGAATGCCCCACAACAGGATCGATAGACTCATGTCAGCTCCTCCACGCAATCGGTGAGAATCGGCGCCATGATATATAGTTAGGGTGCTTCACTATTAGTAAATCTAATCGGTTTTTCGCAGTTGTCAAGGGGCGGTGAGAGACAAAAAACCACCGCCCCGAAGGGCGGTGGACCAAAAGAGGAGAGGAAAGGGATCAGAAACGGAACTTGGCGGTCAGAGTGTAGAACCGTGGCGGCCCGATGTAGCCGCTGACGATCCGCAGACCGGGGATGGCGAAGACCCCGATGATGTAGTCCTCGTTCGTCAGGTTCTTGCCGGCGATCTCGAAGCGCCAACGCCCGTTGGCGGTGTCGTAGGCGATGATCCCGTCGACCAGCCCGTAGGCCTTCTGGGTCTGCGCGCCGGCGTTGCAGAAACCGAGGAAGTGCTCCGACTTGTAGTTGTAGTTGGCGCCAATGGAAAAGTGGCCGCCGGCGACCTTGTTCGGGGTCGTGTAGAGCGCGCCGAGCCGGTAGGAGGTCTTGGGCGAGTACTTGAGCTTGAGGTCGATTTCGCCGGTTCCGTAGGGCGCGCAGTCGATCTCCTGGTTGAAGTTCTTCGAGGTGAACTTGGTGTCGAGCAACGCGAGGTTGCCGGTGAGCTGCAGCCCGTCGACGGGAACCACGATGGTCTCGACCTCGGCGCCGGAGGTCTCGACATCGCCCAGTGAGAATCGGAGGAAGTTGCCGTCGGGGTCGGTGCCGGTGCCCTGGAGGTCATTGTACTGGTTGAGGAAGGCGGCGATGTTGAGCCGCCATGTGTTGCGGAAGAAGTCAGCCTTCATGCCGAGTTCGAAGGAACGGATGTCCTCGGGCGGGATGGGCTCGAGGGGCAGCACGGTCGAGCCCTCGTTGGCCCGGCCGTCGAAGGCGCCGGACTTGAAGCCGGTGGAGAGATCGACGTACGCGAGGATGTTGTCGGCGGCGTTCCATGCCAGCGCGAGGCGCGGCGTGAAGCGGCTCCAGCTCTCGTTGAGGTGTTTCTCTACCGGGGTGTCGACCGAGCCCGGGGGCGCATCGGGTCCGCAGGGCGTTTGCGAGCTGACGATGGTTCCGTCGGGGGCGACACAGGCGATCATCTGGGTGTCGTCCGGATAGTAGACGGTGATGTCGAAGTCCTTGGTGTCCTCGGTCCAACGGCCACCGGCGGTCAGGGTGAGATTGTCCATCAGGTGGAAGTCGAAGCTGGCGAAACCTGCGTAGCTGTCGGTGTCGAGGCTCGAGTCGGTGTAGCGGTTGGTCCCCATGGGCGAGAGAACGGCGTTCTCGGTGAACTGCTGGTTCGACTCGGTGAAGTAGTAGACCCCGGCTACGTAGTCGACCTTGGTGCCGATGTTGCCGAGAAGCTGGAACTCCTGGCTGAACTGGTCCTGCGTTTGGTCCTGCATGATGTGGAAGAGCGGCAGGAAGTCCGGGATGATTCCGGGCAGGAACTGGTTGCCGACCTGACCGTCGCCGTCAACGATGAAGTGGCTCGTCATCTCGCGCCAGGCCGACACCGACTTGAAGGTGAGCGAGTCGGAAACCTGCCAGTTGATGGTGCCGTAGGCGCCGGCCTGGTCGAGGTCGTTGAGCGGCTCGGTGAGGTCCGACAGCAAGGTGTGGGCGTCAGTGTCTCCGTCGAGCTGGTCGTTGAAGTTGGGCTCACCGACGCCGAAGCCGTTGATGAACGGCGCCTGCGGCACGAATCCGAGGGGGAAGCCCGGCGTCGAACGCTCCTTGAGGACATCGCCGACGACCAGAATGTCCACCTTGTCGGACGGGAAGAAACGCAGCGAGGTCCGAACACCCCAGATGTCCTTGTCGTTGACGAAATCACCGTTGTAGAGATTTTCGTCGAAGCCGTCGTGGTTGCGGGTCATGGCGGCGACCTGGAAGCTGAACCAGTCGACGACGGGGACGCTGACCATGCCGATGAAATCCATCTGATCATAGTCGCCGAGTGACGCCGAGAGGTTGAGACCGAACTCCTTGTCCGGTTGCTTGGAAATGAGCTTGATGGCGCCGGCCGAGGTGTTGCGGCCGTAGAGGGTGCCCTGGGGCCCGCGAAGCACTTCGAGACGCTCGGTCTCATAGAGGTCGAACTGGGCGCCGAGCTGGCGCGGGATGTAGACGTCGTCGATGTAGATTCCCACCGGCGTGTCCGAGGTGAACATGGACTCGTCCTCGCCGATTCCCCGGATTGCGGCACGGCTGCCGCTCGACGAGCTGGTGTTCTTCTCCATCCACAAGTTCGGTGTCGCCAGGGCGAGCTCCTGGATGTTGGTGATGTGCTGCTCCTCGAGCTGGCTGGTCGTGAGCGCGGTGATGGCCACCGGCGACTTTTGCAGCGGCTCCTCGACCCGTCGCGCGGTGACCATGATGTTCTCGATGGGCCCGGGTTCGTCGATGGAGATCTTGACGCCTTCGGCGTCGGGCCGATAGGTGACCATCACCTGCCCGTAGTCGGGGACCGGCACGTCGGCGGACTCGGTGACTCCACCAATGGAGAAGGTCACTCGGTAGGTCCCCGGTTCGCCCGGGGGCTGGTATACAAAAGCCGTGTCGGTGACCTCGATGGTCTCGACGGACCCGTCCGGCGCCTCGACCTTCACTGTGATCGCCTCGTCAGGATCAGCGCCTGTGATTCGGAAGCTCAGACCGGCGGTGCCCTCGGCGGTCGGAGCGACCGCGAACACAGCCAATATGAACACCACGAACATCAATGAGCTGGATCGACGAATTGCCATAGAAGTGCTCCCCCCGGGGCTCGGGCCCCTGTTTCGCTCATATGACAGCCCGACGACGAACGACCCCACAACGGAACAACCACGCGCCGGGCGGAATTCACAGCATCAGAATCGAATCACCATCAAATTTGAAGAAATCATACTATCGTTCGATCATTCATACAATAGTGAAAACAGTAATTGTCCTAACGAACTGGGAATCGTGAGATCGTGTCGCAGATCGGTTGACAGGGACTTCTCCATCCGTGATCAGCCGAACCCAGGTTTTGGTGAGGGCGTGCTACCCGCAAACACGCCTTGAGGTTCGAACGCGCCGTAGAGGGTGGGCCTTGGCCCACCGTCACTGTCTCGAAAACATTTGGTGCTTTGCGACGTTCTTGGCGGTCTTTGCGGTAAAACTGAGATGTGATCTTTGTGCTCCTTGCGTTTCAAGTCGGTTGCTGCGGTGGCCGGAGCCGCAGCGTCAGCAGCGCACCGACGAGCATGATTCCGCAGACGATGGCGAACGCCCCCGAGTAGCCCCCGAGGGCGTCGTGGGCCACCCCGGTCAGGAGGATCCCGATCCCACCGCCGGCGGCATTGGCGATGCTCACCGATCCGTTGATCTTGCCCGCATCGCGAAGCCCGAAGAGGGTGATGAGGATGTAGTTGAAGAGGGTGTGGAGGCTCCCCCAGCCGAGACCGGTGATGACGAGAAAGGCCCAGATGGCGCTCGGCGCGAGGGTGATCCCGATGAGTCCCCCGAGCATGGTGAACATCTGGAGACGGAGCAGCCGGTAGGGATCGATGCGGTCCGAGATCCAGCCCGAGCCGAGCTTGCCGACGAGTCCCGACAGCGAGATGACGCTGAGACCCAGACTGGCTGCCGCGGGGTCGAAGTCGTGGCTCCTCATATAGAGAAAGAGGTGCGAATAGAGGGAGAGAACGGCGTAGAAGGTCAGTGAGCCGGCCAGCGCCACCTGGTAGAACTGGCGGCGGCGCAGCACCTCGCCAAAAACCATCCCTTCACCGGCCCGGGTGGTCGCCGCGGCGTCGTCGGTCTCCGAGCCGTCTCTCTTGGGTCGGTTCCGCAGCACCAGCAGCACGACCACCATCAGAAACAACGGCCACAGGCTCTCCATCCGCATGGCCGCCCGCCACCCGAAACGAACGTTGAAGGCACTGGCCAAGGGTGGAATGAGCATGCCGCCGATGCTGGTGCCGGCGACCGTCATTCCGACGGCGAGCCCTCTTCGCTTCGGCATCCACGTCGCTGCGGTGATGATGGAGATCGTGATGCCTGATAGGGCGAGTACGGCCGCAAAGAGCAGGTGGAGCAGATACAACTGGGCCAGGGTCTGGGCCTGGCTGTAGAGGAAGTAACTGACGCCGAGGAGCGTCAAGCCGAGCAAGAGGAAGGGCTTGAAGCCATAGCGATCGACCAGCCAGCCGGCCACCAGCACGAGCAGTGACGCGGCGAGGAAGGTGATCGAGTCCCGCACCTTGAGCTGCGCGACGCTGCAGCCGAGCTCTTCCAGCAACGACTCGTCGAAGACCGTGAGCCCGGCGTTGGTCATCCCATTCGTCAAGGAGACTACGAGAAGCGCGAGGATCGCCACCAGCCACGAGTAGCCGCTCCAGCGGCTGAGTGCGAAGGCGATGGAACGCTTCACGAGGCAGTACGTCTTTCGGCGCCGGGATCGATGCGAACCATGCGGACGCCCACGTTGGTGCCCTCGTAGAGACTGATCAGCGCGCCGGGCATCTGCTCGATGCCCTCGAGGATGTCCTCCAGGGGCCGCATTGCACCGCTGCGGATCCAATCGGCGAGTTGGGTCTCGTAGCGCTCGAAGTGCGGCACGTGGTCGTAGACGAAGAATCCCTCTATCTTGGCGTCCTGGAGCCCGATGCGATAGAGGTTTCGGTGGCGGTGGTACTCCTCGGGCGGCAAGAGATACTCGGAGATCCGGCCGCAGATGGCGATCCGGGCGCGCCGCCGGATCCGGCCCATGACGTGGTCGAGGAGCTCACCGCCGACGTTATCGAAGAAGACATCGATCCCGTCAGGGAAGAGCTCGTCGAGCCGCGCCGGGACGTCGTCGTTCTTGTAGTCGACGGAGGCCGTGTAGCCGAGCCGATCGGTGAGCAGACGGCACTTGCCCGGACCGCCCGCGATTCCGACCACCTGTTCCGCACCGAGGGCCCGGGCGACAAAACCGGCCTGGCTGCCCACGCCGCCCGCGGCGCCGGAGACGAGGACACGGTCCTTGGCGGTCACCGCGCAGATCTCCCGCATCCCGATCAACGCGGTGAAACCGCTCATGGCAAGGGTGGAGATGCCGTGCGACAGAGGGAGATCGGTGTGTTGCATCCGAAACGGCATGTAGTACGGATCGCCGTCGATGACGGCGTACTCGCGCCAACCGAGCTTGGCCTGGTAGATCTCGCCGACCCGGTAGGCGGGGTTGCGGCTGGCCGCCACGCGGCCCACGCCCCGGCCGATCATCACGTCGCCGATCTCGATGGGCTTCTCGAAGCTCGTTTCGTTGGTCATATAGCGGAGCATCACCGGCGCTACGCCCAAATAGAGCGTTTTGAGCAGTACCTCGCCGTCGCCGATCTCGGGGACCGGGACGGCCTCGAGCCTGAAATCGTCCACCGTCGCCACACCGACCGGCCGGTGGGCCAAAACCCACTGGCGCATGGTGGGTGGGAGAACATCACTCATTCAAGGTTGTAGATGACCACGGTGTGACCATCGTGGTCATAAAAACCGGACTCGGTGCGCGCCGGACCCTTGGCGGGATCGAGCTCGGTGCGGAGTTCGCAGGTGTCCAGCCCCAGCCCCTTCGCAGCGTCGAGGGTCTCCTTCACCGAAGGCACCTGGATCACGGCGGCGGCGCGACGGGGGGCGCCGAGGCTCGCCGCGTGGCCCGGCGCCTCGATGAGGGCAAGGGTGCGTTGTTGGCTCTCCGACGAGAGTGCGGCGAACCTGATGACAACGGTCTCCGGGATGTCGAAGATCTCGTAGGCGTAGGCGTCCGACTCCTGGTCGCCGATGTACTCGAGGGTGAACCCGAGGAGATCCCTGTAGACCTCGAATGCCTTGTCGAGATCATCGACGAGAAGCGCGGCGCGCTGGAAATACGGCAGCGGCCGCTCGGCGGCTGGAATCATGATGTCCTCCATTTCGCGACCGCCGCATCCGGCGGTCCTGAGGTCAGCTTCGATCTTGCTCCACCGTCGTGACCACCGAGGCATCGCGGAAGAAGTACTCCTGGTCCTCGGGCTGTTTGAGGTTGAGCAGGGTCAGAACGCTGATGGCGATGACCAGGGCCCAGACCACAAAGACCGCCGGCATGGCGATGTTCATGTGGTGCTTGATCTCGTGGTTGAGCTCATCGACGTTCTCGGCGCCGTCCTTGATGGCCTTGAGGTTTCGAACCGCAGTGCCGGAGATCGGGATCAGACAGAGCCCGTCGATGACGATCACCGCATAGAGGACGTGCTTCCAGGTCAGCCAGGTCGAGGAGAACGGAGCGTTGTCGGTGAGATAGCAGAGGATGATGCCCACCGGCAGCGTCAGAATGAAAATATACGCGACGATCCTGTCGATGCCGTGCATGATCTTGGCCCGCTCGAGACGGGCCTCGAGGGGCACCGCGGGGTTCTTGACGTCGAAGTGAAGCCAGTAGACGAGGAAGTCGAAGAGCAGCCAGCCGGCGACCATGAATGCGTGCAGCCAGCGGAAGGAAACCTCGATGACGTTGATACCGAAAATATTGATGTCTGGCATGGCGCTCACCCTCTCTTGAAGACGAACTTGTAGAGCTTTGGCAGGCCGTAGAGGGCGATGCCCAGATAGAGGACGGCGTTGAGGAGGACGGCGAAACTGAATCCGTTCTCCTGCATGAAGAGGATCGCGGCGATGCCCATGAAGAGCCCTCCCGCGACGAAGGTGACCCACAGCAGATACACCACGAACATATCGAACCTCCCTCTCAGACTCGTTCGGGCACCTCGCGGCGAACCTGGGTGGCCGCCAGCATGGCGAGTATGATCAGAACAACGAGAACCGTGAACGGCACTTGGTAGCTGCCGGTCTTGTCGTAGAGCAACCCGGTGAGCCAGATCCCGAGACCGCCGCCGATGGCGTCGAGCACCGTGATGGTGCCGAGGATCTTGCCGGTGGCCCGCAGACCGAAACACTCCACCGTCAAGAGTTGGAGCATCGTGTAGAGCCCGCCCCATCCGAGCCCGAAGAGGACGACCGCGATCCAGAAGAACTGAACCTTGACCGTGGCGAGCAGGATGGCGCCGGTGAGCATCACCGCGAGGTTACCGTAGAAGACCTTCTTGTGTTGGATCTTGTCGGCGAGGTAGCCGAAGCCGAACTTGCCGAAGAGGGCCATCCCGAAGAGCAAGCTGATTCCGGTGCTTGCAATCTGGGGTGAGAACTCGAGGTCGCGCAGGTAGAGGAAGAGGTGCGCCTGGGCGCCGAGGATGGAGTAGAAGGTCGTCATGGCGGCGAAGGCGAGGGCCCAGAAGGTCTTTGTCTTGAGCGCCTCGGGGTAGCTCAGGCCGGCGGCTTCGACGTCGGGAGTGCCATTGGCGATCTCGGCTGCGGTCTGCGGTTCGACCCCCAGCGGCATCATGCCCCGGTCCTTGGGTGAGTTGCGAATCAGAAAGGCCACAACCGCCAGCAAAATGATGGGAAAGACGGCCTCCCACATCATGGCCTTGCGCCAACCGAAGTTCGAGATCAGCCAGGTTCCGACCTGGGGGAAGAAGATTCCGCCCAGGCTGGTGCCCACCAGCGTAATGCCGATGGCGGTGCCCCGTTTCTCGACGAACCAGTGCGACACGAGCATCACCGCGACGATGAGCCCGCAGCTCACGAGCACCAGGGCGAAGAGGCAGTGGAGGAGGTACATGTGGGTGATGGATTGGATCCTCGAGTAGAGCAGGAAGCCGACCATCAACAGGGTGGCGCCGAAAGCCATGAGGCGGCGGACCCCGAATTTGTCGGCCAAAGCGCCGGCGAGGGGGCCGAGGATCCCGGCCAGAACAAAGGTCAGCAGATCGCGGAACTTGAGGCTCGATCGGCTCCAACCGAACTCCTTGATCAGCGACTCGTCGAAGACGTTGATCCCACCGATGAGCATTCCGTTGCTGATGAAGAGCGCGGTCATCGCACTGAGCGCGATGACCCAGCCGTAGAAGAAGCGGGAGCTCACACCCACTCCTCGAGACCATAGACCCGGACCGCGTTCTCCCAAAAGAGCTTCTTCATGACGTCTTCCTTGAGCCCGAGCTCGCCGATCTCGTTGACGGTGCGCTCGAAGTCGATGACCGGCCAGTCAGTGCCGAAAAGCACCTTGTCTTGTCCTCGGCGGGAGTTGATGAAGCGGACAAAGGACGGGTCCCAGTACTTCGGGGAATGGGCGTCGCACCCGACATAGACGTTGGGGTGCTTCCAGGTCACCGAGATCATCTCCTCGACCCAGGGGTAGCCGATGTGGATTCCGATGATGGTGAGCTCGGGGAAGGCGATGGCGACCCGATCGAGGGTCATCGGGTTGGCGACGGTGGGCAGGAAGTGCTGCGCCGAGTGGCCGATCTGGATCTGCACTGGGATTCCGAGCTCGGCGCACTTGGCATAGAAGGGATACCAGATCCGGTTCCCGGGTTCCTTGCCGTACCAGTGGGGGTAGAGGTGGGCGCCGACAAAGCCGTACTCTTTGACCGCCTCTTCGACCCGTGCCACTCCGGGAACGATGTTGGTCGGGTTGATGCCGACCACGCCCTTGAAGCGGTCGGGGTGCTCGGCGACCACCTCGGCGATCCGCTTCACCGGTTTCTCGAAGAAGATGTCGGAGCCCGACCATCCGCCGGTGGTGGCGATCATGAGACCTTTTTCGATCCCGGCCGCGTCCATTTTGGCGATTTCGTCTTCGAGCGGGATGCCCTCCCCGGTATCTCCGAGGATGTGGATCTTCTGCCAGAAGTGGTTGAGCTTCGGGGTGTAGTTCTTTGTCAGATCCGGGGTCCAGAGGTTGACGACGATGTCCATTCTTCTCATGGATTTCTCCTTGGGCGATTTTGAACCGGCGACCGGGACGGCCCGCCGAACAACAAGGTCGGTTTCGTGGGAAAACCCAATACCCGCGATAAGGGTTGATCTCGAGGCATGCCTGAGTATAATGTCGGAACAATAGGACAAAGTCAAGCGCGATTGTCCTTCGTGTCGCCCTCTCGACCGGTGGTCGAGAATGCGGCGCCGCAACCGAAAGGGAGGCCAGATGTCGGGTCCACTTGAAGGCGTTCGAATCATCGAGATGACCAGCGTGGTCTTGGGTCCGTGGGCATGTCAGATCCTCGGGGATCTGGGTGCGGATGTCATCAAGGTCGAACCGCCCTTCGGCGACAGCAACCGCCAGCTCGGGCCGGGACGCAATCCCGGGATGTGCGCTCTCTTCATCACCTGCAACCGGAACAAACGAAGCGTCGTATTGGACCTCAAGCAGGAGTCCGGAAAGGCGGCCCTGCTCAAGATGGTCGAGACCGCAGATGTGGTGGTCCACAACCTGCGTCCACCGGCCATCAAACGGCTCGGTCTCGAGTACGACGCGGTCCGGAAGGTCAACCCGCAGATCATCTACTGCGCCACCTACGGCTACCGCGCGGACGGGCCTTACAGCGACAAATCGGCCTATGACGACTCGATCCAGTCGGCGAGCGGAATCGCCATGCTCAAGGCGAGGGCCGGCGCCGACCCGAGCTATCTGCCGGTCATCGTCGCCGACAAGACCACCGCCATGGCCGTGGTCTACTCGATCACTTCGGCGCTCTATCACCGCGAGAAGACCGGTGTCGGCCAGGAGATCGAAGTGCCCATGTTCGAGACCATGGTCAACTACGTCATGGCTGAACACCTCTACGGCCGAGTCTTCGAGCCCGCCGCGGGCGACATGGGCTATGCGCGGCTCCTGAGCCCGGACCGGCGGCCCTATGAGACCAAGGACGGCTACATCGCCATCCTTCCGTACCTCAACAAACACTGGGAAATCTTCTGTAACGCTGCGGGTCGACCCGAGTTTGTCGAGGACGAGCGTTTCGCGAGTCTGAGTTCGCGGCTCAAGAACATCGACGAGGTCTACCGCGAGGTCTCGGTGATGGTGTCTACCAAGACCACTCGGGAGTGGCTCGACATCCTGACCCCAACCCCGGTGCCGTGCATGATCGTCAACACCCTCGAGGATCTGCTCGAGGATCCCCATCTCCAGGCCACGGGTTTCTGGAAGGAGTACGAACACCCGACCGAGGGCACCCTCCGCCTGCCCGATCTGCCGACTCGGTTTTCCGAGACCCCGGGTTCGGTCCGGCATCTGCCACCACGATTGGGTGAGCACAGCATCGAGATCCTGCGGGCGACCGGCCTGACCGATGACCAGATCGAAGAGATGATCGAATCCGGTGCGACAAAGGTGGCGAAAGAAGGTTGAGGAATCGTCTTGTGAATCGATCCCTCTCCCGTTCACTTTTCCAGGGACCATCCGGGAGAGGGAGCGGGAGAGGGTCGAACCCTACCGACCCAGAAGAAATAACAGCAATGAAAGACGGAGGTCACGAATGAAGAAGACGGTGTTGTTCCTGTTGTGCACGCTCGTGATGACAACCCTCGCGTTCGGCGGCGAAACCCTCGATCTCGACAACCCGAAGGACGCCGTCCGGGCAATGCAGAAGATCGTCTGCCACACCGAGGAGGGCAAACCCGCGACCTACTGGTGGACCGGCAAGGTCTACAGTCGGGTCCCCGGTGAGAAAGACAAGCTCCTGTTCAAGTACCAGGCCATGAACACCCGAGCCTGCCAGGTGCTCTCGGATCCCGAGAAGGGCTACGGTTTTCGGATGGTCTCGAAAGAGGCGCTCATCTACCAGGACCCCAAGACGGGTGAGATCATCCACTCCTGGACCAATCCCTGGACCGACGAAGAGCTCGAGGTGGTCCACATCTTCAACGACCCGGTGAACTCCAAGTACCCCAACTTCGAGAAGAGCAAGTGGGGACCCTTCAGGTTTCCTGCCACCTTCAAAGACGGCAAGGGCTGGTTCAGCTTCGAGGTCCCGCTCTTCTACACAAACCCGCTCGGTGGCGAGTACCAGGACTACATCGGCGGCACCTATCAGGCCATCGAGATGTTCAACTTCTTCTTTGACGAGGAAGAGCTCCTCGATGCGTCCATCACAGGGTGCGACAACGCCAACGTCTCCTGGGCCCGGGTGTCCAAGTGGCTGCCCTGGATGAAGATGGGCGATCGCGCCGGCCAGATGATCTACAACGGCGCCGGCAAGCGGGTGGCGAGCTGGGATGAGCTCCCCGAGGTGCTCAAAGACGAGCTCATGCGGGTCAAGCCCGAGTACAACACCCCGCCGCCGGTGGACGACAACCGGTCCAACGAGACCAGCTGGACCTACTTCAAGAAGGTCATCGACGCGGAGAGAGCTGAAGGGAAGTGAGGCCCGACCCTCTCCCTCTCCTTCTCCCTTGCAACTTCCGGGCAAGGGAGGGGAAAGGGAGAAGGAGAGGGAGAGGGAAAGGGAGAGGGCGGTACAACGGCGGTAGAACCGACCGGAGGTAAGCCTATGACCACGACCACCCGAGCCTGGCAGTTCCATGAAACCGGCGGACCCGAGAAGCTCGAGCTCATCGACCACGAGCTGCCTCCACCCGGGCCGGGCGAGGCCCTGGTGAGGTTCGAGGCCATCGGACTCAATCGCGCCGATCTGCTCGAGCTCGCGGGACTCTACTTCGGTCCACCGCCGAGCCCGTCATTCCTGGGTCAGGAGGCGTCCGGGGTCATCACCGAGCTCGGTCCCGCGATCGAGGGTGAGGCGCCGGCCGGCGGTTACGAACCCGCGGTCGGCGACCGCGTCGGACTCATGGTGGGGAGGATCGATCACCGTGGGATGGGAACCTACAGAACGGCCGCCGTCTTTCCGCAGAAGACCCTGTTGCCGGTGCCGGAAGCGCTTTCCGCCGACGAGGGGGCGGGGTTCTTTCTCGCCACTCTCACCGCGGTGGCGGGGCTCAACGTCGGTCATCTGACGCCGGCGTCCGCCGACGGCGCGCGAGTTCTCGTCACGGCCGCCTCGAGCGGGGTCGGTGTCGTGACGTTGCAGGCGGCGAGGGCCATGGGCGCCGTGACCATCGCAGCCACTACCGCGGCGGCAAAGGCCGAACGGCTCTCGGATCTCGCCGACCACGTGGTCGTGGCCCCGACTCCGAACGACCTGGTCGAGGGCGTCGCCGCGGCCACGGGAGGTGCGGGGGTCGATCTTGCCTTCGACCCGGTTGGATTCGACTATGCCGAAGCCCTGATGCAGACCGCTGCCCAGGACGGCCACGTTGTTGTCTACGGTCTGCTCTCGGGGATGGAGGCGCCGCTTGATCTGCGGACCATGATCTTCAAGGATCTCGGTCTGCACGGTTTCACCGTTCACCGGATTCAACGCGATCGGGAGCTCCTCGATGAGGTTGTGGGCACGACGCTCTCCCTCGCCGAACGCGGTGGGTTGCGCCCGATCATCGCGGACCGCTACGCATTCGAAGACGCCCCGAAGGCGCTGGAGGCCATGGCGCGGAATCAGCACTTCGGAAAGATCGTGCTTGAGGTAAATGAATAATGAACAATGAACTATGAACAATGAAAAATGAAGAATGAGAAACCGGGAGTGACGAGCGACGAGTGACGAGTTGGTCCCGCTTTCGGGTGTTGATTTCAGCGAGGAAATGCCTGTTCGAAAGCGACGAGTAACCGCACGAAGGAGGAAAACATGCGTTCTTCGACCCTGAGCATCGTGATCTGCCTGATGGTTGTTGCACTTGCCGCGCCGTGCTTCGCGAGTGAGGTCTACGAGGGCGAGCAGGCCCTCGAGATGATGCGCAAGATGTACTGCGGCACCGTCGAGGAAGGGAAAATGCGCTTCGGCACCTGGGAAGGCAGCGCCTACTCACGAGTTCAGGGCGAGAAGGATCGCCATCTCTTCAATGTCATCGGGTTCTCCACCTTCGAACTCGAGGATCTGCCGGACAGCCTGGTCACGAACCTGACGGAGCGCTATCCGCTCTACCTCACTCCGCCGCCCCTCGACGACACCCGGCCCAACGAGACGTCGTGGACGGTGTTCAAGAAACACCTCGAGAGCAGAGACGCGGAGTAGGGATGCCGAAGATCGGTGCCGTCGATCTTCGCGGGCACTTCGATCAGCTTCGGCGTTCGGTAGAGGACCACTGAATACGAAAAAGGTGCCTGGCACGTATTTCCGTATTTATACGATTCTGTCGGCTCTCGGCGCGGTTCTTCCGGTCCGAGAGTCGTGGCACAAATCTTGTTCTGTTTGGCGGTGTCCGCCGGTCTCGTAGAGGACTCGCTCGACGTCTACCGCGACTTCTTCCCCGGTCACAACGCCATCCCCATGGACAAGGTGGTCAATGCCTATGTCAGGAGGATCGAAGGGCGGACCTCCGGGCAGGTGATCACGGTGTACGACAACTCGTAGGGGGCGCGGCCACTTCCTCGCGGAGCCGGAGATACCAATCCTGACGCGAGCGGCCCCAACATGTCATCCTGAGCGAGGGAGGCCGCCGACCGAGTCGAATGGATCCCCACACGTTCAGAATCGCGCCCCTCGCTCAGGATGGCCTCGTTCTTTCGGGGGATCCTTCGACTCCCTCGCGGACTCGCTCGCTCAGGATGACATGAATTCTGGTGCCCCTGTCATTCTATTGGTAGGCGTCGCCAGGCGGCGCGGCTGAGGAGGGAAGGGAGCGAGGTACAGATAACTGCCACTGCCACGTTGGGAGAGGGAGAGGGATCATCGTGGGAGCGGGAAAGGGAGCGGGAGCGGAACTACGTCGCGATCTCCTCCACCTCGACACCTGAGGGCCTGGACTCGAGAGTGAGAAAGACGAGGCCGGAGAGAAAGAGCGGGATCGCGACGAAGAACGAAAACGCCGCGTCCCAACCCAACCAACCGATGGCGTAGGAGGCCCCGAGCGGCCCGATGGCGAGCCCGAGGTTGATGGCGAACGCCCCGGAAAATCCGACCCCGGTGGCGCGCACCCGGGTCGGGAAGTGTTCGGCGAGGAAGGTGAACTTCACCGCGGTGGTGCCATAGAAGAACATGGTCACGAGACCATAGACCACAACGATGGAGGCGATGGAGCTGGTCGCCCAAATGAGGCACAGAAAGAGCGCTGCGCCGAGCCAGCTCCAGATGACGATGACATTGCGGCGCCTCATCCAGAACTCGCCGACAAAGGAGGAGAGGATGTAGCCGATGGCGCCGATGCCGTAGGCCGCGCCTACCAACAGGGTCGACTGCTCGATGGAAAAGCCACGGGACTCGACGAAGTAGGTGGGGAGGTAGAAGGCGGAGCCGCCATAGGCCGCCACGTGAAGGAACTCGCCGAGGAAGAGAACGATGGTGACCCGCCGCAGATCGGGAGCGAAAATGTGGCGAAGCTTCGCCGGTTCGCGGCTCGCGATCTCGGCATCCTCCAGTGCCGAACGGTGGGTCTTGAACCGTTGGGTCTCACGAAGGTACTTCCAGATCACGATCGTGAACGGGATGCTGATGAGGCCGATGAGGAACATGGGTCGCCAGCCCCATCGGCCGAGGACCGGGGCCGCGAGCAGAGAGGCGAGGAACCAACCCAGGGGATAGCCGGTTTGGAGGATCCCGGTGAGCACGCCGCGGAATCGCGCCGGCGACTCTTCGACCACGATGGTGCCGGCGACCGGGACCTGGAGTCCTCCGGCCGCATAGCCGAGGGTGCGAAACACGCCGAGCACGAGTGCAGTAGGCGCCACCGCGTGCAGGGTGACGAAAATCGACGACGCCACGGTGGAGGCCATGAGGACGATCTTGCGGCCGATTCGGTCGGTGACCACTCCGATCCCGGCGATGGTGGCGCCGGCGATGGCGAAGGACACGGCGAAGATCCAGCCGATGGTCTCGAGCGGGACCCCGAACTCCTCCCGGATGGCCGGGACGGCATAGCCGAAGAGTGCCTGATCCATGCTGGCGAAGGTCAGGCTGGCGAAGCAGATGACGAACGCGCGAAGCGGGTAGCCGGTGAGGCTTCCGGAAGGCTCTGGCTGCTCAGACAATGGTCGGAGCCCTCATTGGGGTGCGCTCATCGCCGGCGAGGGCGCCAGCGGTGCGATGTGCCACCGCTGCGAAAAAGCGCGCGATAGCCGCTGCCGCGGACCTCTCCCTTTCCTTCTCCCTTTCCTTCTGCCTTGCGATGGAACGGTCCGTCGCCGCAAGGGAGAAGGAAAGGGAGAAGGAAAGGGAGAGGATCATCGGGCACGGGCACGGGCACGGGCACGGATACGGATACGGAGACTAATTAGCTGCCGTCACCTTCTCCGGGCGGCGGTCCGACGAGCCCGAAGTACTCACGATAGCCGCAGATCTTCTCGCCGCAGACATCGAGAGAAATCGCCACCACGTTCGCGTAGGGCTTGCCGAACATGAGACCGTGGTCTTTGAACTCGAAGACGACCCGGGTCCCGTCGGCGGTCACCCCGAGCACCTCGTCGATGAAAAGCCCGTCGGCATAGACCTCGGAGACAAACGCGAAGAACTCGGCGGCCTTGTCCTTGCCCTCGTTGAGCCCCTGGTACTGACCGAGGGGGAAGTGGAAGGTGAAATCCTCCGACAGACGGGCGAGGAACGGTCCCCACTCACCGGTGGCGAGCCCCGCCTTGAAGTCAACGAATGCCTCCTCGGCCACCACCTTTGGAGTCCGTACCTTCGGCGTTCGGGTCTGGACAAAGCTCAGGTGGAGCTCCTCGTAGGCTTCGTCGCGGTACTTCTCCTTGATCTCCAAATACCTGGGATCGGCGAGAAAAGCCTCGGCGGTGGCCAGGTCACGGAAACGGAGAATGGCGTTGACCGGCCAGGCATCGGTGGTGTGATCGCCGGCGACACCCGCGCCCACGGCATCGACGGTGACCCCGTACTCGGCCATCAACGGGCCCGTTCCCTTGATGTACTTCCCGTAGGTGGCCTCGCCGCCGGTCTTGAGTTTGCCCTGGATGAAGAGCAGGACGGGCTCAGATGGGGTGTCGGTCGTCACGGCGTCCTCCGATGCTGCGGTCGTCTCTCCGGCAATCGCCGGTGCTGCGAGCACGATGATCAATGCTGCCATGGTCAGTGCGCTGAGCACTCGCATCACTCCTCCTTGGCCGGAGCGTCGCCGGTCTCTGACGGCTGGTAGAAATCGAGCAGGGCGCCCTCCGGCGCGCGAACGGTCATGATTTCGACCTCGCCATAGGGTTCGATGGTGGCGGTCGACGGGCCCTGAATGGGTGTCACCCCGTGCTTGGCGAGCCGCTGTCGGTAGGCTTCGAGGTTGGCGACGGGGAACCGCAGGGCGAGGATCCCGAGGTTGGGTGGGGACGCGAGTTCGGAGAAATCAGCCCCCGTAAGACCGTCAAAGGCGATGAGTTCCACCGAGCCCGAGTTCGTGCCGTCCGGGCTCAGGATCACCACCTTGCGGGTGATCTCGGTGGCCAGATTGTGCGGCAGTCCGAGGACATTGGGCCCGGCTTCCTTGCTCGGACCCTCGTGTTCCAGATAGATCTTGAACCCCAGCTTGTCACGAAAGAACTCGAGGCTGGTGTCGAAGTCGGCGACGATCTGGGTCGAGTTGAAGATGTGGCTCAGCTCGCGGAGGTGGGGCCATCCCTCGAGGGGCGGTTGGACCCGCTCGACCATGGCGAAGACGATGCCGTCGGGGCCCTTGGCCAGGACCTCCCAGACCACGAAAGGCCCGAACGTGAATTGGATCGGGTCGGAGTAGAACTGCCACCCGCGGTCGCGGAGCTGCTGGAACTTGGCGTGGATATCGAGCACCCGGACGTTGACATCGAAGATGCCGCCCGTGTCCCAGGTCTGGGCGTTGGATCGCATCTGCCGCTGCTCGGCCCCTGGAAATGCCACAAGCCGGAGATAGCCGCGGTCGGTCCCGGGGTTCTTGAGCAGGATCTCTCGAACGATCTGGTCCTCGGCGAATCCTCCGAAGCCGGCCGGTTCGGCGCTGCCGCTTCCGAGATACACAACGTTCCAACCGGCAACCTCCTGGTAGAAGCGAGCCGATGCCTCGAGATCGCTCACCGAGAAGACGACCTCGTGGAAGCCGGAAGGCATGATGGAATCAGAGGCGAGACCGGGGAAGGCGATGGTCGACAGAATAACCGTCAGGATCACCGCCGTTGTCATCCCGGCCAAGGGAGAGGGAGTGGGAGAAGGAGAGGGAGAGGGGCGGAGCATCTGCCGTCTCTACTTTTTGGTGCACCCGCCCTGGAACCAGCGCAGGTTCATGCCGATGTTCTTCGAGTCCGGCTCGGCCCAGCTGTATGCGAGGCTCTCATCGTTGCCTTTCTCATAGATGCCGATCTTGAGCACCTCGACGCGGTGCTCGCCGGCGTAGACCCGCTGCTCGAGCTCGAGCCGATAGTGCCGCGGTTCGGGGTCGTTGGTGACGATGTCGGCCCAGCCACCCTGGTCGTGCAGGGTGAGGCCACGAACCACGGTGCCGCCTTCCCACTCTTTCGAACCCTCGGGGGTGAAGACACCCCAGCAGGCGAAATCGTGACTGCGTCGGAGCTTGTGCGGGATACCGAGCTTGTTGCCGAAGACGTAGTTTCCGTCCTCGTCCTCGGCCCGGTCGCCGATCCAGATCTCGTTCTTGGTGAGGACCAGATCGTCATCGATGATGATGACCTTCCCGCTGCGGCGCGAGGTCACCCGGCAGGCGCCGTCGGGCATCCAGCCGATGAAGTTGTCGGCCTGTCTCTTCCAGAAGACCTCGCAGCCCGGCAGCGACCGGACATCGTCCATGGTGAGTCCCTCGAGCTTGGTCTCGTCGAGGTGAGCGCCGATGACCGCCTCGTGGTCCTTGAACGAAAAGATGGTGAGCTGGATCGCCTCGACCTCTTCGTTGATGGAGAACGAGTAGATCCGATTGCGGTAGATGTTCGTCGGGTCGCCCTCGATGTACTGTTCGACGTAGAAAACGTGGTCGCCGAAAACAGGGAGCTCCACCGGGTGGAAGATCGAGTGGATCCACTCGTGGGGCTGCTCGGGCGGGATTTCGGCCTCGATCTGGTCGACGTACTGCTGGTGGTTGTCGAACTCACCGGTGAACCACTCCATCATGGTTTTCAGATCGTAGTTGAGGTCGCCGGACGCAACGGGCGCTGCGAGGAAGACGGCGACGCTGAGCAGGGCTGCGAGCGAGATGAGTTTCGGCATGGTGATCATCCTTTGTTCGGTGGCGACGGCAGAGCGACATCGCTGCCGCGATGGTTCGATTTCCCGCGTGGCGCTCGACCGCGTGTGCAGGGTGAACTTGACGATGATGCATGACATTGTAAGATTGTCATATCATTAGGATGACTCTAGTCGCGCCCCTCTGGACTGTCAAGGGTTTCGAGGGCCGAGCGGGTTTCCTGATGCGTCCGTTACAATCCCCATTCTCGGTTCGACAGCGACTGCTTGGCGGGAGACTCAGCACAGATGAGAAACGACCAGTCACAACACATCGTCATTGAAGAGCAGGGGCTGCGCGACGGGTTCCAGAGCGAGAAGATCGTCGTCCCGACCGAGCGCAAGCTCGAGATCATCGACGCCCTCGCCGACGCCGGAGTGCCGCGAATCCAGGTCTGCTCTTTTGTTCACCCCAAACGGGTCCCTCAGATGGCCGACGCCGAGGCGATCTGCCGCGGGCTCCGGCGCCGACCCGGAGTGATCTACAGCGGGTTGGTCCTCAACCTCAAGGGGGTCGAGCGAGCGGTCGATGCCGGTCTCGATCATGTGGCGGCATCGATCTCGGCCAGCGACACCCACAGCCGCAAGAACACCGGCAAGGGTCTCGAGGAGGTCCAGGCCGGTTATGCCGAGATGGTCCGCACCGCCAAGGATGCGGGACTCACGGTGCGCGGCGGATTACAGTGCGTTTTCGGCTGCCGTTTCGAGGGCGCCATCGACCCCGACGCGGTGCTCGACCTGGTCAAGCGGCATCTCGATCTCGAGATCGACGAGCTGGCCCTGGCCGACTCCACGGGGATGGCCGATCCTCGATCCATGACCGATCTCATGGGAAAGATTCTGGAACTTGCCGGAGACAAGCCCGTGATCCTCCACCTTCACGACACCGAGGGCCGAGGTCTTGCCAATGCGTTGGCCGCCATCCAAGCAGGGGTCCGTTATTTCGACACCGCATTCGGCGGGATGGGCGGGTGCCCCTTCATCAAGGGTGCGACGGGCAATATCGCCACCGAGGATCTGGTTGCCATGGTCGAGCGGATGGGAATGACCACCGGGATCGACATTCGCGCAGTGGCCGAGATCAGCCGGTCCCTCGAGGGCTTTTTCGATACACAATTCCCGGGGAGCATGCATCGCGTCCTCGGAAACGACGCCATCAAGGTGGTGCTGTGATGTCAGGACAAACCGTAGCCGAGAAGATCCTCTCCCGCCACGCGGGAAAACCAGTGGCCGCCGATGACCTCACCGTCATCGATGTCGATGCCGCTCTCATGAGCGACACTACCGCGCCGTTGGCCATCAAGGCCTTCCGCGAGATGGGCGGCAAGGCGCCTTGGAACCCCGAGCGTACGTTTCTGGTCATCGACCACGCTTCGCCCGCGCCCAACGAGCGGATCGCCCGGTTGCACGACATCATGCGCGAGTTTGCAGCCGACACCGGTGCCGTGCTCTACGATGTCGGTGAGGGCATCTGCCACCAGCTGATGATCGAGGACGACCGCGTCCGTCCCGGCGAGGCCTTCTTCGGGGCCGACTCGCACACCTGCACCTACGGCGCTCTCGGCGCCTTCGCCACGGGAGTCGGTTCCACCGATCTCGCAGCCGTGATGCTCACCGGCAAGACCTGGCTCAAGGTGCCCAGGACGATCCGGCTCGAGATCACCGGTCGCATCAACCCCGGGGTCGAGGCCAAGGACCTCGCGCTGGCCATGGTCGGCAAGCTCGGCTTTGCCGGTGCCACCTATCAGGCGGTGGAGATCTGCGGCGAGGCCCTCGTTCCCATGAGCCTCGACGAGCGCATGACCATCGCCAATCTGGGCATCGAGATGGGAGCCAAGGCGGCTCTGATCCACCCGGATGGTCTCGAGCTTCCGTACGACTTCGATGCGGAGGCCATCTCACCGGACCCCGATGCAAGCTATGTCCGAGAGATCACCATCGACGGCTCTGCGCTGCGTCCGCAGATCTCGAAACCGCCGCGGCCCGACGCGACGGTGGATATCGACGAGCTCATCGGTACCAAGATCGATGTCGCGTTCATCGGCACCTGCGTCAACGGCCGGCTCCGCGATCTTCACGCGGCGGCGCGGATCCTCGAGGGCAGGCGGGTGGCGTCGGGAGTCCGACTCATGGTCTCCGCAGCATCGCAGAAGGTCTTTCTGGCCGCCGCCAAAGACGGCACCCTCGCAACTTTGACCGCCGCCGGAGCCACCTTCCTGCCGAGCGGTTGTGGCCCCTGCGTCGGGACACACCTCGGCGTCCCGGGAGACGGTGAGGTGGTGGTCTCCACCGCCAACCGGAACTTTCGGGGACGCATGGGCAACCCCGAGGCCAGCGTCTACCTCGCTTCGCCGACGGTGGTCGCGGCGGCCGCGGTCGAGGGCAAGATCGTCGACCCGACGGAACTGGAGGGCTGAGCCATGGAAAGCAAGTTCACGGGCCGTGCCCACGTCTACGGCGACGACATCGACACCGACCGCATCATCGCCGGCAAGTACACCAAGACCCTCAACCTTCAGGACCTGGCCGACCACGTGCTCGAGGATCTCGACATCGACTTCCGATCCAAGCTCGTCAAGGGCGATGTTCTGGTGGCGGGTACAAACTTCGGCTGCGGCTCATCGCGCGAGCAGGCGCCGCTCGCCCTCAAGGTGGCCGGCGTCTCGGCGGTGGTGGCCAAGTACTTCGCGCGAATCTTCTTCAGAAACGCCATCAACATCGGGCTGCCGGTGCTCGAGGTTCCCGACCTCGAAGCGGATTCAGGTGACGAACTCGAAATCGACCTCAAGGCGGGCGTGGTCAAGAACCTTACGAAGAACGCCGATTACAAGGCCTCGGCCATGCCCCAGGTGATGATCGACATCCTCGACCAGGGCGGACTGGTCGCCTATCTCAAGAAGAACGGAACCTACGACGCATCGGCGCTGTGACCAACGGAGAGTAAGATGACCGACAACAAGCTGCCGCTCGACGGTATCCGCGTGCTCGACTTCACCCACAACGTCATGGGCCCCACGACGGGGATGCTCATGGGCGACCTCGGCGCAGAGGTCATCCACATCGAGCCGCCCGTGGGTGACGCCACTCGCCGCCTTCGAGGTTTCGGCAGCGGCTACTTCGCCTTCTACAGCCGCAACAAGAAGAGCCTGGCAGTCAACCTCAAGGCCGACGCGGGTAAGAAGATCGTCATGGATCTGGTCCGCAGCTCCGATGTGGTGGTGGAGAACTTCGGGCCCGGAACCATGGACCGGCTCGGCTACGGCTACGACGCGCTCAAGGAGATCACGCCCGACATCATCTACTGCAGCATGAAGGGTTTTCTCAGTGGTCCATACGAAAAACGGGCCGCGATGGATGAGGTGGTGCAGATGATGTCGGGGCTCGCCTACATGACCGGCGAGCCCGGCAAGCCCATGCGCGCCGGGACCTCCATCATCGATATGGGTGGCGGCATGTTCGGCCTCATCGGCATCCTCACCGCGCTCTACAACCGGGAGCAGACCGGCGAGGGGATCTTCATCAAATCGTCTCTCTTCGAAACCGCGGCGTATTTCATGGGCCAACACATGGCCTACGGCGCCCTGACCGATGATCCGGTGCCGCCCATGCCGGCGCGGGTCAGCGCGTGGTCCATCTACCGTGTATTCGAGTGCGAGGATGGCCCGATCTTCATCGGGATCATCTCCGAGAAGCACTGGAAGGCCTTCTGCAACGCCTTCGGCCGCGACGACTGGCTCGCCGACGAGCGCCTCGGAACCAACAATGATCGGATCTCCGAGCGCGAGTGGCTCCACCCCGCGGTCGCCGAGATGATCGCCGGGTTCCCACGGGCCGAGGTGACGGCCCGGCTCGACAAGGCGGGTGTGCCGTTCTCACCCATCGCCCGGCCCGAGGATCTCTACGACGATCCCCAGCTCAACGACGGTCTCGGTCTGCTCGAAACCGTCCTTCCCGCCGGTGTCACCGCCAAGCTCCCGCGGATCCCGCTCGAAATGGGCAACCACGATTTCGCCCTCCGCCGCAACCCGCCGCAGATCGGCGAGGACACGACGGATCTCCTGAATGGTCTCGGCTACTCGGATGAGGAGATCGCGAAGTTCGTGGAAGATGCCGTCGTCGCCGTCGAAGGTTGAGGACTGCGGGTTGGAATAGCTTGCCAGGCACCTCTTTGCCGAGAAAAAAGCTCCCGGTTGCCCGGGAGCCCTGGTTCATCGGGAAGCTTCGCGTCCTACGGCCCGGTACCGTCCCATCCAAGCGTATCACCTGACTCGAATCCGTCGCAGAAGATCGGCATTTCGAGCGCGGAGAAGTCGGGGTTGGTGTTGTTGGACGGATCGGTGTCGGTCATACCCGGCGGCGCGTCGACCGTGGCGATGTTGACCAGCAGGCCGGTCGCACCCGGATCCACCGTGCCGCTGGCCGAGTAGACCACGCTGTCGCCGGCGGGGAGGTTGACCGTGTCGGTGATGTCGCCGGTGCCGGATGGGGCGCAGGCAGCCATGCCGCTGGGTGTGCAGGTCCAGGTGACGCCGACGACGTCAGGTGGGAAAATATCCTCGACGAAGGCGCCCATGGCGTCCAAGCCCGAGACGTGGGAGACCGTGATGGTGTAGGTGATCGGATCACCGGGCAGCACGTAGCACGAGCCGTCGGTCTTGTCGATGGCCAGATCCGTGTCCTGCTGGGGGGTGCCGATGATGAAGTTCGGCCCGAATCGCCCAAAGGAGGCTGAGTCGTTCGTTGGGAATACGAAGCCGAGGTCGACCGCTGCGGGGAAAACCGAGCTGGAGAAGACTACCTCGGGGATCGTGGTCATTGACGAGGCCGATGAGACGTAGTTGTCACCGTCGGCGGAGTAGTAAATCGCGCCGATCGTGTAGGTCATTCCGGGGTCGAGGGTAATCGGTGTGATGCTTTCATACGTCCAGTCACCGACAACCGTTCCCGTCGCCGGGTCCACCAAGACCTGAGCGAGCAAGACCGCTTGAGCGTCCCAGATACCCACATCGTGGGCAATGGTGAGCCCCGCCCCGGCGGCGTTGGTATCCGCGTTCCACACTCCGAGGTCCGTCACATGCACGGAGTCGGTGACCGTGAACCGCCAGCCGACGACGTCTCCGACCGTGGAGCCGTAGTAGGAGTCGAACTGACTCCCACCCGAGAATCCGGTGACCGCTGCCTGCCCCCAGGCGAGTGGTGTCGTTGCGAGTATTAAGACGACCCACATGAGACAACGCATATCTTCCTCCTTGGACATCCCGCAAAAATATCGATAGTCGAATCCCGGTGCGGGCCCCAGGAAATTTGACATTGGTTGACCCCGCATTCTAACTCGGATCGGCACTCGCAGGCAATCCACATCGGGGTCAACGGGGAGCTGGGCTACGAAACCCCGAATTCAGCGTGGGAGATCAAGGAAGTTACGAATGTTGCCCCTGGCGTGCGCCGAGCAAAGCTCGGGCTAAGGGGAAGAGATGACATGAGATGAGCCGTCATCTCGGAAACCTTCCGAACAGATCCTGCGGGTCGAGTCCCGTGCGGGTATAGGGTGGCCACCGCCCGGAAGCCAGTCTTGCGTAGCGATATCGTGACCCTTGCCCACCACCTAAGGTCATCCACTCGATCTACCGGTACGCAGCACAAAAGGTGCCAGGAGAAACTTTCTCAACTTTGTCTCTCTGCCGTTCTGAGTTCCTCGAGGCGTTCAATCGCTTTCGTTGAGAGGGCTCGATCGAGGGAGTCCAGGTCGGCTGCGAATTCCTCGTCGTCGCTGCGGATCTTGCCCGCTTCGTTGACCCATCGGCTCACGACAACCGAGTGTTTCTTCAGGAGGGCAGCCAGATGTCCGGCTCTCTGATCCCATCTCTCGACACCGCATGAGGCGATCAACCGGCGCAGGCGGGCGGTCGCGCTGTCCTGACGCCGGCTTGCCACGTCGGCCGGATCCACTCCGAGGCACTCACACGCTAGAGCGATGAACTGGTCTGCTCGAAGAGACTTTCTTTCGAGTCCTGTGCTCCTTCCAAGAACATCCACATAGGGGAGGTCTGGATCGACCTCGAGCTGCCGATCCCGCTTCCACCACGGAAGTGCATCCACCGAATCGCCAAGCCCGTCTTCCTTCATGGCCTGTTTGAGATCGCTGGCGTAGGAACGGCGGGCAGCCTTTGTTGTCTCCCCGAACACCATGAGGGCTTCATCCACGTCACACAACGGCGAACGAATCTTGCCCATCAGCTCGCGGTGGCCGGAGAATACGTAGTCCGCCGGTTGCTCGACCAACCCTGCTCGAACCGGGTTGAGATGGATATGGGTGACAATGCGAACGAGATATTCTTGGTCGTGGATCAACTTTGCTTTGTACCGGCTCTGCCATAGCGGTCCGGTTCGACGCCATCGCCGGTTGAAGCTTCGGCTGAAACCGTTCTGAAGGTAGTGCATCGTCCGCGACAGAGGAACGGCGGACGTCCGAAGTGCCACATGGAAGTGGTTGGACATCAGGGCCCACGCGAAAACCGAGAATCCGTCCCGAGCCTTGGTCTCGTGAAGACGGTCGATGAAGCCGATCGCCTCACCCGGATCGGCGAAGACCTCCTCACCGCGAGCGAACCGGTTGTAGACGTGGTACAACCCGCCCTCGATCGTCTCGCGACGCAACCTGGGCAACCCTTCCTCCTTCTGCCCAGAACCGTATCACAAGAAAGTTAAGAAAGTTTCTCCTGGCTCCGATTCGATTGCGGCTCCGATTCCAACATCGCATGCCGGTCTGAGGCGCGAGTTGTGGCGGCAGCCATCCGGGTTGCCGCCTCTCACACCGTCAGGTTCGTTGTTCCACTGGCGAGCGATTCTTCAGGTGAGCGACGACGAGTATGCCGAGCACGATGGCCACGACCAGCGATGTCGCGACACTCCGGCTCGCTGGGATCAGACCCCGCACACCTGCGTACACCACGGCGACCCCGAGCAGGAACACAACCAGGATCGTGGGCACAATCACCCACCGTCTCTCCATCGGCTTCCTGTCTGCGATAATCAGCATGACTCCCCATGAAAACGCCACAGCCGACATCAGTCCCATGGGATAGACGAACTCATCGACCACCATCCTCTCCGGGATCAATGCCAGAACCGCGACCCCGAAGTCGGCGATGGCCGCCACCCAGTACGCGACCCGCAACCAGACCATGTTGCCGTTCGTCACGGTGCCTCCCGTTCCTCGGATGGAGCCTGGCGGCTGATTGAACGTCATTTCTGCATCGACTCTAACGCACCCCAATAGGAATGGCTGCCATCCACGGGTGGTGACCACCAATGCTCGCCCGCTTGTGCTAACCTCGTTGCCGGTTGTCCACCAACACATAGGAGGCTGGCATGCGGGTTCCTTTTTTCGTCCTGGGCCTCGTCGGCATCGTCGTCTCAACGTTTCCGGCGACATGCAGCGCGGAGGGCACCGATCCCGAGGCGATCATCGTGCTTTTCGACAACGGACCGATGAATCATGCAAATGGGCTTGGAGTCACGTCGGCGGAGAACGCCGACGACTTCGAGCTTTCGTTCGTGGCCGATCTGACGTCGGCGACCATCGGCATCGCGGACTTTACCGGCATGAGCTTCCCGGAGAACTGGGACGGGCTGGTCAAGTGGTTCATCTACACCGACGACTCCGGGTTGCCCGGTACCCTTCTGATGTCGGGAACGGGGCGGGATACATCCTACGTCCTCGAGTCCTCCCTTCCGCCGTACGAGTTCTACTGGCTGAGCTTCAACCTGAACCGCCGGGTCTCACTCAGCGTCGGCGTGCGGTACTGGTTCGCGATCAACCTGAACCGCCAGCTGACGACCAACTCCGGAATCACGTGGGCCGCCTCGACGGACCTCAACTACTCGCCGGGCGCATACAACAACCCCTACGGCAGCGGTGTCTACGAACCGTGGATCCTCGACTTCTCCTTCACGCTGAGCTCCAATACCGAGGTCAACTATATATTCGCAGACGGGTTCGAAACCGCCAATTCCCAGTACTGGTCTTCGACCCAACTGTAGTCACGGATCCGTCACATCGCCCAGTCCATGGATCACCGACGAGATCGCACACGCGTCCATGACATCGTGCTCTGGGGAGCCACCGGTTTCACCGGCAGCCTGGTGGCCGAGTACTTGGTTCGCAGGGCGGCCGCCGAACCGGTGCGGCTCGCGTTGGGTGGACGCGACCTGGCCAAGCTCGAGGTGCTCCGCGACCGGCTGGTGGGCATCGACCCCGCGGCGGCGGAGCTCCCGCTAATCGTCGCCGACAGTCACGATCGCGCGTCCCTCGACGCCATGGTCCGCGACACCGCGGTGGTCTGCAGCACCGTCGGACCGTACGCCCTGCACGGCCGTTTACCGGTGGCCGCCTGCATCGCTGCGAGAACCGACTATTGCGACCTCACCGGCGAAGTCCAGTTCATCCGCACGATGATCGACGAGCATCACGCCGCTGCGGAGCGCGCCGGTGCGCGCATCGTCCACTGCTGCGGGTTCGACTCGATCCCCTCTGACCTCGGCACGCTGATGCTGCAGCAGGCCGCTAGCGAGCGCCACGGATCACCCCTCGATCGCATCACCTTCGTGCTCGGTGCGAGCCGCGGCAGCTTCTCCGGCGGCACGGTCGCGAGCCTGGTCAACGTGGTCGTCGAGGCCGGAGCGGATCCCGAGATCAGACGAATCCTCACCGACCCCTACGCCCTCAACCCGGAGGGCGAGCGCGACGGCCCTGACGGGCCCGATCTCGCAGGTGCTCGGTTCGACCGGGAGCTCGGACGCTGGACCGGCCCCTTTGTGATGGCGTCGATCAACACCCGCGTCGTTCGCCGGAGCAACGCGATCCTCGGGTGGCCGTACGGACGCGACTTCCGCTACGCCGAGGTCACCGGCTTCGGCGCCGGGCTCAAGGGCAGGCTCGCCGCCATCGCCATGGCCGGGAGTGTCGGTACTTTGGTCGCCGCGCTCGCGTGGTCGCCGACCAGATCACTTCTCCAGACGGTCGCTCTGCCCAATCCGGGCGAGGGGCCCGACCGCGCCGCGAGAGAGGCTGGTTTCTTCAAGATTAGCCTGCACGGCCGGACCACGTCGAGCGATGGTCAGCGCGTCGAGATGACCGCCCACGTCGCCGGGGACAACGATCCCGGCTACGGCGAGACAGCGAAGATGCTCGGTGAGTCGGCCCTCTGTCTCGCCCTCGACGGCGCCGATCTCGAGACACCCGGAGGGATCCTCACCCCGGCAGCCTGCATGGGGCAGCGGCTCGTCGATCGACTGCGGGCCGCCGGGATGCGATTTGAGGTGCCCTGAGCCGGTGCCCCCACCGACCCGGACCCGAGCCGCTTGTGTGAGCCCGGCGACCGGAATTTCGGCCGGGGCCGGCGCGCGGCTACGATGCCATGTCCAAGGCGTGTGTCCTCAACAGCTCGAGGGGAACCACCTCGAGGGCGTGGATATCGGTCGCCGCGAGCACCACCGGCGGAGCGACTCCCGCGACCGCCGCTTCACGCCACCGGTCCGCGCACAGACACCAGCGGTCGCCGGCCTTGAGTCCGGGGAACCCAAACTCCGGTCGCAGCGTCGAGAGATCGTTGCCGCGCGACAGGGTGTATGCGAGAAACTCGTCCGTCGGATCCGACGGAGTTGCGGGCCTCGAGCTGAACCTCGCCGTCGCGCGCGAGGAGTGCGCCGAACGGATGGTTGCCGGCAGCCACGGCCTGCCGTGCCAACTCGAAGCAGCGACGCATCAGGTGCTCGTCGGTTTCGCGCGAGCGCGTACTCACGAGGCAACCTCCCGGTCGACCTTCGGACGAATCACTGGCTAACCGAGCGCAGCATGGCCTCGAAGGCCGGCTCCGCAGCGGTGACGGTGTCGGCCGGGCCGGTCACCTTGAAGAACCAAGGACCACCGGGGCCCTCCACCACCGCCCCGACCAGCTTCGATCCCGGTACCGGCTCGCTGGGACCGCCACCCATCCGACTCGGCAGCAGCGTCCCTTCGACGGCGATCGTCGACACCGCGTAGCCTCCGACCTCATAGGACTCGCGGACGGGCTCGGTTCCGGCCTCGGCCTCGATCTGACCCGCCCAGCGTTGCACGTTGGCCTCGATCCCGCCGCCGGCTCCCGCGCCGAAGAAGAAGACCGTGAGCAGTGCAGCACCGCCTTCCCCGGGGATCTCGGCCTCGGCGAGTCGCATGGACGACGGCGGTTGGAATGGGCCACCACCGCCACCAGGTGGTGACTCGTGTCGACGAGCGTCGTTTCGTCGGTGTGCTTGACGACCACCTGGTCGGGATGGATTGGGTCGATCGTCGTGGGATCCCCGGTCAAGTTGTCGACCACCGAGCCGATGACGTTGATTCTGCCGTCTCCGTCGAGGACTCGGACGGTGGCATGAACGGCGTTCGGTCTCAGCAAGGCGGTTCGAAGAGATCGACCCCGCCACCTATCGTGCGAGGAATCCCCGCGCGACGCCTCTGTACCGCCTGTTCGATTCGCACTTTGACGAGGTGAAGGGGCAGTGGGAGGAGCGTTTCGAGCGCCGGTACGGGTTCTGGCGCGGCTTCGTCAACGAGCAGGTGCTGCGCCTGTACTTCCTGCATCATCGCGAGCTGCTGGGCGGCCTCGCCCGGGCGGCGTGGGAGACCGTGCTCGAGTTGATGTGCACGGCGGTGGATGACGTGACGTTCAGGCCCGGGATGATCGCCTTCGTGCAGACGTCCGGGGATCTGGGCAATTGGCAGCCGCACACACACGCCATGGTTTTGCGCGGGGGATGGACGGCGGATGGTGAATGGGCGCCGGTCCCCTTCATGGACGAGCACTCGGCGGAGCTGCTGCTCCGTCACAAGGTGATGCGGCTTCTCCAGGATGAGGGTCTGCTTTCCGAGGAGCGGACCGAGCTTCAGTTGTCGTGGCACCATACAGGCTTTTCGGTCAACAACCGGGTGTACGTCGAGCCCGAGGACCAGACGGCGGTCGAGCGGCTCGCCCGCCACATCATGCGTCCGCCGATCAGTCTCGATCGGATGAGCTGGGATGGGGAGGGGGAGGTGCGGTACCGGCGCAAGGGCGGTCACGAAGACCCGGCGCTGCACCTGGACCCGGTAGAGACCTTCGACCCGTCCGAGTTCCTGGCCCGTGTGATCATGCACATCCCGGAGCCGCGGCGACACCTGGTACGCTACTACGGGTGGTACTCCAACGTGTCGCGGGGGAGGCGGCGGTTAAGAGAAGAGGCCGCCGAATCTGCATGCTCGCCCGGCGAGGGCCACTCCCCTTCGACCCGAGCGAAAAAGGACCAGGGTCCGGCCGCCCGCGCTCTCCGTCGAAGCTGGGCGAAGTTGATCAAGCGTATCTACGAGGTTGATCCGCTGGTGTGCCCCTCATGCGGCGCCGAGATGAAGGTCATCGCGTTCATCAACGAGCACAAAGTGGCCGACAAGATCCTCCGGCATCTTAAACCCACGGAAGGGATGAAGGGTCGGGGGCCTCCTCGACACGCCGGGCTCGGAGCGGCGTCGTGATCCGGGCGGTCGAGTTCTGTAACGTTGGATTCCTGGTTGACGTGTGTCCGGAATCGGGGTTGAAGGGGTTCCGGGGGCGTTTCCCCGAGAGATGTGGGATGTGATCCAAGGATGGGCGGCCGAGGAGAAAGCCGAGGTCTCAAACGGCGAATCTCGTGGAGGATTCAGGTTCGGTATGCGTGGTACGCTCGATGCTGCGGAAAATGAAATTCCTATCCCCCAGGTTGAAGGTCACGAGGGTCTTGCTGCCGGTACCAAGATCGACTCGGTAGAGACCACCACTGCCGGGGGGGTCGCGAGTGGTGACATACGCGATCCCGGCGCCGACATCGAGCACGACGTTTTCGGGATGGGAGAAGCCGCTGGCAACGGAATGAATCGTGCACTTGGTGACCGTGTCGAGATCGAGACAGGTCGGAGTCAACCCCAACCGATTGAGTTCGCCGGTGTTGTAGTCGACGAAATAGAGCTGGTTGTTGACCTCGTCGAGCGCTGCGCCGATGGCACCACTCAGGCCTTCGGCAATCGGTTTTGGATTGACCGCCCCGGCAAAACCGCCCACGCTCGCCATCGCCGAACGGTAGGCACGTAGCGCCGGCCGCCGTGTCTCACGGTACAACAGCAGAACGTCGCCAACCGCCACGATGGGATCTCGCCGCCGGCCAACAATGTCCCAATGCCCGCTCCATCGGTTCGGGCGGGAAACCGCCCGGGTCTACCCGACACCCAGTTCGGGACCGGCGAACTACTCGGGGCACACCTCGTCGGCGCCCACATCCACCGTCACGCCCAGCGGTCGTACCTCTTTGTCCGCGTCGGTGGATGGCGCTCCATCCAGGCTCCCGGCGTCGATGAGCCCGGAGGTGGCCTGCAGGTGCAGGTCGGTGGGCGACTCGAAATCGGGCGGGAGCTGGATCGCTGTGGCCTCGTAGTTGTTCACCGTTGCGCGTGTGTAGCCCGCGCCTCCGGGGAGATAGACCACCTGGGTGGTCGGGCTCGCGCCCCAATAGGTGTTGTGAGAGTGGTCATGAGGGGTGCTCGGGTCGGCCATCAGATCACACGGGAATCCGTTGCACAGGCCTCCGTTGCTCTGGCTGCAGGCATCGAGCGCGTTGTTGCGGACGACTGCCGCCGCCAGGTTTGGGCGCAGATTGATGCAGGCCCCGCCGATGTCACGAACCGAGTTGTTGACGATCTCGACCCCGGCAATGGTCGAGTCGATGAGGATGCCCATTGGGCTAGCATCGCGTACGCTCTGAGATGCATACGCTCCGCGGATCATGTTGTTGACGATCCGGGCTCCGTCGATGCTGCCCATGCCCTGGGGCTCGAACTGGATCGCCGCACAGTCGCCGATTCCGGTGATCACGGGGGGGTAGGGCCCTGCATAGGTGACGCTCCACTTGCAGTTTCCCGACACGCGATTGCCGTCCACGACGGTTTGATTGGAGGTACATCCCGACCCGCACCCGTCTGACGACGTCGTGACCCAGATGCCGTCGCGAAAAGTGTTCTCGAGGTGATTGTTGCGAACCTCACAGCTGTTGCAGTTCTTCAGAATGACCGACATCCCGAGGCTCGACCCGAGGCCGCCGCCGTCGATCCAGCCGAGCCCGGTGTCCCGTATCACCGAATCGGCGAGGATCATCCTCGACAGCTGCCGCCCGTAGGTCGGGCCCCCACCATAGAAGGCGATGCCTTCCCCCATGACCTCCACGCAAGAACCATTCAAGAAACGGATGTCCGACCCTGCGTTTGTTCGGAGGCACCCGCCGTAGTCCCGTCCTCCTCCCGCGGTCACCTCGAGACCGTCAAAAACAAGATCGTGGGCCTCCGCGTCGATGCGGATCACGTGATAGCCATAGCGAAGCCGGAAAGCACCGCCACCCGGATTCCGACGAATCACCACGTGAGCAGCCGGCTCGGTGGCGGCGATCACCGCGTTTCCGCAGTCTCCGATCTGGCAGGTCAGGTGGACCTCGTGCAGGTCTGGATCACTGCCGTCCGGTAGACGGGCGACGATCGGGTTACCACTGAGGACCGAAAAGAACCGGCCCGGAGGCAGCTGATCGTGATCGGAGGCGAGATCGCTCGCCTGCTGCTCGGCGGTGTTTGCCCACCACCCGATCCGCACGCCGGGCGTGCTTGGGGTGGGGTCGATCCACATCTGGGGCGTGTCCGCATTCGACACGTTGAACGCGGTCGTGTAGTAGGTCTCGGTGTGGCTCTGGAGCGACAGACCCGTGGCGGGTCCACACCGGGTCGGTGATTCACAGGGTTCCCAGTTCGACCCTCCCATGAGGTCCGCGTCGGAACCGTCGAGGATCACCTCCTCACCCGGATGGTTCTCGATCACGAGCGGCCGATCCGCCGGACAGTTGAAGAAGAGCGGAAGCACCGTGTGATCACCGTCGTACCCCGAGACCTGCCGGTCGTCGTCACAGCCGATGAATCGCTCCCACTCGGTGGTGTCCGGGCTGAAGCCGTCGTAGCGATTGCGATAGACGCCACCGCGCAGAATCAACCTGTCGCCGCACTCGAGCCCTGCCTGCGTCGCGGCGAAGTACAGGTTCGTGAATGGGTCGTCGATGGTCCCACTGCCCGGATCATCCGGGATGCAGTCCACGGATAGAGGCGCAACATAGTACGTGGAGCCTCCGTTGAGGGCGCCCACCGTGAGTGACCAGTTCGCGGTCGAACCGCTCTCGAAGCCATCGGCGAAGACCAGGTCCTGGGCCAGACAATCCACGGCACGGAGATCCTCCGCCGGGAGACTGCCTACCCCTCCGAAGCCGACCCCGAGCATCACAAACGTCGTTACGGTTTTCAGCACGAGCAGTATGGACCCCTCAGTCTTTCGTGGGCGTCACCGTCGCCGGAGGCGGAATCGGCCGCCAACCAACAACTCTCCCTCCGTTCGGCGACCGTGAGCTCATCCCAATTCTAAAACGGAAGGGAAGAAAAGGGTGCCGTCACGGTTTCGGTGCCGACCGTCGTCGTACCGTCAAGGTAGGCGAAAGGGAATTCCTATCCCTCGCGGAGTTCCTCAGTCTTCTCGAGACCAGCCCGACGATGAGAGCCGACGCCGCGGCACCGCCGGCGCCGAAACAGACGAAGCACGAGGTACACCCGACCCCCGGGCAGACGACGGTCGGCAAGTAGGGCGCCAGCCCAGCTGAGATGCCCCCGACGCCGGCCGCGATCTTAAGCCGCCGGTTTGCCATAGTAGATTGCTCCGTGTTCGCAGACATCCTGGCACTGCCGGCACGGCATGCAGGAGAGCTGATTGATCGTCGTGAGATCCGTGACATCGATGGCCCAGGTCGGACAGACCACCGAGCAGTCGCCGCAATTGGTGCACGCGTCGTGGTCGATGCGGATCCTGCGCCCGAACTTCGTCCCGAATCGGTTGGAGAGCGCATCGAGGGCGCCGATGGGGCAGAGAAGGTTGCAGTAGGCGCGACCGCCCTTGGCGAAGATCCCGAGGAAGAGCAGGAGACCGAAATTCACCACCCCCTGAAACCGGAGGAAGTAGATCAGATCGCCTTCGGAGAATGGTGCGGCAAAAAGCCTCGGGACGGCGGCGAAGTTGCAGTAGTTGCAGCACAAAGAACCGATCCCGATGGCCGGTGCGATGAGATAGATCAGCAGATAGCCGTATCGAAACGACGGCGCCGGGGTTGCCGAGAAGTTGAGCTTGAACTTCTTTGGGATCAGCCGGCTTCCGAGCTCGAGGGGAGCGGCCACCGGGCACAGGTGGCTGCACCAGTAGCGCCCGAAGGCCAGGGTCGTGGCCAGAATGCCGACAACCAGCGCAACGCCCATGTAGGCCCGGACAAAGCCCATGAGGAAGGACGACATGGTCTGGCCCTCCCGCCAGACGAAGAACATCCGTGGGCACCAGCGGCCGCAGAAGTTGACATCACCGGTCATCTGGATGATGGCCGCCAGCGGCGGCAGAAAAAGCACGATGCTCGCGATGAGGATCAGGGTTCGGTGCTTGGACCAGAAGGAAACGGGAGTTGCACCCTTCGTGTCAGTGTTCATGGTGTTCACCCCCCGTCCCGCCGAAGATGACCGGGATCTTGAGCACCGGTCTTCCCGATGCCGTATCGGTGAAGGTGACGTCGCGTTTGCCGGCGGACATGGGTTCGTCCGGGTCCATGACCACCCAGATGGTGAATCGGTCACGTGGTTGAAGCCCGGTCAGGATTCCGTCCTCGAAGTAGGGACGGTGGCGCAGCGCGAGATCGATGATGGGGTCGGAGCCGCGCACGATGAACGGAACCGGTTCGCCACCGTCGACCGTCACCCGGGCATCGCCCTGGTAAGGGGGTAGGATCGTGCCCGTGATGACAAGGGTGTAGCGGTCCTTGCCGGCCGGCAGGTGGACTGGGTGGAGGGCCCGACCTCCCTTGATGGAGATCATTCCCATGGCGTGGGCCGAGTCTCCGTGCCGATACCACGCGGCGGCGACCGAAAGAACGGCTGCGAGTATGAAGACGAGTGTTTTCTTCATCGATGGACTCCTTCTTCCTCAGAACCTGCAGGCAAAGCGGGCGAGCAATGCCCGCGGGGCTGCAGGGGAGTAGCGGTAGGCCCCATAAAGGTCCCTTTGCGCTTCCACCGCGTACCGCTGGTCGAAGAGGTTTTGGATGATCACGGCGGCCTCGAAGCGGTGATTCTGCCACCCGACCGTCAGGTCGGTCACGAATTCATAACCCTCGTACTTCTCGGTGTTGGCGTTGTCCATCCAGTATTCGCCCCAGGAGTTTGCGGTGGCCCGCAGGTACACTCCCGTCGGGTTGACGTAGGCCGCAAAGAGTGAGTAGTAGTGTTCCGGAATGTAGGGCAGGTGATTGCCGCTGCGGTCGATGTTGGTGCCGAAGGCAGGTTCGGAGAAATCCTTGTAGGTGTAGTTCGAGTAGGTGTAGCTCCCGCCGAGGGACAGACCGGCCGCCGGTATCCACGTGAGCGCGACCTCCACACCCTTCTTCTCGGTCTCTCCTGCATTGACGTACTCGGTCTCGCCGTAGCCCTGGATCACCTGGACGACCTCGTCAAAAACCGGGCTGTAGTACACCGATGTGTCAAAGGCGAACGTCCTCCAGCTCGATTTGATCCCGACCTCGTAGTTGTTCACCGTGGTGAGTTTGAGGTCGGGGTTGAGCGTGAGCTCGTCGGTGGTGGGTGTCTGCGCCCCGGCGGAGATGTTGCCGTACAGGTGGACGGCGTCGCTCGCGTTGTAAACGACGCCGATCCTGGGACTGAACGCGGTGTAGGTTTCGACGGTGTCGATGGGACCTTCGCCATCGACATAGCCGCCGCTGCTCCAGTTGTAGTCGATCCACTCGTAACCCTGGACATCAAAGGTGATGCGGTCGACACGAGCTCCAAGATCCAGCAACCACCGGGATCCGAAGTGCATGGACTCCTGGGCGTAGATGCCGTAGAGCGATGTTCCGCGCTCCAGGTCCCGCATCAGCTCGCCGGGTTCGTCCGACAGGGTCGAGAGGATCCTCCCGCTCGGTGTCTGAAGAACATCGGCGTAGGTGTAGGCCTGGGAGTCCTGGTTGTCGAGACGGGCCGTGATGCCGCCGGTGAGCACTCCGAAACCGTGGTCCCAGTCCGCCTGGAGATCTATCCCGCCGACAAAGGTGTCGGCGTCGTTGATGCGTGCCGTGACGGGGTGGAAGTGGCTCCACTTGTTGAGATAGAGCAGAGGCATGAACTGAACATCGCCGAAGCGCTTGATGAGCTTGGAGCCGAAGAAGAGGATTTCCGAGTTCCGCGAGCTGTGCTTCCACGGTTCAGCGGTGCGTTCCACGTCGCCGGTTTCCATGTACGGTGTCCACTGATCGATGTGGTATCTGTCGTTGACGATGAGTCGTCCCGGGAGCTGGAGGTTGGCGTCGGTGTAGCTGATGAAGTTCTCCCACACCCAGCCGTTGCCGAGGATCCACGAAGGCTGCAGGGTGAACTGGGTGGTGTCGAACTCGTTCCACTCCCGCCAGTCGTTGGTGGATTGGCGCCGAGAAAAATTCACGTTGAAGAAAGTCTTGTCGCCGATGTCTCCGGTGTAACCGACCTGGACGTTGCGGGCGCCGTAGTTGCCGACATCCAGCCTGGCGCTGCCGCCGTGACCATCGAATGGACTTTTGGTGACGACGTTGATGGCGCCGCCCGTGGAGTTGATGCCCCACAGGGTGGAGTTCGGACCTCGGACCACCTCGATCCGGTCCACCAGATGGGTGTCGACGAAGTCGAGCCGGGTCAGGCTGTCGGGGTCGGTGATGGGGATCCCGTTGAGCAGGACCATCACCTCGCGGATGGCGTAGCGCGCCTTGAGGCCGGCGCCGCGGATGATGAGGCGTGCGTCGTACCCCTGACTTTTGGACTCGATGAGGACGCCGGGGGTGCCGACGACGGCCTCCTTGATGTTGGTCATGGGTGTTTTCTCGATGATGTCGCTGCCGATGACCGAAACCGCCGCGGGGACCTCCTCAATGGCTCTTGCGGTGCGGGTGGCGGTGATGGTGATGGAATCCTTGAACTCTGCGGACAGGGTGATGTCATGGGTGACCTCGCCGCCCTCCTGAACATCGAGGGTCGTCGAGTAGGCTTCAAAACCGGGACTCTCGATGGCGAGGGTGTAGGATCCGGGAATCAGGCCCGCAAACAAAAAGCGCCCCTCGGCCTGGCTGATGGTTCGGAGCGGTTGTTCGAGTCCCGCGCCATCGAGTCGAAGACCGATCCCGGCGATGCCGGCGGCCGACCCGGAATCGACGCTGATCACTCGGCCGCTGACGGACCCGGTGGTCAGCGGCTGAGCACTTAGAAGACCCGCGAACATGAGAAATACGCACACAAGAACTCCACCGAGGATCGCGGCGGATGGTCGCGGTCCGTCGGCGGTTCGAATGAAATACATTTGATCTCCTCCCGAAGTGGACGGCGCCACCGGTGAACCCGAGACATGGCGTATGAGAATTCACGTCCTCACAGGACCACGAAACAGACCCGCGCACACGGCAGGGCAGCGTCCGATTTCAACTGATCGTAAAAGTCAGGAGGAGAGTCTTGGTGGGTGTTTGTGTTCGTAGGCGAGACGCCACGATTGAGACTGGTCCGCCGCAGGGAGGGACGACCAGATCAGTTCCGGGACGATGGTGGAGCCGCCCTGGGCGGGGACGCTCTTCCAGGACGACGCGGCGCCCATGTGCATCGGTTCCGAACAACCACAACCGCAGGCGGTCTTCAGGGAGACGCCCTGCTGCGAGCAGGCGCAGCCTTTGGCGGGCCCTTTACACGAGCAGTCGGACGCGCAGCCGCAGTCGTGGCACCCGTTTTCGTTCTGCATACCCTGCATACCCGCAGCGGCGGAGAGTTCGGCACCGTGGACGCAGAAGATCAGCGCCAAAGTGAACACAAGCGACAGGGCTCGAAAAACAAAAACGCACATCTTGAGAACACATTAATTGATAGCACTCTGTGGGCGGGAACGCAAGAAAAATTTCGCACGCGAACTCATGCACAAGGACATCCATCGGCACTGAGGGTGGAAGGCCGGGCCGGACACAATGCGTTGCCGGCCTGCACGCCGGCGACGACATCCAACTAGGGGTCGGGCGTCGAGGACGTCCGCGGTTCAAACCCGCCGACGATCACGAAGGGCGCCCAGTGGAAGGGGTGGTCGAACCCTTGGCTCGCGGCGATCTTTCGTTTGGCGTTCCCCAGGGCAACCGCGGGCTCATGGTCTTCGAGACCTCGGTAGAAGGCCGTCATCAGGTCGCGCGTCGAGCGGTCTTCCACCGGCCATAGTGAGATCACCACGGCGTTCGAACCGGCGTAGAGAAACGCCCGGGT
This sequence comes from Thermoanaerobaculales bacterium, assembly GCA_029287235.1. Taxonomy (GTDB): domain Bacteria; phylum Acidobacteriota; class Thermoanaerobaculia; order Thermoanaerobaculales; family Sulfomarinibacteraceae; genus JAHECW01. Next base: position 57,201 of record JARFRM010000058.1, read on the forward strand.
GAGGCCCAGCAACCCTTCGCCCGAGAGCTCGGCGCCCAGTCCGGTCTCGCATCCGGAGAGCACCACGAGCTCGGCGTCCAGCGACAGATCGAAGATCTCGAAGGCCTGGAGCAGACCGTCGTCATCATCCGATGAACCGAGAACGAGGCCGGAGTGCTCGGGGAGATCCGAGCTCGCCAAAGCGTGGGTGGCGAAGTGGAGGTGGGAGGACGACCGAAGACCGGGATGATCGAGGATGCGCCTTTCAAGAGCGTCGTCGCCCGTGAGCACGACGGCACGGTCGGGAGGGAAAAGCCCGGCCACTTCGGCCACCTCCGCTCGCGCCTCGGGAAGGGGACGGAGATCGCCGAAGCTGCGCCCCTCGGCAAGGGTGCGGCTGGTCGATGTCGTGGTGACGGTGGTCGACTCCAATGCGGGTTTCGCCGTCGGCAGCAAGGGGTCGGCCACGGCGAAGAGGCTCGGTTCGGCATGGTGTCTGCGGCGAATGGCCAGGGCCTCGATCATGGTGACCGATGGGGCGTAGCTGACGGACCAGCGCTCCAACACGGACCTGACCTCGTCGATCGTCAGGGCCTCGAAGGGAAGCAGGTGGAGCACCCCGTCTGGAACCACGACGAGGCGGTCGATACCGTTCAGCCGATCCATGGCCGGGCCGAGGAGCAGTTTCCCGGCGTCGGCGGCGGATCGGTCGAGCCGGCCGCGGTCCCGGCGCCCTGGACGGGCCATGAGATCCCGAAGAGGTTCGATGAGGATGCGCAGCTCGTCCGATCCTGGCAGCAGATGGGCGCCCAGGGCGTCACCGGTGACGATCAGCATCACCGTGTTGCGCTCACCGACAAGGTACTCGACGAGCGCGGTGTCGTCACCCAATCTGCGCTGAAGGGCCTCGAGGTCGGGGGCGGCGACCTGGGACCGTGCGCTGCGGCGGCGAAGCGAGCTCTCGATTTCGCGGCGCTCGTCGTCGAGCTGTAATCTTCGGGCCTCGATTTCGGCTCGCTCCGAGTCCGGGATCTCGACCCCGAGAAGCCTGGTCTGCACCGCACTGAGCTCGCTCAAGACGGCTTCGTAACGGTCTTCCAACCGCACATCATCGGTGTTTGCATGGCCGCCGCCGGACGCTTTGACAAGTTCGAGCAGGGTCCGGGCGTGGGCCTTTTCCGAAGCTGTGAACGCCTCTTCGAGATGGTTGCCTGAGGGGTCTTTGGTGTCGAGCTCCACCAGCGCAGTGGCGAGCATCACATAGATCTCCCGCTGCGGGGCGAGGTAGCGGGCGCGGAGATCGGGGTCGGCTAGCTCGCCCCGGATCGTCTCGAGGAGTTCCAGTGCCAGGAGACACTCGTCGCGGCCGCGACCGAACTCCCCGAGGTCGAGACTAGCCTCGGCCATCGTCCGCAGCGTGCTCAGCTTCTGTCGATCGAGTCCGAGCTCGGTGTAGGTCTCGAGGCTCTCGGCCAACCGGCGGTGGGCCTCGACGGGATGGCCGGTCTCCACCAAGACGCGAGCGACGTTTGTCGAGGTGACGGCGATTCCCACAGGGTCGCCGAGCTCGGTGGCGACGGCGTTGGCCTCGAGATAGAGCTCGAGGGCGCGGTCGAGATTGCCGAGCTTGCGTTCGAGGCCGGCGAGCTGGTTGATCACGATCCCGACCCCCCGGGTCTCGCCGATCTCACGCCTCAGCTTCAGCGAGCGCTCGTACGATCGTCGCGCCTCGTCCGAGAGGCCCAGCTCCACCTGCGCCTGGCCGAGCTCGCGAAGCGCCCACGCTTCCCGTCTCCGGTCCCCACGCTCTTCGGCGAGCTCGACAACCTCGACAAATCTCCGGGAGGCGCGTTCCGGGTCGCCCAGTCTGAGATGAATCGAGGCGACGGCGATGAGCGACGACAGTTCCTTGTCGTCGAGTCCGGCTTTTCGAGCGAAGGTCAACGCCCGCCGGTGGGTGTCGAGGGCGTCCTGGTAGGCGAGGCGGACCGCGTAGGAGGAGGCCAGGTTGTGGAGCATCGTGTGGTGCTGACGGGATTGTCCGAGCTCGAGCGCCAGCTCGGCTACCCGGATGAAGATTGCTTCCGCCTCGGCGTTTCGCCCCTGTTCGAGACGAACACCCGCGAGCTCGCCCAGGACCTCGGAGAGGAGCTCGAGATCACCGACCTCTTCGGCGATGGCCCTGGCGGCGATGGCCGCCTCCGCCGCCCGGTCCCACTCATTGAGCTGGGCGCACGTGTTGGCAACGCCACGCAGGGACCGACCCAGCTGTTGCCGGTCACCCAAACGTTCCCAGAGGGCCGAGGCGCGTTCGAAGTCGTCCCGCGCCCGGGCCATCACGGCGCCGTCCGGAGGCTGGTTCTCGGACTCGATCACTGCCATGGCGCGGGTAGTGAGCGTCTCGGCCTCGCGTCGTAGCGCGTCCGGGTCCCCAGCTTCGCCCGGACCAGGTCTTCCGAGACACGCCGCGACGACGAGCAAGGTCAGCAGGATGCGATTTTGGTTCACCCAACCTTCAACACCGGGCACCGCGCGTCGATTCCTCTTATGATGGTTGGAGTGGACTCGACCCTGGTTGACGAATTCTTGGGCGGCGACCCGATGGCCGCGGAGACGATCTCGAAGTGGATCGGTCTCGCGGCGTGGTCGTTTCGATCGCGTTTCGGGGACGACTGGGAGGACGCGGTGGCAGACGCCACCCTCCAGGTCACCCGCGCACTGCGGGAAGGACGGTTCGCCGGCCGCGGCACCCTCAAGGCCTATGTCCGACGAGTTGCGCTGACCACCTGTCTCGATCGGCTGAGGTCGAAGAAGCGGTGGCGCTGGACCGAGCTCGTCGAGGAACTCCACCCCGAGGATCCGAAGAGCCCGGCGGACAGGGTCGAATCGGAAGACACATGGCGGTTGGCGGCGATGGTGGTGAAAGAGATGTCCGACGACTGCGTCAGACTGTGGCGGATGCTCCTCGATGGGCTCGATTACGCACAGATGGCCGAGCGGCTGGACACCGCGGCCGGGACCCTCAGGGTCCGTGTTCTGAGGTGCCGCAAACGGGCGGTGGAGATTCGGCGAAAGCTCGAGTGCAACAATAAGGCGACCCGAACGCCGGAGTAGGGGAATGAAGATGGACTGCACCTCCGCGATCGAGCGTCTCCCCTGGATGGTCAACGGGACCCTGGCCGATGAAGAGCGGTCGGAGCTCGAGGCCCACCTGGCCGGGTGCCCGATCTGCCGGTCCGAGCTCGCCGAGACCATCGAGGTCTTCCGTCTGGCGTCGGCCCACCCGCCGACTGCGGTGCTGGTGGAGTGGGCTCAGGGCCGAGAGGATGCGGGTGCCGAGCTCATTGAGCGTCACGTGGCGGGCTGCCCCGCCTGCGCCGAAGAGGTGGATCTGGTCCGCGAGGCGTTCCGGCTGGAAGCATTCGCCCCCCGTGGCGGGGCACCGGCACTGAGGGCCGTGGTTGCGTGGCGCCGAGCCGCGCTGGCAGCCGCCGCGGTGGCGGTTGTGGGTCTGCTGGCGTTGGTGACGTTGTGGATGCCTGGAGGATCTCTCGGAAGCGGCGCCAGAGGGACTGCCCCCCTGGCCAACCTGCCGGTGGTGGAGCTCCTCCCCGACGGCTTCGCCCTCCGCGGTGGGGATGAGCCGCCGGTGATCGAGACCGGGTCCGACGCGGTGGCGCTGATCCTCGCCACCCGGGCTGAGGCCGTGTGGGACCACTACCGGTTGCGGGTCCTCGACGCAGACGGGCGTGAGTTGTGGTGGACCGCAGATCTTATCCGTCAGCCCACCGACGACTTCACGGTGCTGCTGCCCGTAAAGATGATGACGGGAGCGGAGATCCGGCTCGTGCTCGATGGCGGCGGCGACGGGACCTGGACCGAGCTCGAGACCTACCGACTGAGAACCCTTCCCTAGGAGCCTGCACCGCAGAGAATCGGCGGCGCCTTTCGGGCGGCATTTTGCCCGTTTTTCGCCTGTTTCTTGGCCCATACCACCAGTATGAACCGGCGAAACAGGCGAAAATCGGCCACAAAAGCCGAACGGTGTTATTCGGGTGTCGTTCGGGACCCGAATCGAACCTTTTCTCCCAATAGTTCGATATTGCGTCTGTAACGCATTCGCATTTCGGACGCCGTTGCTCACAGATCGCACTTTTCGAACATGGGAGGACATCATGACGAACATTTCGACGGGCTCGGCTTTTCGTTTTCTGAGCGCTGCTTCATTGCTGATCACCGTGGTTGCGCTGATGGCGGGACAGGTCGGTGCAGCCGAGTTTACGGTGGGGTCGGGGACCGGCTGCAGCTCCAACTCGATTCCCGGCGCCCTCCTCCTGAGCGCCCTCAACGGTCCCGGGCTCGACATCATCAAGATTGCCGGCAACCAGAGCTACACCGCCCAGCACATCGTCATATCCAACCAGTCGGTGAGCCTGATCGGTGGGTACTCGAGCTGCACCGACCCCACCGGCGGAGGCCAGACGGTGATCTCCGGTGCGGGCGGCTCCGTCAACCCGGTTGTCGAGATCTCGGGCACCGCGAACGGCACCCGATCTGTGGAGCTCGTGAACATGGAGATCTCCGGCGGTGAGGAGGGCGGTGTGGTCGTCAGCGGCGCCAATCTCGTCTCCATCCAGGACTGCCTCATCACGGACAACCAGCGTGGCGACGGCGGCGGAATCCACCTCGACGGTGCCGACGGGGCGGTCCTCACCATCGCCGACGATGCGGCCGTGATCGCCAACACGGCGACCAACCCGTCGAGCAAAGGCGGTGGAATCTACTGTCAGAACGGCGGCATCATCATTCTCGAGGGGCTGGTGGCCGGCAACAGCGGCTGGTTCGGCGGTGGGGTGTTCATGTCCGATTGCACGATGAACGACTTCGCCGGCGGCGCCCTCCGCGGCATCGTGGGCAACACCGGAACCATCGGCGGCGGGATCTTTGCTGCGGCCTCGAGCGCCGTCAATCTCAGCGGGAACTCCGAGCACCCGGCCATTGTGTCGTCCAACCTGGCGTCGTTCAAGGGCGGTGGGGTGTGGATCCAGAACGGTTCGTCGTTGACTGTCAGGGACTCCTGGATCGTCGACAACGACGCCGGCGAGCTCGCCGGCGGTGTCGGCCTGTCGCAAGACTCGACCTTGATCATGGACCGAACCTACGGCGGCGACTGCCACACCGCGGATCGCTGCTCGAAGCTCTCGGGCAACTGGGTGACCGGATCGCCCAACCAGGGCGGGGCGCTGTTCGTCGAGGCGGGATGTGTCGCCGACATTCGTCAGACCTATCTCGAGGGAAATCAGGCGTTGTTCGGCTCGGCTGCGTGGGTGGAAGGTGTCGGAGCTCAGCTCCTACTCGAGGGTGACGTGCTCGCCGGCAACCACGGCGAATCGGTGATCTACCAAATGGATCAGGCCGTCGTGCGCGCCGCCTTCGTCACAAGCTCAAGAAATACGGCGTCAGGCAGTGGAGCCTCGTTCTACACCAACGCCTCGGTGGACACGACGACTGAGATCTACTCGAGCATCATCGACGACCCCCTGGTCTGGGGTGGTCTCGGCGGCGGCAGCCATACCTACGACTGCATGATCGTTCGTTCGGGATTCGGACTCCCGACCCCGGGCGGATATGTGCTCGAGGCGGACCCCCTCTTCCGCGACCCGGTCGTCTGGGACTTCCACCTCAGTCTGGCTTCACCGGCCATCGACTACTGCGACACCTTCCTCTACAGCCCCACCGAGGCGGACATCGACGGTCAGCCGCGAGGCGAGGATCTGGCTTCGGTCGCGAATAACCTCGGGCCCTACGATCTCGGCGCCGACGAATGGTCGGACGACCCCGCCAGCGTGATCTTTGCCGACGGATTCGAGTCGGGGGACACCTCGGTGTGGACCGAAGTGTCGCCTTGATCTCGGGTCCGTTTCGCTGCTTGATTCAATCTGCCCCGGAAAAATGGGAGCCGCCATGCATTCAGTTGATTCTCGTCGTCCGAAGACCGTCGTGAAATCTCTCCTCGTGGCCGCCACGCTCGCCGGCACGATTCTGACAACCGTGGGGGTGGGAGGGGTCCCGATCAGAGGTGATGCCGATAGGATCCCGATCTCCGCGTCCGGTGTGGTGCACGCCATCGCGAGCGAAACCCCGGTGGAGCTGGAGATCGGCCGAATCGACGGCGTCGTCGTTCTCGGTGGTGTTCGGGCACCGGGTCTCAGAGTGACCGGTGGAGGTCCGTCCACCACCGTCCGGGTCGACGGCGACATCAATATCGACGCCATGCTCGAGATCGAGATCGACGGGCATCTCGAGATCGACACGTCGGCGAGCGGCCGGCGCATCCGGGTTGAGGCGGGAGAAGGGCTGAGCGTGGCCGTATCGGCTTTACGTCTTGCTGACACACCGGGTGCTCCGGTGCATCTGCGGTCGGGCGGCGATCTCGTCCTCGAGGGTCGCGATCTGATCGATGTTGATGCCCTCGACGATCACGCCACCCGGATCGCCTCCGGGGCAGATCTGATTCTCCGCTCGGCCAGGCCCGTTCGAGGCGACGCCCACTGGCGGGCCGGGCGTGATCTCCGGATCGAGACCCTCGACGGTCGTCCCGGCAACCTCGTCAGCCCCAAGGACCCGGTGGTGCTGTCGACGCGCAACGTCACCATGGGCGCCTACACAGGGGCCTCGCTCCACATTCTCGCCGGCGGATCCGTCGCGACCGGCGCTATCGAGATCACCGGCACGGACGGCGCCGCAAACACGATCGGTCCCGGCAATACCGTCGCCTTCAACGGCACGGACACCTTCGCAGATCTCGCCGACCTCGTGCTCTCTGACGGGACCCCTGTTGTGGTGGACGGTGCGGCCCGCGCCACCCTCGACATCCGGGCCGGGATCGACTGGTCGAGCTTTTCAGGAGGCCCGCCGGTTCCCGACGACCGGATCGTACCTGGCGGTTCGGTCAGCCCGACCTTCTCGTCGCCGGTAGCCTCGGCCGACATCGTCCTGGGTTCGGTCGTCGTGACTGTCGCGGAAGGCGTGGTTCTTCTGACCAACCGCTATTGTCCGAATGCGGCCCTGACTGGCGCCATCGAAACCGATGGCGTGAGCACGTTGACGAACACCGACGGGTCGGACGGCGGAGACATCTGGATCGACTCGAAGGCCGACGTCGTGGTGCCGGAGCTGTTTTCGTACTCCCAATCCTCAACAACCGGCGGTGCTTCAGGATCGGGAGGATCCGTATCGGTGATCGCGGACGGCGATCTCGTGACAACGTCCGTCATCACGTTGGCGAACAGCCTCAACGGGACAGCCGGCAACGGTGGTGCAGTCAGCCTCCGCATTGGAGGGACGTTGGTGGGGAATCCGACGATCACGGCGTCGTCATGGTCCCAGACGGGATCTGGAAACGGTGGAGACGTCATCGTCGACGCTCGGGGTCCAATGGCCGTCAATGGAGTTTACTCTGAGAGCCTGATCACCGGCACGGGAACCGCGGGAAACGGGGGTGCCGTGTCCGTTCTGGCCCGAGCGGCCGGCGGCGTCAATGGTGGTGAGCCGCTCACCGTGTACGAGGTCGTTACCGGGTCCGGACCTGTGGCCGGTACGGGGGTCGTGGTTGCCTCCGGCAATGGCGGCCAGGTGGAGCTGCGGACCGAGGATGGCGATGTGGAGGTGGTTACGAGGATTTCCACCGCCTCCCAAGCAGGTAGTGGGGTCAACCCCAGCGGTGACGGCGGCGACGTCTTCGTCACGGCCGTGGGCGGCGATATCGCAATCGGTCTGCTCTGGACCGATCTGGGCATCACCACGAGGACCTTTGCCGCGGACGGCAGCACCGGGAACACCGGAGAGGGTGGCGACGTCACTCTGACGGCCGACGGCGGTATCCGGATCACCCCGGGTGCACCGGCTGGTGGCGTCATCACCAGCACGACCTCGGATGGTGGCCAGGCCGGCCGGTGCGGCGCCTTCGTCGCCCACGCCGCTACGGGGAACATCGATCTCGGTTTCAGCGGGATCCAGACCGACGCCGACGGGCGGGCCGGCGTCAGCGGTCCCGCCGGGCCGGTCGGTCTGACGGCCGGGGGATCGATACTCACTGCGTTCATCGACACCTCGAGCATCGGCCGCAGCGGCGGCTCGGCGGCCGCCGGGGGTACGGTGACGATCGCCGGCGGTGGCAGCGTTTCCACCGGTGATGTCAACGCCCAGTCTCTGGTCGAGGACGCCGGCGGCTCCGCTGATCATGGGGGAACGGTGATGATCACCACGAGTGCGGGCGATCTGGCGACCGGCTATGTCGCGACCACCTCGGTCTCCGCCGCTGGCGGTGGGGACTCGGGTGCCGGGGGGTCGATCGTCATCAGCGGGCCCGGAGATCTCCACGTCAACCCGGGCAGAAGCTACGGGTCGGGCTCGATCTCCATGAGTGCCGTTGCAGGCCCCGGCGGCGATATCGAGGTCACACTCGGCGGCGCCGTCACCGGTTTGGCGAACGTGAGCTCCGCCAGCGTTGGAGAAACCGGGGGCGGTACGGGCGGGTCCCTCATATTGAACTCGACCGGGCCGCTGGCTCTCGGCTCGGTCCGATCCAACTCGTCGGTCAGGGCCGCCGGCGCGGCCGGTAACGGCGGGGCGGTTCAGTTGATCTCGAGGGGCCCGGCCGGTGGGGTCTCAGTGGCAGAGGTCCACTCCGATTCCGGGTGCTTCTACTACTTCGGCGCGGACTGCGCGGCCGCAACGAGCGGTGCGGTGACGCTGACCGCCGAGTCCGGGGATGTGGTTGTCTCCGATGAGATCTTGACCCACTCCATCGCCAAGGGCGTCGGCAACAACACGGGTGATGGGGGCGATGTCGCGATCTCAGCGCCTGCGGGTTTGATCACCATCGGCGCGGGCGGGATCGCAACCAGAACCGAGTGCGTCGGCGGCGGTCTCGGAAACGCCGGGATCGGCGGTGACGTCGACTTGACGGCCGCCGGTGACATCACCCTCGCGGGGGTAGGTATCAACTCATCGGCGTTGTCGGAGGGTGGGTCTGCGGCCGGGGGGGGAAGCGTTCTGCTGGCATCGGCGACGGGCTCGGTGGATCTCGCCGGCGCGGACATCTCCGCAGGTGCGACCTCGACGACCGGTACCGCGGGCCCGGCCGGAGGCATCGGCATCAGCACCGGTCCCGGAGGCGCCATCGACGTCGGTAATCTCCTCGCCCACTCGTTCGCCGAGAATGGTGCGTCGACCGGTCCGGGCGGTGCCGTCACCATCAACACCGGTGATGCCCTCGGGCTCGGGGATGTCTACTCGTTCTCGAGGACCTCGACGGGTCTTGGGGGCGATGGCGGCGACGTCACGGTCGCCCTCGGAGGCTCGCTCGCGACCACGCCGAAGATCAGCACCATGAGCCGCGGCGCCACCGCGGCCGGGCACGGCGGCGACGTCGTCGTCGATGTCGTCGGAGCGGCGAGCTTCGATTCCATCGACACTTCCACAAGGCTGACGGGCGACGGCGTTGCCCTGACCAGCGGCGATGTCAGCATCACAGTCCACAACCTGGGTGGTGGTGACGGTGGCGATGAGCTGGTGGTTGCGGCCATCTCGGCCGACGCCGGCGCGTGGACGGTGCCGACGGCGACCGGGGTTGCGGGCGATGCCGGGACGGTGACCCTTACGACCGAGGACGGTCCAATCTACGTCAACGGTGCGGTCAACACATACAGCGGTGCGCGCGGCACGGCATCGAGCTGCGGTGCGGGAGGCGATGTCGTGATGACAGCGGTGGGCGGTGGCATCATCATCGGGGACGGCGGGATCAACGCCACTTCGATCATCGGTGACGGCTCGCCGGGCACCGCCGGCCGAGGGGGCGACATCCGGCTCACCGCCGATCTCGGTGTCGTGCTGCCGTCGACGGTCAACGGCGACGGGCTGTGGACCACCTGCACCGCCAACGACGGGGTCGCCACGGGCGCCGGCGAGATCGAGGTACGCTCCCGCGGCGGCGCAGTCGATCTCGGAACCAAGTTCTTTGCCGCGCGGTCGGTGTCGGCCAACGGGACCGCGGGTCCCGGCGGAGTCGTCATCGTCAACGCCGCGGCCTTCATCACCGGTGGCGACATCGATGTGTCATCGGTGTCGGTGACGGGCTCCGGCGGGCCGGCGGGCTATGTCGATGTCCGGGCGGGCGCCGACATCCTGCTGTCACGGATCCTCGGGACCTCCGAGGGTGCCGGCGGCATCTCGGACGGGGGTCTCTTCGTGGTCGACGCCGGCCGTCACCTGCGGCTTACGGGCGGGGCCATCGACCGGCCGACCGTCGACGCCACCGGTTTGCCGGGTGCGAGCTGGGTGGTGCTGTCCCACGGCGGAGGTGCGGTGGCCCCTTTCGTCGTCGGCGATGCGACGACCAACGGGTCGGCCTTCGACGTGGTCACCACCGAGGCCGTGCTGACGCCCTCGTCGGGCTATCCGCAGAGTCACTTCGAGGCGCCGAGTGTATGGGTTCTCGGGGACGAGCCGGCGCTGCTCGTCAACGAGCTCGACGTCGACCAGCCGGGGACGGATGCCGGCGAGTTCATCGAGCTCCTCAACCCATTTCCGTTCGACATGCCCATGGAGCTGACCAGCATCGACGTCGTCGACGGGAGCGGCGGCTTTGCCGATGTCCTCTTCACTCCGGCGATCCGCGGAATGTCGATTCCGGCCTCGGGTCGGCTCGTGCTGTGCCCGACCGGTTCGACCCTCCCCGTCTGTGACGCGTACGACGATTTCAGCCTGCCCGACGACGGGCCTGCGGCGGTGGCCGTCAGGTTGACCGGTATCCTCGAGGACACCGTCAGCTACGAGGGCGACACCCCCGAGGGATACACGGAGGGCACCGGGGTCGGTATCGACGACCCGGGAGTCGAGGACTTCATGTCCTTCTCGCGGATCCCCGACGGTACCGACACCAACCACAATGCCAACGACGTCTCGCTGCGATGCGTCTCTCCCGGACTGCCGAACCTCGACGCCACGGCGGGATGCACCTCGACGGGTGGGCCGGGGCTGGGGGTGGTGTCGGCGACTCCATCGGTGCTCGACGAGGGATCGAGCGTGTTGGTCTCGGGCTCGTTCACCGAACCGCCGCCGACAGCGAGCCACACCGTGACAATCCTCTGGGGCGACGGCGCCACCACTGAGCTTCCGCTACCCGCGGGGACCACGACCTACAACGCGATGCACGTCTACGACGACGACGAATTCGGCGCCGACGCCCCGGTGGACATCCGGGTGACGGTCAGCGATGGGCTCTCCACCGATGAGGGTTGGACCTCGGTCACGATTCTCAACGTGCCACCCACCGTCGACGCCGGGCCCGGCCAAATGGTGCTCGTCGGCGAGACGGTGGAGTTCAGCGGAGGTTTCACCGACCCGGGCGTTCTCGACACCCACACCTGGGTGTGGAACTTCGGTGATGGTGGCAGCGACGACACAACACTCACGCCGACACACGTCTTCGCGGCGGCGGGGACCTACACGGTCACCCTCGACGTGGAGGACGACGATGGCGGTGTCGGCGCCGACTCGCTCTTCGTCGAGGTATCGCCGGCGCCGCCGCGTGTGGTCGGTCTCGACACCGTTGCCCGCGCCGGAAGCGGTGGCCTGTCGGATGGTGAGGGCCTTGGACACCCGGTGACCGTCTTCGAGGTGGCCTTCTCAAACGACATGCTCGACCCGTCGGGTTCGTCTTCGGCGGTGGACGTCACCAACCCGGGCAATTACCGGGTGGTCGGTTCGGGCCCCGACGGGACGGTCACGACCTTCAACTGCGATCCACCTTCAGGGGACGACTACATTCTTCCCCTGGCGGGGGTCGAGTGGGACGGCCCGAGTCGGACGGCGGCGGCGAGGGTGGATGCCGACGGGAGTCTCGCTCTGGGAAGGTGGCGCCTGATCCTCTGTGCCGGCGGACTCTCCAGCGTTGACGGTGTCGCGCTCGACGGCGACGGCGACGGCTCCGGAGGCGACGATCTGCTGCTCGATTTCCGGGTGTTGCGGACCGATCTACTCACCAACCCCAACTTCGATCTCGCCCTTGCGGGGTGGACTGACGCGTCGCCGGCCGGCTCGGGCTTCGCGTTTGTCGCCGCGGATGGCGAAGGATCGTCCTGGTCCGGTTCCGCCCAGGCGACCAACACCTCGGGGCCCGGCGCTCATCTCGAGCTGAACCGTTGTGTCGAGCTGCCTTCGGAGGCGTCCTCGGGCATCACCCTGCGGGCATTGGTCAGGATGGACCCGGTTGCCGCCGACGGCTCACGCGCTGGTGCCGAGCTGAGCTTCTTCGCCGGTGTCGGCTGCACGGGCGCCGTCCTCGAGACGCGTGCGGCTTCGCCGTTGCTGGCCTCGACCGGTGGCGGGTTCATCCCCGTCACCTCGGCCGGACGACCCGCCGGTGGGGCGGTGTCGGTCGGGGTGGCGCTGGTGGCCGAGGCCGATCCGGTGCAGCCATCGGTCTTTTCCCTGGCGTTCGACCGGGTCAGCTTCGCCGCCGACGGCGCCATCTTCGAGGACGGTTTCGAAATGGGCGACGCCGGCGAGTGGGACGCGACGGTCCCGTAGCCCGCGCGACTGTGTGGCGGGGGGAGTCACCCCGGTCAGGGTGGCTCCCTCGGTTCGCACCGTCACCGGAACATCCTTGCCGACCTGAAGCAAGAAGGTGCTGGGGTCCTCGAGGCCCCATTCGACATAGGGCACCGAGAAGGACGCCTCCACCGCGGCGGTGTCGTCGGTCACGCTCACCGTCATCGTGACCCGGATTGTGTGCTCGGCGCCGACCACGCAGCCGGGATGACGTTCTTCGACGTCTCCAGTGTCTTTTGGGATGGTTTCGAGAGCGGCGACACCACGCGGTGGTCGTCGTCTTCGGAAAACTGCAGGAAGGCAGGATGGGTGCCGGGCTTCAGGAAATGGTACCTGCTCAGTTGTTCGAGATTTGAAGCCGTATGAATCTCGTCAAGATGATGATCAGCAGGATGACGCCCGCTGCGGACATGAACATTCCCGGCCACCTCATGGGAGCACGCCATCCGGGCGTGAGTGAATGATCGCCGTCTCCCAGGACCACAAGCCCGGCCCAGACCCTCGTCGGCTCACCGTCGGCCCAAAGCTCGCGCTGTGCACCGGCGAGTGCGTCCGAGACGGATGAACCGTCGACCAGATGACGATAGAAACGATTGATGAGGATCGAGGCGTCGCGGTCGTCGACCGGCCAAAGGTTGCCGACCACCGTTCGGGCGCCGCCCTCGAAAAACGCCCGCGTCAGTCCGAGCACACCCTCGCCCTGCAGGATGACCCCCACCGCAGACCGGCATGCCGAGAGAACCACGATGGGCTCGTCGAGCCGGAGGTTCGAGACCTCGGCGATACTGAGGCGACCGTCTTGAATCGAGTCCTCGCCGCCGAGCAGAATCGCGGTCCGTGCGGGATCTGCGTTGTCGACCTCGGCGTGGGTGGCGAAGTGCACCACCTCGAACGGGTTCTGGAGCATCTGATTCACCGCAGCCTCGGTGGCGGCGGCTCCGGCGACCACCCGGCTGCCGCCACCGACAAGGCGGCACGCGTGCCGGACCTCGGCTCGAGCGTGGGGCAGAGGGGCATGATCGGTCGCGCCGCCGTCAAGCTCCGGGTCGGCGATGCCGAGGCACCCTGTTCCGGTTTCGACCTCGGTCAGAGTCTGCTGTTCCAGCCAAGTTGCCGCCGACGGAGCCAGCGAGATGGAGGTTCCATCGACCAGGGGCGGTCCGTCGGCCTTCGGGAGCAGTGCAGCAAACGGCAGCCCGGCAAGGACCCCGTCCGGAACGACCACCAGGGAGGCGATCGGTTCGGTCGATTCGCCAAACACGGGAGCCAGCAGCATGGTGAACAGACGATGGGCGGCGTCCCTCTCTCGGGGGTTTCCCCGCCGGACAAGACCGAGGTAGACATCGACCGCAGCGCTAATATCACGGAGATCCGGGAGAGGGTGGGAGGTGAAGTCCCGAGGCGTGATGACGATGAGCCACGCCCCGCCCTGCGGTCTGCCGCGGATGTCGAATCGATCCGCAAGCTGATACGAGACCAATACCTGGTTCTCGGCGAGAGCGGCCTGAACCGCCGCCACTGAGAATGGTGGGTTGTCGATCGACTCGGGGGTCTGGGCGCCGGCCGCTTCGAGGAGATCGACCAGACCGTGGCTTCGGAGTCGCTCCATGAGCTCGAGTGCGAGCTCGCGATCTTCGATGTCACCGGTTTCGAGCAACCGGCCGATGGGCTGGTAGAAGGCGTGCGACCAGGTCGATGCGATTCGCGCGCGCTCCTCATCTTCGGTCTGCAGGGTCCTCAGACGATCGACGAGGTCGAGAGCGGCAAGTGATTCCGGCATCCAGCCCTCACCCTCGCCCTGAGATTGCAGCGCGCCCGCGAGAACCAGCCGCCCGACGATCTCCTCGTGGAGGCTCCCGGTTGTCTGCGCCTGCGCGACAGCGCTCCGGATGCGTCTAATGGCATCGGCGACGTCCAGTCCTGCCTCGAGGTCATGCACCGCGAGGGCCCGGATCGCCTGCATCTCGAGTTCGGGAATCCCCGCCGCTCGGGCCGCCGCCAGGGCCTTCGACGCTTGGTGCCGGCGCGTCGGGGCCCCGTCGTGCGGCTCCGCCAGGATCAGCCGGATTCTCGCCTCGAGTTCCCGGTCTCCCGAGCGAAGGGTGGCGTCGAGGGCGTCGGCCGCCGCCGATTCGACGCGCTCGAGATCGGCGGGGGTCTGGGCGAGGTGACCAGCCATGAGCGCGGCGTTGTACAACGCACCCTTCTCCTGATGAATGTCGCCACCTGCCGCGTTGAGAGCTGCCTGACGGCGATACTGGGCCATCGCGGAGCGGTAGCGCCCGGTAGCCCAGTCGGTGTAGCCGAGGCCATCGACGGCACTGACCCGAACATCAAACGGGCCGTCGGGAAACGCGATCTCTTCGACCTCGAGGAAGAGCTTGCGTGCGGTGGCGAAGTCGTGGTCCCGGACCGCCTTCCACCCACGGGCGAGCTGGACCCGTCCTGCGAGGAGCGGGTCGTTGGATCCCTTCGCCGCTTCGAGGGCGAGCTCTCGCTGCCGGCGTGAGTCATCCACCCTCATGCGGAGATCGAACCAGTGAGCGAGACCGAGTCGTGAGTAGACCTCGCCGACGGGTTCACCCTCGGCGGCGAAGCCATCCGCCGCCCGCGTCAGGAGATCCTCGACGTTCGGTTCGCCCCGATCACTGGAGATCATTCCCAGATAGAGCAGGGCCCTCGGCTGACCGGGGTCATCGGCCAGGAGCGCTTCGAGCCCGTCGATGGCCTGCTCCCACTGGTTGCGCTGGCGGGCCAACACCCAGTAGCTTCGGTAAGCCTCGAGGTTGTCGGGGTACTGCCTCACCAACTCGCGGCAGTCGTCGACCGAGTTGATCTCCACCGCCTCGATCGATCCGAGGGTCGCTGTGAGCAGGCACAAGAGGACGATCGACAACAACACGCTCCCGCGGCTTGAGATGGCACCGATCATTTCACCTTTGTGACAAAGGTCGGCGACGAGACCTGAACCCCGTCGGGTCGGGTGGCATCGATCTTCCACCACACCTCTGAGCCATCCGCGAGGTCGGCAAGCGCCGCGGATGGGACCAGGTAGCTGGGTTCCTCGAGAAAGGAGGCTCGGTCGAGCACCGCGAGATCGGGGTTTGTGATCACGATGTCGTAGAGCGACCCCTCACCGGTCGGGGTCCACCGCAGCTCGAACGCACCTCGAGCCAGGGCCGTCTCCGGCTGCAGCTCGCTCGCGATCTCCACCGCATCGATGGCCCGGTAGGTCGGACCCGGATCCGGCGAGAACGAGATGTACAGCGGGACAGCGATCCCGATCAGCACCACCGCAGCTGCCGCCAGACCCAGCGCCCATCGGACCGGGCGCCGGCGCTCGATGGGTACGACCGAACCAACATTCTGACAATCGAGTCCACGTGAGAACTCGGCGGCGAGCCTCCATGCCGCCGCGGTCTCCGGCGAGCGACTCGCCCGATCCGCCATCTCCTTGATCTCGGTTGCCGTCAGTTCCCCGCGCGCCGCCTGCCAGATTCTGCCGGGATCAGGGGCGTCGTCTTCGTGCTCGTCGGTTTCCGAGACCTCCGTGAACGCCTGCCGAAGGCGCTCGAGTTCGTCGCGCGATGGACGGGTCATGGTGTGACTCCCTTGCCGGAGAGGCAGTGGCGGAGATCGGCCATCCCGCGGTAGACGAGATTGTCCGCCTGCTTCGATCCCAGGTCGAGCAGGCGCGATATCTCCGGGACTGTGTGGCCCACCAGATGCAGGGTCACCGCACGCCGTCGCGAGGCCGCCATCTGCAAGAGACAGTCGCGAATGGCGTCACCGATGCCGCGCGAGGCCGCCTCGTGCTCGGGGTCGGGTTCGGAGGCTGCTGGAATCGCAACGGCGCTGTTTTCGATCAAGGGAACCTCCCGGCGGCGGTCGCGGCGGCGAATCTCGTCGATGACGGCGGTATACGCCACTCGCCATAAATAGGACGCGCCGACCCCGGGTTTTCCCTCAATTTGCCTTTGTGATTTCATCAGTTTGATCATCGCTCGCTGGACGAGGTCCTCGGCCTCGTCGGCAATGGATGGAGGACACACCCGGCGCATGGCGGTGATCAGGTGACCACGGATCTCCTCCGCATCGGCTGAGAACTGAAAGGGCCGCTCGGGCAATGGAGATCTGACCATCGTTGGAAGTCCTTCCAGAGATTATCACGATGCGTCCGAGGGCCTTGTTCATCGTTCGATGCGGTCGGCACGGAAGCGAACCTGCGTGACGAGTGTGAGGGCCGTCACGTTTCGGAGTGAGGGGAAACCGCTCCGAGAAGCGTTCATTCATCGAACACGAAAAAACACGCCGCGGGCAGGAAACGGCGACCCGCCCCCGACCGACGAGCAATCAACGCCGAGGAACGAAATAGCGGAGGTAGCCATGAACCCGATGAAACGATCGATCCTCACCCTGACGATTCTCTCGCTGGCGGCTGTGACGCCCGTCTGGGCCGATCAGTCCATGGGACCGGAGATCCCGGTCTCGGTGCTCGACAACCAGCAGTACAACCCCCACGTGGCCTACAACTCCGTGCGCGATCAATATCTCGTGGTCTGGCACAACTTCTGGGGCGGAAGCCGCGACATCTACGGCCGACGTCTCGATGGTGAAGGCAACCTTCTGAGTTCATTCACGATCTCCGCGGGCGCCGTGGATCGGGTTCAACCGGCCGTCGCCTATGATCCTCTCAATGACCGGTATCTGGTGGTGTGGTCGTACGATTTCCACGGTGACGGCAGTGACTGGGATGTATACGGCAGATTGATTCCGTGGAACGGTCCGGACGCCGGGTTGACCGAGTTTCCCATCGAGACCAGCACCCGTACGCAGAGTGCTTCGGAAGTGGCCTTTGCGCATGCCCAACAGGAATACATGGTGGTGTGGAACAACAGCGGCGGCGGAGTGCCGAGAGATATCGAGGGAGCACGGATCCAACTCAATGGGAACCTCGTTCCCGGAGGACTCGTCACGGTGGCCTCCGGTGCGACCGATCGCACCAACCCGGATATCGCCTACAACTCCGATCGAAATGAGTATCTCGTAACCTACGATGATCTTGGCGCGGATATTTTGGCGACACGACTGACAGCTGGCGGCGTTGTCCTCGGTGGCGGCGAGTTCGGCATCGCCGGGTGGGCCAACCCGGAGGGCAGGCCATCGGTCGCCGCCTGCGGCGGCGGGACCGATCGCTACTTCGTGGCCTGGCAGAGTCTGGTCGGTGCGAACAACAACGACGTCTACGGGAGATTCGTCACCGGCGGCGGCGTCCCCGACGGTGCGCCGCTTCTTTTTCACGACACTCCGATCGACGAACAGGAGCCCGAGGTGACCTGCCGCAGCGGTTCCGCCGAGTTCCTGACCGTGTGGGAGACCCAGTACTCCAGCACAACCGGTCCCTTCGGTATCGATGGGGCGCTTGTATCCCCGAACGGCACCCTCTTCCCCCACTTCCAGGTTCGGACCGTCTACGCCGGCGAAACGGGTGTCACCACCCTGCCCGCCGCCGTCGGAGGACAGCAGGGGTATCTGGTCGTGTGGGAACACGACCGCCAGGGAACCGCGTTCCAGGACATACACGGCAGGATGGTGTGGGGATCGTTGTTCTCTGACGGATTCGAGTCGGGGAACACCAACGCATGGTCGTCGGTGTCGCCATAACCGGAGGTCAGAGAGGGTTGCTGCGTGACTGGAATCCGCAATGTTGATCGAGTAGAAAGGAGTGCACCATGATCGGGTCCCTGAGGTGGGCGGTCCTGCCGATTCTGGTCCTGACTGTGTGTCGAATCGCACATGCCGGGACCTACTATGTGGCGCCGGGGGGCTCCGATGGTTGGCCGGGATCGGCCAGCCAGCCATGGGCGACGATCCAACACGCGGCAGAGACGCTGGGTCCGGGCGACACGGTCTTCATCAAGTTGGTGCGGTGGTCATGGGGCCGAAGAATCCGTCAACCCCTGTGAGTCCGCCCTCGAAATCGGCGCTGAGCGGAGTTGTAGAACAGGCTAGCCCGACCTTCTCACCAATTTTCGTCACGAGGGCGTCGAGGCGCTGTGCACAGCTGGGATTTCTCATCTTCGGGCGCGGAGGCGTACTCTGCAGTACGTTGAGCACCCGGAGATGAGAAATCACAGCTGGGTGCTG
>JARFRM010000061.1 GCA_029287235.1 Thermoanaerobaculales bacterium
GCCTCTTGACGACGGGTTCGGAGTGCCGGAGAACCTCGGTGCATCGATCAACACCAAAGAGAACGAGACCGATGCGTGCATTTCGCCGGACGGCGACTACCTGGTGTTCACATCCACACGGGACGGCGGATTCGGAAACGGTGATCTCTACATCAGCTTCAGGACCGACGACGGAGGCTGGACACGCGCCGTGAACCTCGGAGAGACGGTCAACACCGAACACCTCGAGTTCTGTCCGAGCGTATCGCGCGACGGCAAATACCTGTTCTTCACGAGCAATCGGCCGAAAGCGGAAGCCATCGCGGGCACCTCCGCCATCAGAGAAGAGCTTGGCGTCACTCCGAGCTCCGGGCGTCCGGACATCGACATCTACTGGATCGATGCAGGTTTCATCGAGAGTTTCCGGCCGGCGGTGGGGTAACCGGAGACGCCGACCGCCATTCAACGAATGTGAACCTGTCACCCATCTGTAAAGGAATGGTCCTGTGCTAGTCTCATTGGCGCAATTGAGAGAAGATATCGATTGAAATGGAGGAATCATGAAAAGGAATCTTGTTCTCGGTTTGGTTCTCGTCGTGGCAGTCGGACTGGTGGTGTCGGACACCGCCTTCGCGCAGGAAAAGAAGGTCCGCGCCAGCCTGAAGGCGAGCGTTTCCCAGACCCTGGGCGTTGACACCGTGATCACCATCGACTTCAGCAGGCCGGGTGTGAAGGGCAGGAAGATCTGGGGCGACCTCGTACCGTACGGTCTGAACCCGGGCAACAAGTACTCCAAAGACAAGCCTTTCCCCTGGAGAGCCGGCGCCAACGAAAAGACGACCATCACAATCTCCAACGATGTCCTGATCGATGGGAAGATGCTCACGGCAGGGAAGTACAGCATCCACATGATCCCCTCCGAAAAAGACTGGACCGTGATGTTCAACAAGAACAGCGAAGGTTGGGGAAGCTATGACTACGACGAGGCCGAGGATGCTCTCCGCCTGACGGTGACGCCCGTCGAGGCGCCTTTCGAGGAGTGGATGCGCTTTGGTTTCGACGACCTGGCCGGAACATCAGCAGTCGCGTTTCTTCAATGGGAGAAGCTGAAGGTCCCGTTCACGATCGAAGTGGCCGAGTAGCGGACACCGTCCCGATCGGAGTCGTTGCGAATTCCGCCGCATGCGGTCGGACGGCTTCCCGGCGCGCGGGCTGATCTCGAGCAATCGACGGAAAGCCTCAGTGCCGGGGAGCTTCTTTCGATGAGCTCGAGATGGGCAGGGCCGAATCGGATAGGGAGAGACGAGTGGACAGATGTTCTTGCATCCTTCTCCTGGGGGCGTTGGTGCTGAGCGCGCCGGCGCAGGCGCAGCGGATCGAGATGCCCAACGCCGCCGAGATACAGCTGGGTCTGGAAAAACTCAACGTTGTGGGCAGCGTTCTCTACATCGCCGCCCATCCGGACGACGAGAACACGGCCGCTCTGGCCGCGTTTTCGAAGGGGATGAAGCTGCGGACCGCCTACCTGTCGCTCACCCGGGGTGACGGCGGCCAGAACCTGATCGGCTCGGAGAGGGGCGCCGAAATCGGGATCATTCGGACTCAGGAGCTGTTGGCGGCTCGTGGGATCGACGGTGCGGAACAGTATTTCACCCGTGCCGTCGATTTCGGATACTCCAAGACACCGGAGGAGAGCCTTGCGTTCTGGGGAAAGGAAGCTGTTCTGGCGGATGTGGTCTGGGTCATCCGGTCGTTCCGCCCGGACGTCATCATCACCCGTTTTCCGATGGACAGGTCGAGCGGGCACGGCCACCACACCGCCTCCGGTCTGCTGGCGCGCGAAGCCTTCCACGCGGCCGCCGACCCGGAGAAATTCTCCGAACAACTCGATCGCGTCGAGCCTTGGCAGGCGAAGAGGTTGTTATGGAACGGGTGGCGGCTGAGCGAGCAGGAGCAAGCGGAGGCGATCAGCATTGATGTCGGTGAGTTCGACCCCCTGCTGGGAGCCTCGTACTCGGAGATCGCCGCCACCAGCCGTTCGATGCACAAGAGCCAGGGATTCGGCGCCGCCGGACGGAGGGGCACCCGGTACGAGTACTTCAAGCTCGTTGAGGGCCCGCCCGCGGGGAAAGAACTTCTGGCGGGAATCGATACCTCCTGGACTCGCGTGCCGGGTGCGAGCGACCTGGGGGTGAAGCTGGCGGCGATCGCCGAGCGCTTCGATCCGCGAGATCCGGCGCGGTCCCTACCCCAACTCCTCGAAGCCTACTCGGAGATGAAGAGCTTGGAGCCGTCGGGTTGGGTCGAGGTCAAGTTGAAGGAGCTGCTCGGGCTCATTCAGGCCTGTGCAGGGCTCTGGATCGAGGCCGTCTCGACCGAATTCTCCGCCGCTCCCGGAGACGCCGTGACGGTCAACACGACGGTGGTCAATCGTTCGGACCATCCATTCAGGCTGAAGAGCGTCTCTTTCGCAGATCTGGAAACATCCGGCGCCCGGGACGCGGTGCTCGAGAACAACACTCCGCACACGATCGAAAGCTCGATTGAGATTCCACGCGGCTTTCCCACGTCTCAGCCGTATTGGCTGAGAGACAGCCCCGAGAAGGCGCTGTTTTCGGTTTCGGATCAATCGCTCATCGGTGCGGCCGAGAATGCGCCCTCCCTGCAGGCGAAGATCGTTTTGGACACTCTGGGGGAAGACCTGGAGTTTCTGGTCCCGGTCTACTACCGCTGGACGGACAGGGTCGATGGCGAGTCCTACAGGTTGTTCGAGGTTCGCCCGGCGGTCGCGGTGGAAATCGAGGACGAGGTCAGGGTATTCGCGGACACCAGCCCGCAGGAACTCCGTGTCAGGGTGAAGGCGAACTCGCCGGGAGTCGAGGGCACGCTGCGGCTTGCGGGAAATTCGAATTGGCGCGTGGTTCCGGAGAGTATTCCTTTTTCGCTGTCCGAGAAGTATGACGAGGCCGAGTTCACCTTCGAGGTCACACCACCCGATGACACCGGCGATGCCGTCTATCTAGCCGAGGCCGAGGTCGAGGGAGTGGTTTTCTCCCGCGCTCTGGTTTCGATCACCCATCCCCACATCAAACAACAGGTGTATTTCCCCGAAAGCACCATCAAGGTGGTCAAGCTCGATATCGAACGGCGGGGCGACACGATCGGCTACATCGTGGGCTCGGGAGACGAGGTGGCCGACGCTCTGCGGCATCTGGGCTATGACGTCGTATTGCTGACCGATGAAGAGTTGGAGAGCGGTGACCTGACTCGTTTCGATGCGATCGTCGCGGGAATCAGGGCCTACAACACGCGGGAGCGACTCGTGGTCGCGCAGCCTCGTTTGCTCCAGTATGTCGAGGACGGCGGGACGCTGATCGTTCAGTACAACGTGTCCCGCGGGTTGCTGACCGAGGAAATCGGACCCTATCCGCTGACCATCGGGCGCGACCGGGTGAGCGAGGAGGATGCTCCGGTCACGATTCTCGCCCCTGATCACCCGCTCTTGAATTCTCCCAACAGAATCACCCGCCAGGACTTCGAAGGGTGGGTGCAGGAACGAGGTCTGTACTTCGCGACCGAGTGGGATGACAGATACGAGACCGTCTTGGCCTTTCACGACGCGGGGGAACCGGACACGGCCGGCGGTCTCGTGTTCGCACGATTCGGCGACGGCGTGTTCGTCTACTCCGGAATCTCCTGGTTCCGCCAATTGCCGGCAGGCGTGCCGGGCGCCTATCGACTCCTTGCAAATGTCATCTCGTCAGGCAAAGTGTATGAAGACTGAGAACCGGGAGATCGAAAGGGACGACGAGGGCAGGCCCCCTCTGGTTTCGTCATGGAGGAACCTGTACATCCTCGTGCTCGGGAATCTGGTTGTGCTCATCGCCGTCTTCTACGCCTTTACGAAAGCCTTCGAATGATGGAGATCGACGGGATCCGGAGGAGGAAGGTGGGTCGTTTTTGATGCGGATCTCGGTAGCCGACCTGCCTTCGCTGTCGCCCCTGGTTCGCGACTACACCTTCGCCTATGACGAGGTTCGCGAGTTCTTCAACGGCGACTTTCGTGATCCCGCCGCCTATGAACACCAGATGGCGCGACTGAAGTCGCGCGACTATTCTCGGCAAACCCTGGCCAAAATTCTTCGCGAGCAAAACCAAAGCTGGGGATGCGGATCCAAGACCCTCGAAAATATCGAAGCCTTGGTCCTGGAAGAGGCGTGCGCCGTCGTGACCGGGCAGCAGGTCGGATTGTTCTCCGGCCCCCTCTACACCATCTACAAAGCCCTGACCGCCATCAAGCTCGCCGATTCCCTCAGCCGCCGGACCGGAGTGTGCGTCGTACCGATCTTCTGGCTGGCCACCGACGATCATGATTTCGCCGAGATCAACCACATCGATCTCCTCGATCGATCGGGTCAGCCTCAACGGATCTCCTATCAAGACGGAGCGCCCCGCGAGCGGGTGCCGGTCGGCGAATTGAGGTTCTCGGACGAAATTCAGAGCTGCATCGGCGCGCTGGATGAGATGACGCCGCCTTCGGAGTTCAAACCGGAGCTCCTGTCGCGACTGAGGGACGCATATCGGCCCGGACGATCTTTCGCAGAGGCGTTCTCCATATGGGTGACGCATCTCTTCAGCGACTACGGCCTGGTGGTCATGGATCCGTCTCATCCCGATCTGATCGCCATGGCGCAACAGCCGATCCTGACCGAGATCGAGGAATGCTCACCCTCGAGTCGTTGTGCCATGCGGGCCTCCGAGCGCTTGATCGAAAAGAACTACACCCCTCAAGTCCGGCAGCAGGAGGGTCGACTCAACCTGTTTCTGAGAGACCGCGAGCGACACCCGATTCACGTCTCGGTTGACGGCTTCATCGTCAAGGACCCGGATCGCCGATTCACCGAAAAAGAACTCATCGAGATGGCTCGCAACAATCCTCGTGCCTTCAGCCCGAATGTCCTGATGCGGCCTCTCGTGCAGGACACCATCCTTCCAACGGTCGCCTATGTCGGCGGGCCGGGGGAGATCGCCTATTTCGCACAGTTGCGAGA
>JARFRM010000081.1 GCA_029287235.1 Thermoanaerobaculales bacterium
ACAGCACCCAGCTGTGATTTCTCATCTCCGGGTGCTCAACGTACTGCAGAGTACGCCTCCGCGCCCGAAGATGAGAAATCCCAGCTGTGCACAGCGCCTCGACGCCCTCGTGACGAAAATTGGTGAGAAGGTCGGGCTAGAACGCCCGCGGCTCGAAGAGCGACGGATGCACACCGTCGTCAGAGGGAGCGCTGACCTATGGTGAGCACCACCTTGCCGAATGCCTCGCCCGAAGCAAGTCTCCGGTGGGCATCGGCCACCCGTTCGATGGGAAAGACGCTGTCGATGACCGGACGGAGTCGGCCGTCGCGCAAGGCGTCGCCGAATCGGTCGAGGAACGAGTCCACGATCTCGGCCTTGCGTCCTGCGCTCAGGGCACGGAGGGTCGAACCGATGATGCGGATGCGCTTCGATAACAGCCGTCGCATATCGAGTTTTCCGTCCGTTCCTCCCATGAGGCCGATCACCACGAGGCGCCCTTCGGTGGTGAGAGCCCCGAGATTCTTCTCCAGGTAGGGCCCACCGATGCAATCCAGCACCACGTCCACCCCTCGATCATCGGTGGCATCGAGACACAGGGCCTCGAAGTCTTCCCGGTGGTAGTCAACGGCAAGATCCGCCCCGAGATCGCGGCACCGTCGGCATCGATCGGGAGAACCGGCGGTGACGATCACCCGAGCGCCGATCGCCCGTACGAGTTGAATCGCCGCGGTACCGACGCCGCCCGAACCCCCGTGCACCAGGGCTGTTTGCTCCGGTCCCAACCCGCCGAGCATGAAGAGATTGAGGTGGGTCGTGAGATAGACCTCGGGAAAGGCGCCGGCCTCCTCGCGTGAGAAATGATCGGGCACCGGTATCACCGATCCGGAATCGACCACAGCCTCCGCAGCCTGGCCGCCACCGGGGACGAGGGCCATCACCCGCGATCCCGGTTCGAAATCGGTCACACCGACCCCCGGTTCCGCGACCGATCCGGCGCACTCGAGACCGAGAATCTCCGGAGCACCCGGAGGCGGCGGGTAGAAGCCCCGGCGCTGGAGGAGGTCCGCCCGATTCAACGCCGCCGCGGTGACTTCGATGCGGATCGATCCCGGTTTCAGTTCGGGAGAGGGACGTTCTTCGACCCGAAGTACGTCCTCGCCGCCGTAACCCTCAGAAATGACCGCCTTCATATCCGGATGATAACCGACTACAATTCTGCCCGCCGCACTTTGTGCGGCGGGCAGAATCGTACGAGGAGGCCTCAATGATCGATCAACGCGACCTCGAAACCTGGGCCGGTTTCCTTCTCGACCATTCCGTGGGCGGAGTCGGAACCGGAGACAGGGTGATGATCAAGGGCGAACCGGTGTGCTGGCCACTGATCGCGGTGCTCGAACGCAAGGTCATCGAATCGGGCGCCGTTCCGGACGTCTACCTGGTCGCCCCGAACAACGATCGCGGCAAGGTCTGGTCGGCAGCCATGGGACGAGGGGCCTCGGTCGAACAGCTCGAGCAGGTGCCATCCTGGCACCGCGAACGCTACCAAAGCATGACCAAGTACATCGAGGTCCTCGGCGCCGAGGATCCGAGTCAGTACATGGGGCTCGAACCGGCGCAGTCGCAGGCCTTGGCGGCGGCGGATCGGCCCTTTGCCGACATCAGACTCTCGAAACCGTGGGTCATCACCCTCTACCCGACCTCCGCCTTCGCCGAGCTCGAAGAAATGTCAATGGAGGACTTCGAGACCTTCATCGTGGGTGCATCCACCGTGGATCCGACACCGTTGCGTGAGGCCGAGGAGCGTATCGCCCCTCTCATCCATGACGGCTCCGAGGTACGGATCGTGACCCGCTGCCCGAACGAGGAACGTGACCTGACCCTCACGATGAACATCTCGCAGGGTCATGCGGCGCTTTCGTACGGGCTCAGGAACTTCCCCGATGGTGAGATCTTCACCAGCCCGGACGCCTCCAGCGTGGAAGGAGAGATCTTTGTCGATCTGCCGATCACCAATGGCGGTCACGACATCAAGGGCATCTATCTCAATTTCGAAGGTGGGCGGATTGTTCGATACCGGGCCGAGAAGGGCCAAGATCAACTGGCGACGATCATCGAGACCGACGACGGCTCGCATCGCCTCGGCGAGGTGGCCCTCGGAATGAACCCGGGGCTCGATCGGGTGCTCAAACACCCGCTCTTCGTCGAAAAGGTCGGCGGCACCCTCCATATCGCCATCGGCGCGAGCTACGAGCATTGCTATGTCGAGGATCCCGATTCGGAGGAGGGTCGCCGCCGGATCGCAGAGCTCGAGGCCGATGGTGTTCTCAACCGATCCGCCCAGCACGTGGACATCGTCACCGATTTCCGTCCCGGCGGTTGCGGCGTCTCGGTCCACATCGACGACGTGCAGCTGGTGCCGCGCGACGGAGTGTGGGTCGCCGCCGGCTGAGACGGTGGCGCTCCGGCGTCCGTATGGGTTCGGCAGAGACGGAATCTGCGGAGGTCGTGATGTGTTCGAGGCAAAAGGAATACGAGATCGAGTAAACAGGGGGCCGCGATGACAACCGACAACACATCCTCTTCATCCACCGGTGAAGGCTTGCGCGATCTTGCGTCCATCACGCCGCCGACGATTTTCCAGGAACTCCAGAAGGGGGTCCTCGGACAAAGCACCTCGCTGCGCTACACCTCGGTGGCGGTCTACAAACACACCACCGGAAAGGTTCCGGGCAACATCCTGCTCATCGGCAACTCCGGCACCGGCAAGACCACCATCATGAACAACATCCAGCGGATGTACCACGAGGTGGATGAGTACCGTCCTTTCCGCGCGATGACGATCATCAACGCCAATCTCCTGGTTGACGCCGAGCGCCTCGAGTTCCAGCCCGCCCGATTGCTCACGGCTGTTGAGCAGCGTGCTCGAGCCCTCGTGAGTGAGCAGCCCACAGCGGAAGAGCTGGTTGCCACCATGGAACGAGCCACCATCTGCATCGACGAGATCGACAAGATGTCGTCCATCGTCGCCGGCAAGCCGAACGCCATCGGCGTCGTGCTCCAGCAGGGGCTCTTGACGCTCATGGAGGGGGAGGTCGTCAGCCACCGGACCCACGTCTGGGAGGACGGAGTCGAGCGCGAGACCGTCCTTTCGGTAGACACCCGACAAATGATGTTCATCTGCGGTGGCGCCTTCGAGGGTCTGTACGACCAGGTCTATCTGCGGGTCATCAAGCCGGGAAGCGGAGAGAAGCTCACGTCCGAGGCGATTCAAACCGCCGATGGTCAGGTCCGGATCGAGAGCCGATTCGCACTCAGCGATTTCCTCAAGCCCGAGGATCTCTTCGAGTACGGGATGGTGCCGCAGTTCATGGCGCGGTTCGATGATGTCGTCTTGCTCAGAGATCTGGATGCTCGGGTTCTCAAGGAGATTCTGCTGAAGTCGGTCGATTCGCCGTTCCTCCGTTCCAAGAGGTATTTCGATGTCCTGGGAATCGATCTCGAGATCGACGACGTGGCCGCCGGAATGATCGCCGAAGAAGCGGCCAAGAGCACCAGAACCGGGGCGCGCGCGCTGCGGACCGTGTTCGGGAGGATCGTCAATCGCCTCGAGTTCGACCCATGGAACTTCGAGGGGTTGGAAGACGGCGCGGAAGGAAGACGGCGACTGTTGATTTCCACCGAGATGGTGCGGCGCTCCATCGCCGGACGGAAAAGCTGACGCCGGCGCCGTGCGAGGCCCGCTTTCCAGCCCCTTGCGGCTCCTGTAAACTGGGGTCAGGAATCTCGGATGATCGCCCGTCCTGATCGTGGAATCGTCGAAGGCTGAGAGGAATGGCGCAGTTCATACTGGTGTACACCCACCCGACCGAAGGGGAGAAGCGCATCGATCTGGCTTCCAGCCAGAGCTATCGGATCGGCTCTCGCCCCGATAACGACATCGTGATCGACCAGAAGGACGTCTCACGACGACACGCCGTGCTCCGAGTCCACGAGGGCTCATTCCACATCACCGATCTCGACAGCAAGAACGGGACCTTTGTCAACGGTGCCAAGACCGTGTCGGCGACCTTCGACTGCGGCGACATGATCCACCTCTCATCGGCCCGACTGGTCATTGTCGAGGTGGTCACGGGCAGCTACCCGGGGAACTCTGACGTCGTCGTGTTCAAAGATGAAGAATCGGGTGCTCCGTCAGGGGTAGAAACGCAGAAATACCGCAGCGAAGCGACCATGGAAGACGTGGTCACCCTGCTCGAGACGACGGCTTCAGCCGTTCGGCGCGGTGCGCTCGCCGACCCGCTGGCCTGGGCGGTGGGACATCTCGGAGTTGAAGGGGCTGTTGTTCTCTATCGCGATTTGAACGACCGGGTCGCCATGGTCTCCAGCGCCGGGGATCTTGGAGAGCTGGCGCGAAAGAGCGGTGTTCTGACAAAGCTCGCGACCGAGCACAAACTCACGAACGCCCCAGGCACCCGAATCCGGCAGGCAACCGAGATGGGTGAGAACCTCCTCGTGGCATCGGTGGGATCCGACCACTTGCTCGTGGTGCGGTACAGGGGAAAGCCTCCGGCCATCGTGGATCTTCGTTCGCTGATCGCCGCGGTCGATGCGGTGCTCGGGAGTGGTCGTGTGCTGCGACCGGGAGCCGTCGCGGCAGCCGCCGGTCCGGAGCACAAGGAAGGCACCACCGAACGCAGCGACATGCCCGACGGAGCCGAAACCGCCACGGTGGCCGCCCCGGAGCCGGTCCTCGATCTCGAGGCGCTCGTTGAGTCCGATCTCGCGGAGGCTCGGAGTGTCTTCGAAGAGTGGTTCATCCGTCGGGCGCTCGACGCCAGCGACGGAAAACAGACTCTGGCGGCTCAACGCCTCGGGCTTTCCCGCGCCGGACTCTTCAAGAAAATGAGGAAGCTCGGGCTCTGACCGGACCGGAGGTGGATCTCCGCCGAGAATCAGCCGGTGGTGGTATATTTTCCTGCGCAGGAGGAGGCGGGTGTTCGCGGCGGTTTTCGGATCGTCGAGGAAAGTCCGGACTCCCGACGGGCAGCATGCCGGGTAACCCCCGGCCGCGGCAACGCGAGGGAAAGTGCCGCAGAAAGCAGACCGCCCACGGGTCGTCCGTGGGTAAGGGTGAAAGGGTGCGGTAAGAGCGCACCGCCTCGCCGGTAGCGGTGAGGGCACGGTAAACCCCATGCGGAGCAAGACCGAATAGGGGAGTCGAGGGTCGCCCGTCCCCGTATCCCGCCTCGGCGGGTGCGACTTCCGGGTAGGTTGCTGGAGCCGTGCGGTGACGCGCGGCCAAGATGAATGAACACCACCCGCTCAGGGAACAGAATCCGGCTTATAGCCTCCTCCTGCAATTTTGGCCCGCGGTAGCGCCTCCCATCAGGGGCCA
This sequence comes from Thermoanaerobaculales bacterium, assembly GCA_029287235.1. Taxonomy (GTDB): domain Bacteria; phylum Acidobacteriota; class Thermoanaerobaculia; order Thermoanaerobaculales; family Sulfomarinibacteraceae; genus JAHECW01. The sequence continues at coordinate 5,378 of JARFRM010000081.1, forward strand.
AAAGCGCTGAGAAGGGTTATTGTTGAGTTTGCATGAATGTCTTGCGTCCTCTCGAGCGCGGCGAGCCCATCGGGGTCGTTGCCCTTTCAGGGCCGGTGGATCCGGCGAAGCTGGTTGACGGACTGGACGTCATTCGCTCCTGGAACTGTCCCGTTGAACCGGCTCCGAACCTGCGGGATCGAGAAGGTTACCTCGCCGGGTCGGATCAGGCTCGGCTCGACGGTCTCACGGATCTCCTGGACCGTGGGATCCGCACGTTCATCGCCGCGAGGGGCGGTTTCGGTGTGACGCGGTTGATGGATCGTCTTCCCTGGACAAGGTTGATCGATGGCCAGGCTCAGTTCATCGGGTTTTCTGATCTCACCGCGATCTTGAATCCTCTCGCGTCGTCGATGGTGCAGATTCACGGACCCATGGTGGCGGCGGGTCTGGCACGATCGGCCAATGCGTCGAGACTTCTGGATGTGCTTCTCGGCCGGCTCGAGGGTCAGGACCTGTTCTCG
>JARFRM010000018.1 GCA_029287235.1 Thermoanaerobaculales bacterium
GCCTTCAGACCGCTGGAGACGGCGCTGCTCGAGGGCAAGTGCGATGCGATCTACACCCAGAGCAAGGTCTTCCAGCATATCCAGGAGGCAACGGGCGAAATGAAGGCCATCGAGGACCTGTCCCGGTATCCGGACTGGACCCTGCAGGTGGCCAACATCCCAGCCGCCATTACCTGTACGGACACCATGGCCGAGAAGCACCCCGAGCTCGCGGTCGCCTTCATGAAGGGCATGATCAGGGTCGGGCGCTGGGCCAACGAGCACAAGCACGCCGCATCGGTGATTCTCAACAAACAGACCTACTACCTGGATGTCGAGGACACCTACCGGGGCATCAAGGACATGGATATGGTGCCCAATCTGTCGCCGCAGAACCTGGCCAGCGTCGAAATCGGCAAGGACTTCATGCTCAAGCACGGCTACATCAAGAACGACTTCGATGTCCGCAAGTGGGCCGCTCCCGAGTTCGCCGAGCAGGCGGCCAAGGAGCTGCTCGAGGCACAGTGGGGCAAGGTCACCAGAGAACGGTTCTCCATGTCCAACTCGAGGCTCGGATAGGCGGAAGATAAACCAACCGGCGGCGACGAAATCGGTCGCCGCCGGTGAAGGACATGGAGGTATCACCGGTGAAGACCGAAGATTTCTCGTTCTGCTCACGTCGAAACATGTTGGCCGGGACGGCGATGTTCGCTCTCGGAGGGGTGGCGGGATGCTCGGCCGACGAGGGGCCAGTTATGGCGGAAGCGCCGCCGCTGCCGTGGAAGTGGGTCCCCCTCGACCCGCTCGAGGCTGGTCGCCGCGCCTTCCGCATGTACCCTGATCCCGTCCGCGGCGGATGTGGCTCCGGAGCCTACCTTTCGATCCTGAGCTTGCTGAAGGAGCAGGTCGGTTATCCGTGGACCACGCTGCCCGACCTGATGATGTCCCATGCGGCGGCAGGATACGGCGGCCACGGGACCCTCTGCGGCTCGCTCGGCGGCGCCTCCTGCATCATCAACCTGGTGGCCTACGGCCTCGGTGAGAACGGCCAGATCTTCCGGCAGATGATCGACCGGTTGTACTACTGGTACGCCAAGCAGGAGTTCCCGACCGACCGGTTCGACGACATCTCCGAGATGCCCGGTCAGATCCGGGTGCAGGCGATGTCGCCGTTGTGCCACACGTCGGTTTCGAAGTGGGCAATGGCGGCCGGAGCGGAGATCTCCTCCAAGGCGAAGAAGGAGCGCTGCGCCAAAGTGTGCGGCGAAGTCGTGTACATCGTCGTGCACGCCATGAACGAATATTTCGAAGGCCGCTGGACGCCTCCCAAATGGGAGCCCTCGGCAGAGATCGCGCACTGCATCGACTGTCACGGTCCGGACGACATGTGGCACTCAAAGCCGAGCTTGAATCACCAGCAGGGCCACATGGAATGCATGCTGTGCCACACCGACCACACGAAGAAAGGGCAGAAGGGCTGAAGAGCCATGCGGTCCACATCTCCGATCGTCGTCGTTCTGTCACTTGCGGCCTGGTGGGTCGCGCCGAGCTCAGTCGGTGCCGAGGAGTCATCCGTTACCCAGGCGTGCGTCAAGTGCCACGTGAAGCCGGCCGAGGCCGTCACCGACCAGCGGATCTTCCACCAGGAACGGTGGGAGGCCGGCGTTCACGCGACACTCGACTGCACCACCTGTCACGTGGGCGATGACCCGAAGGCTTTCGACCAACTGCCACATCTGCTGGGCAATCCCCCGCCGTCGTGCCTGGACTGTCACGATACGTCTCGTCGAATCGAGCGGGAGCTGTTCGTCGATGAGAAAGCAGTCCAGGAGGCGCTGGCCCTTCGCGGCGAAGATTTCCGGGAGATTTCTGAGGATTACCAGAAAAGCGTACACGCGGCACGAATTGAGGACTTCTCCTGTGAGGGGTGCCACAGCCCTCACGACATGCATTCCGGCCTGGCCGCGCTGCCCCGCGACGAGCAGGTTCACGAGGCGAACCGGGCCTGCATCGAGTGCCATCGGGCAGCCGTGCTCGAGGACGAGATTCCCACGCCCGGACAGGAGGAAACGAATTGGTTCCAGACGACCCACGCCTGGGATCCAGCCAGGCAGGCCCACGCGAAGATGAGATGTCTCGTGTGCCATACACCTGTCGACCGTTCCAACACCCACGAGGTGCTTTCGAGCGACCAGGCAATCCGGAATTGCGACGCCTGTCACGATGTGAATGCACCTCTCATCGCCGAGTACGTCGATCAGACCGACGCCTCGTTCTGGGTGACGAACCCACTCGTGTTCAAGGAGGCCTATCTGCCGGGCGCCACGCGAAATCGCGTGGTGGACGGCCTGCTCAAGGGACTGTTCTGGCTCACCGTCTTCGGCGTCCTGATGCACGGATTGCTGCGAGTCTTGACCAGGCGCATGCGGCCGCGGATGTCGGCTGCGGCCGAAAAGGTGAGGATGTATCCCGTTTGGCTACGGGTCTGGCACTGGTCGAATGCGATCCTGTTTTTCGTGCTCGCCTACACCGGTTTGCGCCTGCACTTCGGGCACCGGCGCGGACCGATCATGTCGTTCGAGATGGCCTTCAACGTTCACAACCTGGCGGGGAGCTTGCTGGTCGTCTTCGGGGCGCTGTTCTTTGTAGGAAACGTGCTCGGTCGAAACCAGCGGCAGTACTTGTCGAGCCCGAGGGATGGGTTGCGCGGGATCCTTCGCCAGCTGCGGTGGTACCTGATCGGCATCTTCAAGGGGGAGCCGCACCCGTACCACGCCGCCCCGGAGAATAAATTCAATCCGCTCCAGCACCTCACGTACGCCGGGGTCATGTACGTGATGTTCCCGCTGTTGCTCCTCTCGGGCGTGGCGCTACTGTTCCCCGGTTTCCTGCCCGAGACCGTGATGGGTCGTCCCGGAACTTTCTGGGTGGCGGCGATCCACTGGATCACGGCCGCGGCGGGGATCCTTTTCATGGTGGGGCACCTCTACCTGGGTTCGATGGGGGACAAGGTGCGCGACCTGTACGCCGCGATGCTCGACGGCCATCACCGGCACCGTAGGCGGGAGCCTTGACGTGCGAGCCGACTTCATCGCCGGTTGAGACCAACAAGATCGATTCCGGCCAGTTTTGATTGCGGTTTTTGCCAGATTAGATCAAAGGAGGAGACGAACGTATGAAGGTCATCATCGTCGGCGGCGTGGCCGGTGGCGCGTCGTGCGCGGCCCGCCTGCGCAGATTGGACGAGCGTGCCGAGATCGTGATGGTGGAGCGCGGGCCGTACGTGTCGTACGCGAACTGCGGTCTGCCGTACCACGTCGGCGGAGTCATCGAGGACGAATCGCGGCTCCTGGTCGCGAATGAAGAGCTGTTCCGAAAGTGGTTTGCCGTCGACGTTCGGACGCTCTGCGAAGCGACCGCCATTTCGCCGGAGAGCAAGACCGTCGAGCTCAAAAACGTCGAGACCGGCGAGGTCACGACCGAAAGCTACGACAAGTTGGTGCTGGCTCCCGGCGCGCCGGCCATTCGTCCTCCGCTGCCCGGGATCGACCTGCCGGGGATCTTCCCGGTGAGGACGGTGCCGGATGCCCGCGAGATCCGTCAGTGGATCGAGAAAGGGACGCCATTCCTCGCCGGGATGTACCGGTACTCGGGGATCCAGATGGTGATGCCCACCCG
>JARFRM010000024.1 GCA_029287235.1 Thermoanaerobaculales bacterium
CACCCCCCCCCCCCCCCCCACCCCAACACGATGGTATCGTCGTCGGCAGCGTCAGATGTGTATAAGAGACAGATGCTCACCCACGACAACCTGGTGCAGAACGTCCTTCACTCGGCGCACCGTATCCCCGTCACTCGTGAAGATCTGGCGCTGGAGTTCCTCCCCCTGTGCCACGTGCTCGAGCGGACGGTCGGCTACATCTGCATGTGGAAGGAGACCTCAAAGGCCTACTGCTCGGTCTACCACGTGGGCGACCTGCTCGGCGAGATCAAGCCGACCATCTTCGCCGGGGTGCCCCGGTTCTACGAGAAGGTCATGCAGAAGGTGACCGACAAAGTCGCCGGAGCACCGGCGGTCAAACGCGCCCTCTTCAACTGGGCCCTCGATCTCGGCAAAGAACGAACTCGGCTCCAGCTCTCCGGCCAGGACCTGAGGGGGATGCTCGCCGTCCGCCACGCCCTCGCCGACAAGCTGGTGCTGTCCAAGGTCCGCGAGGGACTCGGTGGACGACTCAGATTCTGCGTCTCCGGCGGCGCCGAGCTGCCGATCTTCGTCAACGAGTTCTTCCACGCCCTCGGGGTCTTCATGGTAGAGGGTTACGGCCTCACCGAAACCTCGCCCATCGTCTCGGCGAACGGCGCCAAACCGGGTGAGATTCGCCTCGGCACCGTCGGCCGGCCCCTCGACAACGTCGAGGTCAAGCTCGCCAAGGACGGCGAGCTCCTGGTCCGCGGCCCGAGCATCATGACCGGTTACTGGAACAAGCCCGAGCAGACCGCCGAGGTCTTCACCGAGGATGGCTTCTTCACCACCGGCGACATCGCCGAGATCGACGAGGACGGTTTCCTGCTCATCGTCGATAGAAAGAAGGACCTCATCGTCACCGCCGGCGGCAAGAACGTCGCGCCGCAGCCCATCGAGAGCCGGCTCAAGAAGTCGCCCTACGTCGAGACGGCGGTGCTTATCGGCGACCGCCGGCCCTACATCGTCGCCCTGTTCTCGCCCAGCTTCGAGGATCTCGAGCGGTGGGCCGGGAAAGAGAAGATCGAGTACGCCGACCTCGAAGAGCTCGCCGCCCACCCGAAGGTGGCGGAGCTCTTCGACGAGGTCATCGCAACCGCCAACTCATCGTTGGCCCGCTACGAGCAGATCAAGAAGCACCAGGTCCTGCCGATTTCCCTGTCCATCGAGGGCGGCCAGCTCACCCCGACCCTCAAGGTCAAGAGAAGGGTTGTGGAACAACAGTTCGCCGACCTTATCGGACGGCTCTACGGCGAGTAAGGTGAACCTCCTTCACCGACTCGAGCAACTCCAACTGGTGGTCGTCACCGGCAAGGGCGGTGTCGGCAAGAGCGTCGTCACGGCCGCCCTCGGCAAACTGCTTGCCGGGCGTGGACGCAAGGTGCTCCTCTTCGAGGTCGACCCGCGGGAGAATCTCCACCAATTGCTGAACACCCAGCCGTCGGGTGGCGAGATCATCAACGCATCGCCGAGGCTCTACCTCCAGCACATCGAACCGCGGGAGCTCATCGACGACCTCGTACGCGAGAAGCTCAAGGTCAAGCTCCTGGTCAACCGGGTTCTCGGAAGTCCGGTCCACCGTCACTTCACCGAAGGGGCCCCGGGGCTCAAGGAGAGCGCGGTCTTCGGACGCGCCCTGCGGATGGTGGAGGGACACGGTCCCCGCGCCCTTCGCCGCCCTGACGTGGTGATCCTCGATGCTCCCGCAACCGGCCACGGCGTTTCCTGGCTGGCGGCGCCGCAACTCGTCGCCGATGTGGTCCGAAGCGGGCCCATCGGCCACATGGCCGAGCTCATCGCGACATTCCTCGGTGATCGCTCCCGGTCCGGGGTGGTCGTGGTCACCACCGCCGAGGAGATGCCGGTGGAGGAGTCCCTGGAGCTCATGGAATCCCTCGACCAACGATTCGATCGAGAGCCCGAAGCCGTCATCGCCAACGCTCTCTACCCGGTCACCGACGACGAGGAAAGCGACGACCCTGCGACCGAGCTGTGGCGCGACCGCAGGGCGATCAACGTGACCCAGCTCGAGCGCATCGACGCCGCGTGGGCCGGTCCCCTGGCCGAAATCCCACTCTTCCCCATGGATCCGGGACCGGCGCTTGTCGGCGCCATCGCCCGCCAGATCGAGGCCCAGTTGAGGTCCGCGTGACCGGGGCCGCCTCATCGCCGCTGACCATCGTGGTCGGGTCCGGGGGCGTCGGCAAGACCACCCTTGCCGCCGCCATGGCCGCCGACGAGGCTCGTCACGGAAACGACACCCTGGTCATGACCTTCGATCCCTCGCTGCGGCTCAAGGACGCCCTCGGCGTCGAGGCCCATCCCGAGGCCAACGAGATTCAAGTACCTTTCGACTCCGACGGAGAGCTCTGGGCCAGCCTGCTCGACGCCCGGCGCACATTCGACACCCTCATCGACCGCTATGCTCCCGACCACGCCGCCCGGCAGCGGATCCTCACCAACCGCTTCTACGACCATCTCTCTGGCAGCCTCGCGGGGGTGCTCGAGTACATGGCGTCCGAGCGACTCTTCGAGGTTGCCAGCTTCGGCAGGTACCAACGGGTCATCCTCGACACGCCCCCCACCCGCCAGGCCCTCGACTTCCTCGGCGCGCCCGAGAGGATCGTCTCATTCCTCGAGTCGGGCGCTCTTCGCATCGCCCTCAAACCGTGGTTCGACGCCGACGGCAACTTCAAGGCCACGGCGAAGCTCGGTGTCCTCGGTCGCAACGTGGAGAACTTCTTCGACCGCATGGTCGGGATGGAGCTGCTGCGCGACATGGCCGAGTTCTTCCAGGCCTTCGCTCCTCTATATGACGGTTTTGTCGAGCGGGCGCTCGAGGTCCAGAAGATGCTCCGGTCCGGGGATACCGTCTTCACCCTCGTGAGCGGGCCCGGCGAACAGCGCGTGGCCGACACCCTCTTTTTCGCCCGCAAGCTGACCGAGGCCGGCTACCGTCTCGGGCCCATCGTGGTCAATCGCGTGCACCCGAAGATCGACCACGCTCCCGAGGTCGTCAACATCGACGACGGCCGCGGTCTCCTCGCCTGGCTCGGCCGGCGGGATCACGAAGGGGTCGGGCAGCTCCGCGCGCTGCTCGGCGGTTCCCATCCCCTGGTTGTGGTTCCGCTGCGCCCCGACGAACCTACCAATCTCGAGTCGCTCGCTGAGCTCGGGGCGCTTCTCAGGGAGCAGCTCGAAGGCTCCGGCTGACGGCCGGCGCAACCACCACGACGCGAAGACACATCGCGGGGTTACTCCTTAATGAGCGTCTCTGAAGGGCAGGCAGGATGCCTACCCCACAACGAACCGATCTCTCTTGTGGAGCACGCTTCCAGCTATTGTGGAGCAGGCTTCCAGCCTGCTTCGAGGTCCATCCGGTACTCAAGGGACGCAGGACGCCCCCACCGCGAACCGAACTCCTCTGTGGAGCAGGCTTCCAGCCACGGTGGAGCAGGCTTCGGGCTATTGTGGAGCAGACTTCCAGCCATGGTGGAGCAGGCTTCCGGCTATTGTGGAGCACGCTTCCAGCCATGGTGCTTCAGGCTATTGTGGAGCAGGCTTCCAGCCTGCTTCGACGTCCATCCGGTTTCGATCGGCATTCACCGCACCTCCCGACGACTCGGAATTCCCCAACATAGGAAACCAACGGATTCCTCGCGAA
>JARFRM010000142.1 GCA_029287235.1 Thermoanaerobaculales bacterium
GTTAGCCGTTAGCTTTTAGCCGTTAGCTCCATCGCAGGCATTCGATCTGGTGGGACGGATCGCTCGATCGGAGATCTTCGAGTCATCGTGACCGGCGTGAAAAAGTCGTGAGAACCGTTGGGAGGGTGTGAGCCCACCTTCAGAGTCTCTGTCGGGCTACCGGGTTGATACGTGAGTCCACGATGGATCTCGTCGAGTTTGTACGACCGGCGTGAATCGTCACGAGCCGTTCGTGGAACCTGAAGGTGGGCCCAGGCCCACTCTACGTTTGGTTGTCGGCCTTTGCTGGTCGGACATAGTCCCCTGCGATGGGGCTAACGGCTAAAAGCTAACGGCTAAAAGCTAACGGCTCAGCTCTCACAACTTTCGCCGTCTTCGTCCCACTCCTCGAGCACCCCGGTGATGCCATCCCAGAACGCGGCATCGGCGACGACGAGGGTCCCGAGATAGATCAGCGCGACGCGACCATGCTTGGCGAGGAGTTCTCGGGCGGGGCCCGTTGCCGCCTCGGCCGTCGGCGCCTCGGCGTCGTCGGGAAGATCGAGGACTCCCTCCTTGTGCGGCAGACCCACCGAATCGAGATACTCCACCATCAGCTCGCGTCTCTCCGCCATGTGGAGGTGGAAGAGAAATTGGAAGAACGCGGTCTCCGGCAGATCCGAGGCCAGCCGAGCCAGCCGCGGCGCCACCCGTTCGGCGGACAGCTTCTTCACCGATTGCGGACGGAACTTCATGTCCTTGGCCAGGACCATCTCGACGGCCATCCGGCTCTCACGATCGGCGTTGAGCCACAGCGCCGCGGCCGCCGACTTCTTCTCGTCCTCGGTCATGAGATCCCATACCGCGAGCGGGCCGCGGGCGTCAATCGCGTCTTTCAGGGTCGTCTTTTCGTCAGTCATAGATCCTCCACTCGCCACACAGGGTAGCGCAGCAACAAGCTCTCCGGCCACGCGATGGGAGGCAGCACGGCTCACCTGGCCGTCAAAGCCTCAAGAGATGGGTGCCTGGCTCCAACTTTGTTCGCCGCGAACAAAGTTGCGTGCCTGGCATCCCCTTCCATCGCGCCGATATCAGACCTTGTACTCCCCGTTCTCGATGATGGTCACCCTGCGGCCGTCGGGGTGGACGACGTCTGCCCGTTCGATCTGAATGGGGTTGCCCTTGGCGTAGACGATGTCCTGGTGGACAACGTTCTCCGGGCTCGCAAAATCGTCGACCCCGACCACCCCACCGAGGTGATCCGACCGACCGAAGGCCCAGTGGAAACCGGCCTTCTCATCCTCGAGGACACAGCCGGTGACCTCGGCCATATCATTGACCCCAAACGCCACCTCTGCGATGTTGGACCGCGCCGGGTCGTCATTGAAGAACTCGGCGTATCGCTCGGCCACGGGTCCGTCGCCCTCGACCACCTGGACGCAGTTGGCGACTACGTGGAAGAGCACCATCTCGTCATCCTCGACCACCGGAATCGTTCCCGCGGTCCACGACGGCAGACCGTGGATCTCGCCCTCGTAGGGCACGATGAAGGTCTCGCCCGACGGCAGGTTGATGATGGGATCGCCCTCCTTGCCGCGGGGCAGGAAACCATCGTCCATCTCGGCTGAACGTTGGCGCAGATCGAAGAAACAGCGGTGGCCGGTTGTGAAGAGCACATCGCAGAGCTGGGCGCCCTGCATGGCGTCATAGATCGCCTTGCAGCGCGCCGCAACCTTGGCGTAGTCGGCGGCCAGGGCGGTGCCCTCCATCCGTTTCTCCACCCCGGGCATGGAGGCCGCGCGGAAATCTTCGGCGGCTTCGGCCACGTGAACCAGCGGCGCGGTCGCCGAAAACTCGGTCATGGCCAGCACCAGGGTCGAGTCCGAGAGAACCTCGCCGAGGTCGATCTCCTGCCCACCCATGGTTCCGGTGGCCGGAAGGTCGGCGTTGTTGCCGCCGGTGGCCGGGAAGCTCACCAACGGCCGGACGTCGAAGCCTCGCTCGGCGCCGAGCTTCGTGAGGGCCTTACGCCATTGTTCGGCCATCTCGCGCCGGGCTCGCCAGACGTCGTGGTCGGGAACGGCGCCTGTGGGCTCGTCCACCACCACCGCGACGAGCTCGCCGGACTGGGGGTCGAAGACATCGATCAGAAGCTTATTGAGGTCGAACATAGAATCCTCCTGGGTCATCGCGTTGAGTTGCCCGGATCAGTGAGCGTATTCCCGGGGTCCCGGCGACGACAGCGCGATGACCGAGGAGAACATTGGCCCACCGTTGGCCGGTTTTCCGGCGCCGATTGTACTCTCCCGCGCCCGGTGCGCTATTCTGCGCGCCATGAGTGACGCAATCCTCAAAGCCGCCGTCGTGGGTACCGGCCATCTGGGCCGACACCACACTCGTATTCTCAGCCGGCTGCCCGGCATCGACTTCATCGGCGCCTATGACGCCGACCCGGATCAGCTCGCCGCCATCACCTCCGAGTACGGCGTCCCCGCCCTGCCCTCAGCCGAAGCAGCGGGCGAAGCCGATGCGGTGGTGGTGGCCACCCCCACCGTCAACCACCGGGCCACCGCCGGGATGCTCCTGGAGCATGGCTGCAACGTCATGGTGGAGAAACCCATCACCACCACCCTCGAGGAGGCGGCCGAACTCATCGCTCAGGCCTCCGATCGCAACCTCGTGCTGGCCGTGGGCCACGTCGAGTTCCACAACCCCGCCGTCCAGACCGCCCTCGGTCTCGCGGAGAACGTCCGCTATCTCGAAACCCAGCGGCTCTCACCCTTCACCGCCCGCTCCATCGACGTGGATGTCATTCTCGATCTGATGATCCACGATCTCCAGATCACCTTGGCGGTGGCCGGCGAGGCCCCGTCGGAGATCCGCGCCGTCGGCGTGCCGGTGCTCACCGACAAGGTCGACCAGTGCCACGCCTGGCTCGAGTTCCCCAGCGGTCTGGTGGCCAACCTCACCGCCAGCCGGGTCTCTTCCGAGCGGATCCGCAAGCTCAGGATCTTCGGCGGCGAGGCCTACTTCTCGGTGGACTACGCCGAGCAGAGCGTCAACTCGGCGAGCCTGGTCCGCACCGAAAGCGGCATCGAAATCGCCCCGCGGATCATCGAGGTCGAGAAGGACGAACCTCTCACGGCCGAGCTGAACGCCTTCGTCGCCGCCTGCCGCGGAGAGGGATCGCCCCACGTGAACGGGAAAACCGGCGCCGCAGCGCTCGAAGCCGCCATCGAGATCAGGGAGCAGGTGGAGAGTCGATAGTCGACAGTGGACTGTCGGCTGTTGACTCGTCCCCTGGCCGATTCAGCCTAACAATCGCACAACCTGATAGTCTTCGCACCTGATAGGAGAATCGACGATGAAGACCGCCACCACCGTCGTGTTGAGTTTGTTCCTGGCAGCGCTGCCGGCGCACGCCGTTGATTTCCTGGGTGTCGAGCTTTGCAAGGGTTCCACCGACACCGCCGTTGATGTCCCCCTCGGGTCATCGCTGATTCTCGAAAGCGTCGAGATCGGTGACCACGGCGGCCTGGTCATGCTGCTCAGCGCACGAAGCGGCAAGGTGATGGACCATGTGGACGATCTCATGACCGGCCTCACCGGCGCCCGTGGTGAAGGTGACGGCGACAGCCTCGAGTGGACCGGAGGACGCCTCACCGGTGTCGCCCAGAAGGTGGCGAAGAAATACGCCGCCCTCGCCGTGGCCAGCAGCGACGAGTGTCCGGGAACCGAACCGGCGCCCGCGGCCGCCACAGCCCCTGTTGACGCCCCACCGCAACCAGAGGTCGAGCAGGCGACCCCGTCGCCCGACCCCGTTCCAGTCCCGGCCGCTGCAGCGGCCGTTGTCGCGGCGGCTGCCTCGAACCAACCGTCTGCGGAGCCCGAGCCGGCAGTGGTCGCCGAGCCCGATTTCGAGCTCGTCGGCGCCCTCTCGCACGAAGCGGCCGATCGGACCTGGGTCGATGTCATGGGCGTGGTCACCAACCACACCGACACGGGCTACAAGCTCGCCACCTTCGATGTCAGCTTTTTCGCCACAAGCGGTGAGCTCACCTGCGTCGACACCATCTCGGTCAGCGTCCTCAAATCGGGGCAGGAACGCGCCTTCCGCGATGCCATCCGATGCCCGGGTTACGTTCACGACGAGGTTGCGGAAACAAGGCTCCAATTCGCCGGTGGCTTCTAGCCCTCCCCAGATCGCACCATCGGCCGGCCCGTTGAGGCGCGGGACCCATTGGCGCCGCTCCGGCCGATCCGGTCGACCACCATCGAGAAGAAACACGGGAGTGCCGCCAATGCCCTGATGGTGAGCCGCCGCAGGTTGGGGTGGCGTTCGGCGAGGAGCAGGAGATCGGTGAGAATCCCCGGCGCCCGCATGATCCGACGGTGTTCGACGGCATAGTCGTCGAGGGCCCCCCATTTGACGGCCCGCACCAGGGCCCGTGCCTCCGAGAAGGCCACCGACACCCCCTCCCCGGTGATGGGATCGAGACTGCCCGAGGCATCGCCCACCAGTGCCAATCGACCGCGGATGACGGCCTCGGGACGATGCCCGAAGGGACCGGCGCCGCGGTCGCTCGAGGTAACCTCGGCGCCGTCGAGACGGCGCAGAAGCTCGGGGAAGTGCCGCAGTTGGTGGTCGAAATCGAGGGGTTTCGTCCGCGACAGCATGGCAACCCCGATCATCTCCGGTCCCACCGGTGTCACATAGGCCTCGCCCTCATCGGCCCAGAACACATCAACGGTCTCGTTCCAGGGCACCCGCCGGTAGTGGCGCCGAACACCGAATCGTCGCTGCCCCGGAACCGAGGTGGCGATTCCCGCCATCCGCCGCAGCCGCGACAACCGACCATCGGCGGCGACGACGACTCGGCCGCCGAACGATCCACGGTCGGTCAGTACTTCGTTGTCTTCTAGCCCACGGACCGCGGTTCCCCACAGGAACCCGACACCGAGGTTGTCGGCCCTGTGCACCATGGCCCGATGCAGCGTGGTCCTCCGGACACCGAGCCCCGCGCCGCTTCTGAACCGGGCCACGGCCTCGACCTCGCCGTCGAGATAGCGAATGCCGCTGAACATCCCCGACTTCGACTCCGGGAATTTCACTCCAAGCCTGTGCAGATGGTCCACTCCTGCGGGCATGAGTCCTTCGCCGCACGCCACATCGATTGGCGGCCGGCGGCGATCGATGACCGTGGCTTCGAGCCCC
>JARFRM010000168.1 GCA_029287235.1 Thermoanaerobaculales bacterium
CCCGACCTTCTCACCAATTTTCGTCACGAGGGCGTCGAGGCGCTGTGCACAGCTGGGATTTCTCATCTTCGGGCGCGGAGGCGTACTCTGCAGTACGTTGAGCACCCGGAGATGAGAAATCATAGCTGGGTGCTGTGCATCGTCGGCCGCAGTAGGAAATTGGTGAGAAGGTCGGGCTAACAACGCTGAATCGCGATACCGAAGAGCAACGACACTGAAGGCGGGCCCAGGCCCGCCTTCAGTGCATTCATGCGTGGTTTGAACTCGTTACCGCTCCCGCTCCCGTTCCCGAACGGCCATCGCGGGATCCGGATCACGTGTCGATGAGGGGAGCCGTCTCCGGCACTCCGGACCGCAACACCGACCTCAACGAATACCCCGCCCCGCCGAAAAGCAGCACTCCGGCGAAGATCATGACCAATACCCCGGACGAAGGGGTCCGATCAAAGAGGATCGCGACATTCTCTGCAGCCACGGCGGCCCCTGACCCGTCCCGGACGGCGACCGTGGCGATCCCGGACCGCGAGGGAGTCCAGGGAACCTTCCCGTCGGCCGGGACGACGCCGATCTCCTCCTCGGTGCTGGTCTCGCTGTTGGGCGAGTACACCACCGAGAGCACGAGCGGGCCGGTGGTCGGCTGACCGCTGACGGTGACCGTCTCCTCCCGACCGACGATGGGAAAGTCATCCTCAAATGTCAGCTCGACGGCGACGCCGGTGGCGCCGAAGAACGTGAGCAGGACCACGGTGAACATCATCTTCCTCATGAGGACGCTCCCCCCTCGTCGCGTCGTCTGAGAACCGTAAAGATCGCCGCGCCGCCAAAGGCGAAGGCAATCCAACCGGCGAATGCCACGAGGTGAAGTCCGGAGTAGCTGCCCGTCTCCATCGCGTTGCCGTAGAGTCCGCCGGTGATCTCGTCGACCGCCGACAGCACCAGGATGCTGAGGATGACCAAGGGCAACACATAGCGGACCAGGAACTTGAACTTGCCGCCGAGCTTCACCTTCGAGTTCTCGTTGATGAAGGCCAGCAGGGCGTCGATGTCATAGAGCCAGCCGAGGATGATGAGCTCGAAGAGACCGCAGATCAGCAGACCGTAGCCGAAGGCCCAGTGGTCGAAGAGATCCACCAGAGTGAACCCGAGGGTCCCGTCATCGCTGAGCCCCGGATCGACCACCTCGGGAAGGACAAAGAGCACGGACCCAGCAAGCCCGACACAGAAAACCCCGACCAGAACCTTGTTCCGGGGAAGAGCGAACTTGTCGATCACCGACAGCACCACCGACTCCACGAGCGAGACCGAGCTGGTGAGCCCGGCCATGAGCAGCAGAGTGAAGAAAAGAACGCCGAAGATCCCGACGAAGACCGGAAACTCGGCGATCCCTTCCGGCACCACGAAGAAGATCATGGACAGGCTGCTCGCCTTGGGGGCGATGGCGAACGCGAAGAGCAGCGAGAAGATCGCCAGCCCCGCAATGTACTCGAAGCTGCAGTTGAGAAAGCTGATGGTGGTCGCGCTGAGGACATCGTCGTTCTTGCGCGGAAGATAGCTGGCGTAGGCCATCATGATGCCGAAACCCAGGCTCAGGGTGAAGAACATCTGCGAGAAGGCGCCCTTCCAGATCCCCACGTCACCCATCACCGAGAAATCCGGGGTGAAGAGGAAGAAGATCCCTTCGAGCCCTCCTGGAAGCGTGATCCCGCGGATGATGAGCACGATCATCATCACCCACATGAGGGGCACGAAGATCTTGACGACGGCCTCGATGCTCTTGGCGCCCCGGAAGATGATCAGGATGTTCGCGGCCCAGATCAGCACGACGAAGATCAGCGGCTTCGAGCTCGAGATCATGTTGAAAAAGTAGCTCATGGAGTTGGACAGCTCGCCGCTTTCGAGGCCGAATGCTTCCACCGGCGATGCCTGCCACAGCGCACCGAACGATCCCAACCACATCCCGAGAATCCAAGCGAGAATCGCGATGTAGTACATGGTGATGATGCTGGCGTTCAGGGCCCCGAACCAACCCGCGAGCTCGGCCCGCTTTCCGGCGACGTGGTGGAGGGCGTTGGGCATGGACCGCCGGGCAAAGCGCCCGGCGCCGAGTTCCAGGATCATCACCGGGATGCCGATGAGAAAGAGCGCCACCAGATACGGCACATAGAAGGCCCCACCGCCGTATTTGTAGGCGTTGGATGAGAAAAACACGATATTGCCGAGGCCGATGGCGCTGCCCGATGCAGCCAGAATGAAACCCATCTTGCTGCCCCAGCTCCCCCTCGCTTCCGACATGGATCCTCCGGTACCCCACGGTGCGGAAACCGGTTGGTTTCCGCACCGTGGGGAGGTATTAGGTATCAGGTATTAGGTATTGGGCATCGCAATCTGCACATATCGTAACCCAATCGATCGTGGTTTTCCTCAACCTACAAACGCCAATGCGCTGGTTGCGGCAGCGACCAAACCCCGCAGCCCGAGAGTGACGCAGACAATCACGACGATTCCCATCACGACGTTCTGCGTCCGGGTGTTGATTCCGTTGTCACCGAGGAGTGTTCGGTCGTTCATGGTCAGCCACAGAAACACCGCGATCAACGGCAGCACCAGCCCGTTGAAGGCCTGGGCGAGGATGATCACGGGAATCGGTTTGACGCCGGTGGCGCCGAAGACCACGCCCACGGTCAGGATCCCGATCCAGAGACCCCGGAACCGCCACCCGTTCTCGCTCCAACGCTCGCTCCGACCGTCACCGAGGAGGGTCCGGGCGGCGATGGCCCCGGCCAGAGGCGCGGTGACCGCCGAGGTCAGTCCCGCCCCGAAGAGCCCGACCGCCAGGGACCATTCGGCAACTCCGCCGAGTCGCCCCGCGAGCACAGCCGCCAGTCTTTCATACTCCAATCCGCCGCCGAGGGCGCTGCCCACGATCAGCACGCCGAGCGAGATCAGCCCACCACCGCCGATGGCCATTGCGAGGCCCCATCGCATCTCCCCCAGCCCGTGTCCCCGGGCCAATGCGGATCCGAGAAAGAGGTTGTAGGGCACGACCGTGGTTCCCACCAGTCCGAGGACGAGAACCACCGAACCCGATGGAATTCTGGGCACCAGGAGACCGGTCATCAGGGCGCCGAGATCGGGCTCGAGCCTGATGGCGGTAACGAGAAAGGCGACACCCATGATCGCGACCAGCGCGCCGAGGCTCCGGGCGATCCACCGGGTGTTGCCCGTCGCCAGCAGCGCCGCAGCCACAACACCACAGAAGATGGTGGCGCCCGAGGGAGCGACGTCGGCCACCAGCCGCAGACCGGCCACCCCGCCGAGCAGATTCCCGGCCTCGTAGGCCGCACAGCCCAGCACCACCCCCGCGGCCAGCACCGCGGGAACCCAACGCGCCCATCCCGATCCTGCGAACCGCTCCCTCAGCGCATCGCCGAGCTCCTTGCCGGTGAGCACCGTGATCCGTCCCGAAGCTTCCTGCAGCACAAGGCAGGCAATGGTCGAAAAGAGCAGCGCCCAGGCAAGCGCAAAACCGAAATCGCTGCCGGCCCGAGCCGCGGTGGTCACGGTTCCGGGACCGATG
Source organism: Thermoanaerobaculales bacterium (assembly GCA_029287235.1). Lineage (GTDB taxonomy): Bacteria > Acidobacteriota > Thermoanaerobaculia > Thermoanaerobaculales > Sulfomarinibacteraceae > JAHECW01. The sequence goes on from JARFRM010000168.1 coordinate 3,578, forward strand.
AACGCCGCGGCGATCACCGACCAGAACAGGAGGTTGAGCAGCCGTTTCACTCGTCCGGTTCCCCGTAGCCGCCGCCACCCGGGGTCTCCAAGACCAGACAATCGCCGATGGCAACTCGAAACCCGTCGACGCCTCCGACCCGTCGCCTCCTGCCCTCTCCGTCAATCAGCGTCTGCCTGCCGGTTGCCCCGTCACCGCCACCCGCCATTCCAAAGGGCGCGCTGTCGCGATGCTGGCTGAGGATCGAGAACTCGAGCGGGGCCAAAAACTCGATCTCCCTGACCACACCATCTCCGCCCCGCCACCGACCGTTGCCCCCGGAGCCCGAGCGGATGGCAAACCGCCGCAGCCGAACCGGGTAGCGGTACTCGAGGACCTCGGGGTCTGTAATCCGGGTGTTGGTCATGTGAGTGTGTACGCCGCTGGTCCCATCGAAACCGTTCCCCGCGCCGCTCCCGCCGGCCACGGTCTCGTAGTAACCGAAGCTCTCGTCGCCGAAGCTCAGATTGTTCATGGTGCCCTGGCTGCAACCCGCCAACTGGAGCGCCTCGATCAGCGTGTCCACCAACCGTTGGCTGGTCTCCACGTTCCCCCCCACCACTGCTGGACAGCGACCGGGATCAACGTCGAATCGCGGGTCGAGGATGCTGCCGCCGGGGATCCGGATCTCGATGGGTTCGAGGAGCCCTTCATTCAGCGGGAGGTCGACCTCCACCAGCAACCGCATGACGTACATGGTCACACTGTGGACGATGGCCGGGGTTGCGTTGAGGTTGCCGGGGTGGACATCAGCGCTGCCGGTGTAGTCGATCACTGCACGATCCCCGTCGATGGTCACCGAAACCGCGAGCGGTGCGCCTCCGTCCAGCAGCTGCCGACCCGTATGGATCCCGTCGGGAAGTCGCTCCAGCGCGGCACGGACCTGGCCGGCGGCCAACTCGCGCAGGGCGTCCATGTGCTCGATCACGTGGTCGAAGCCCGCCGCCTCGGCGAGCCGGACGAGGGCCTCGCGCCCGCGAACAATAGCGGCGAGCATGGCCCGTAGATCCGCCAGGTTGTCGGCAGGGGTCCGCGTAGGGTACCGCCCCGCGGTCAGAACTCCCTCGATTCGATCCCACCGCGGCTCTCCCCCATCGACCAGGAGCATCGGTGGGATGACGACCCCTTCCTCGGCAAGGGACACCGCGTCGGGAGGGACCGAACCCGGTCGAATCCCGCCGATCTCCGCGTGGTGGGCGCGGCAGGCGACATAGCCGAGCAGAGCACCATCGGCGTGCACCGGTGCAGCCAGGGTCACGTCCGGAAGATGGGATCCCCCGAATGCCGGGTGGTTCGTCACCACCACATCGCCGATTTTCATGGCGCGGTGTTCGGCGAGCCGGCGAACACATAGCCCCATGGCCCCGAGGTGGACCGGGATATGTGGCGCGTTGACCACCAGCCGGCCCTCCGGATCGAGCAGGGTGCAGGAAAAATCCTCACGCTCCTTGATGTTTGTGGAGATGGCAGTTCGTTGAAGCATCTCCCCCATCTCGCGGGCGATGCTGGCAAAGCGGTGACTCATGAGCTCGAGTTCCACCGCACGCGACGATTCACGGCGGGTTGCCCCTATCGGCTGATCCTCGCCGGTCTTCGCCGCGCGAACGAGAACGCCGCCGTCACCGAGGCCGAGGACTCGCCAGTTGGACGGCACGACCAGTGCGCTGTGGGCCTGCTGAATGAGGGCGGGGCCCGCGACCACCGCCCCGAACTCCAGCTCCGAGGCGTGATGGCAGGGCACTTCGCGCCACTCGCCGTTGAGAAAACACCTCTGGCGGGCGATGGGATCCGGAGCCGGCGCCGGAAGCCCTTCGTCGATCCGCAGTCCGGCGATCTCTTCCCGACGAGAGCGCATCACGACGCGGACGGAGACGACCTCGATCGCCAGGTCAGAGGGGCGATAGGAGAAGAGTTCGTAGTACCGGTTTTCGAAAGCCGACGCGAGATCCGCACCGGGTGACGGCTCGATCTCGAGAGACGCATCCTGTCCCAGATAGCGCAACTCGACGATCCGGCGGGGCGGGTCGATGTCATCCGATGTCACACCTTCCCGGACCAGCTCGGCGGAGGCATCGGCCTCGAGCTCGGCGAAGATCTTCTCGATCTTCGCACCGACCTTGGTCAGGGAGAGCAGCACTTCCCGCTGGGCGAATCGTTCGATTACTGCATGCCCGAGTCCCTTGGCGCTCAGCAGCCCGGCATCGCCGGGAAGGACGACCTCGGTCATCCCGAGAAGCTCTGCGACCTGACAGGCGTGCTGGCCTCCGGCGCCACCGAAGGCCACCAATGAGTAACCCGCAGGATCGACACCCTTGCGGACCGAGATGTGGCGAATGGCTTCCGCCATGCGCTCATCGGCGATCCGCAGAAGACCTTCGAGGATCTCCTCATCGCTCCCGGTCTCCGCCGAACCGAGATCTTCACGAAGCTCGCGCAGCCGCGACCCGGCGGCTTCGAGATCGATTGGGATCGGGAATCGCCCGGCCACGAGTCGACCGAGGAGCAGGTTGGCGTCGGTGATGGTGAGCGGGCCTCCGGCGCCGTACGACGCCGGACCGGGATCGGCGCCGGCGCTCTCCGGTCCCACCGCCAGCCGGCCCTGCTCGACCCGGCAGATGGAGCCGCCACCCGCGGCGACGGTCTCGATGGCAAGGGCCGGCGCCGCCAACTCCACCGGCCCGACCCTGTGGTCGAAGACATACTCGAAGTCGCCGTCGAAGCGCGAAACATCGGTGCTTGTGCCGCCCATGTCGAAGGCGATCACCTGGGATATCCCGGCTTTCTGCCCGGACATGGCCGCCCCGACCACCCCTCCTGCGGGGCCGCTCAGCAGACTGTCCATGGCCCTGAAGGACTCGGTGTTGACCAATCCACCGGCGCTGGTCATGACGTGCAGACCGACCGCACCATCACCGAGCGCGTCTCTTACCGCCTCGAGATAACCCGAAATCACCGGCCCCAGGTAAGCATCGGTCGTCGCGGTCTGCGATCGCCGCAGTAGCCCCTGGAACGGACTCAGCGTGCTCGATCGCGACAGATGTTCGAAGCCCCCCGATCTCAGGAGCTTCTCGAGGGCTTCCTCGTGCTGCGAATTTCGGTGTCCGTGGAGCAGGGCGATGCTGGCGCATTCAAAACCGAGATCGTGCAACTCGCTGATCTTGGCGGCGATGACCTCGCGATCGAGCCCCTCGATGAGGAACCCGTCGGCGCTCAATCTCTCCTCGACGCCGACCACCACCTCCGGCAGCGGCTTCGGCCGATCGATGCGCAGGGCGAAGAGCTCCGGTCGGGTCTGGTCTCCGATGACGAGCAGATCCTCGAAACCGGCGGTTGTGAAGTGAACCGTCCGCGCCCCTCGACGCTCGAGGAGGGCGTTGGTTCCACGGGTCGTCGCGAGTCGCATTTCCACTGGCGGCAGCTCATCGCCGAGGGACGTGCCGGTGATGAGCCGGGTTGCCACCAGCGGCGCTTCCTCCCCCGAAATCAACTCGACCGCCTGGCCGGGACAGAACGTTGCATCTGCAGCCGCCAACACCAGGGCGCCAGTGAGCGGCTCGTGATCGAGGACCTCGATCTCGACACCGCCTCCGAGGGGCGCCAGTCGGTAGCCGGTGAGGAAGCCGTCCGGCAGCTTCGCCCCGCTCCGGAGGTGGAGTCGCCCGTCCTGATCGACCGACTGGACCCGGTCGCGCAGGGCCCCGCTCGAAAGCACCTTACAGGTGTGGATCACACCCTGCGGGTCCTCCCCGATGCAATCGGTAAAGGTCCCACCGGTGTCGATCCAGATCTGCCAGGGTCGTGACAATTCCTAGAGGCCCTTCTCGGTCACCAGGTATGTCGCGAAACTCCCCAGCCAGTGGCCGCCCTCGTAGTGTTCACCGGTCACCGATGCGAGACCCGAGGCTCGATGGGCATCGGCCGCCGCCAGCAACGCGGCCCGCCGCGGATCGTCTTCAGGCAGTCCCGAGGCGATTCCCTCGAGCATCCACGCCCGGCTGATGTTGAGCCCGTCGAGGTGGGCCAGCTTGCCGTCGGTTCGATCGGTGACGACCCCGATGGGCAGCCAGTCACTTCCACCGGTGGTCGGGATCAACGGCAGAAAACGGCCCAGCCAATTGGCGTACTCGGCGGGAGGCAGCACCCGTCGCATGAGATCGGCCTCGGCGATGCAGGGAGACAGGAAATCCTGACCCGAGGGTTCGTAGCCGAGCGGGCAGTTCTGGTCATCAAAGTAGAAGGTGCGTGAACGTTCGGCCACGAGCTCGACCATTTCCCCGTCGCCCACCGTCTCGGCCCAGTCCATCACGAGCCCGAAAGCAAACGCGGTCTGGCTGTGCTCTCCGGTACGAATCGGGTAGTGGAGCTTGGGCAGCCA
>JARFRM010000217.1 GCA_029287235.1 Thermoanaerobaculales bacterium
CTCCACGGGAAGGTTTGGCCAGCGTTCCATCAGAACCCTGGCGAACACGCCGACGCCGTTCCTGGTCGGGGAGCCACCTTTTCCGAAGACCTTGACCCGCTCCATGCCGCAGCTCGGTGATGCGCGCTTGAGGATATAGCCGTCGAGGTCGCCCGCCCTCAGTTCATCGACCTTGGCTTCCGAATAGGTTTCCAGGCGCTCGGTGAGATCCTCCCCGGTGACGGGCTGGATCAGACGCGGGACCGGCTGGTCCTGCACGAGACGGATTGACGGACGCGGAATCCCGAGTCCGATGTCGATTTCGGGACAGACCGCAACCCAATCGAACCAGTCGCCGAGTACATCGTCGAGGTACCGGTCGCGCTTGTGGCCGCCGTCAAAACGGACCTTTTGTCCGAGAAGGCAGGACGAGACGCCGAGACGGATCGGCTCGTCATCGTGCCACTGCCTCCAGGAGGGCTCAGCATGTGGTGTGTTTTTCATTTCACGATCATGCCATGAACCCGGCGCCGGTATCGTCCATTGATCCCGGGATTCGACATCGTACAATGGTCGGCCATGATGCTTGACCTGGCGGCCCTCCAAACCTTTGTCGACGCGAATCGCGCCTCCGTTTACCAACTGCTGCACCGGTGCTTCGTGCTCGAGAAGCCGTTTCTCCTGCGATCGGAACTCGCGGGAGAGCGCAACGAGTTCATCGCCGGACCCGGGGGCGACACGATCGCGGGCAGCACTCTCGATGCCACGCTGTCGGTCTCTCAGGAAGCCGCGCTGCAGGCGCCGTGGTTCTACCTCGCCGTCCGACCGAGCATCGGCCGTTGGCGCTACCTCCGGATCAACGCCGAGACCATGCAGCTCGACGAGGTCTCGGTATCGCAGTACCTGCGCTTTAAAGAGTCGCTGGTCGACGGACCGGGCTTTGGCGACAGCTGGCCGCTTGAAATCGATTTCGACCCCTTCGGCCACCCATTTCCGAGGCTCAAAGAGGCGCGATCGATCGGTCGCGGGGTCGAGGTCCTCAACCGCCACCTGTCGGGCAAACTGTTGGCCGACGCCGAAAACGGCGCCCACCGCCTGGTGCGCTTCCTCTCGCTGCACACCTGCGACGGGCAGCAGCTGATGCTCGACCCGGGGATGAACGAGGCGCAGGCCGTTCGTCGCGCCGTACGCGGCGCGCTGGAAATACTCTCGAATCTCGCCAACGACGATCCGTTCACAGCGGTGGCGACCGAGCTCCGTGGTGTCGGGTTCGAGCCCGGCTGGGGCAACACGGTCGGTCGCGCACGCGAATCGCTGGAGCTGCTGCAGGATCTGCTCCAGGCGCCGGACCCGGACACGCTGGCGAAGTTTCTCGCGCGGGTCCCCATGGTCTTCAACGTCGTGATCCTGTCGCCGCACGGCTACTTCGCACAGTCCAACGTCATGGGTTTGCCCGACACCGGTGGTCAGATCGTCTACATCCTCGATCAGGTGCGGGCACTCGAGTACGAGATCCGCGCCCGTCTGAGCGAGCAGGGCGTCAAATACGAACCGCAGATTCTCGTGGTCACACGACTGATCCCGGAGGCGGGGAACACGACCTGCAACGAGCAGTTGGAATCGATCTCGGGAACCGAGAAGGCGCGCATTCTCCGCGTGCCGTTCAGAACCGAAACGGGAGAGATCGTCCCCGAGTGGATCTCGCGCTTCGATGTCTGGCCCTACATCGAACGATTCTCGCTCGAGGCCGAACGCGAGATTCTCGCCGAGCTCCGGACCCGACCCGACCTCGTCGTGGGCAACTACTCGGACGGCAACCTGGCGGCGGCGATCATCGGTGAGCGGCTCCGCGTCACCAAGTGCACCATCGCGCATGCGCTCGAAAAGACGAAGTACCTGATGTCGGATCTCTACTGGCGGGACAACGAACCGCAGTACCACTTCTCGTGCCAGTTCACCGCCGATCTCATCGCCATGAACACGGCCGACTTCGTCATCACCAGCACCTACCAGGAGATCGCAGGGACCAGCGAGAGCGCCGGCCAGTACGAGAGCTACCACGCCTACACCATGCCCGGGCTCCACCGGGTGGTGGACGGGATCGATGTCTACGACCCGAGGTTCAACATTGTCTCTCCGGGCGCCGATCCGGAGATCTACTTTCCCTACTACGAGACGGATCGGCGGCTCACCGGGCTCCACCCCGAGCTCGAGGCAAAGCTCTTCGAGGCCGGCCTACCGGGCACTCGGGGCCAGCTTCGCGGCCCCGACAAACCGGTGCTCTTCTCGATGGCGCGGCTCGATCGGGTCAAGAACCTCACCGGCCTCGCCGAGTGGTTCGGCCGCAACAGCCGCCTGCGACGTGCCGCCAACCTCTTCCTGGTGGCCGGGTTCGTCGACTCTGAAGCCTCGAGCGACGATGAGGAGATCGCCGAGATCAATCGGATGCACGAGCTGATGGACCGCTACGAGCTCGACGGCGACATGCGCTGGGTCCCGCACGTCGACCGGGTGGTGGGCAGCGAGCTCTACCGCTTTGTCGCCGACCGGCGCGGCGCCTTTATCCAGCCCGCGCTCTTCGAGGCCTTCGGGCTGACGGTGGTCGAGGCCATGGTCTGCGGACTGCCGACCTTCGCCACCTGCTTCGGCGGCCCGCTCGAGATCATCGAGCACGGCTTGAGCGGCTTCCACATCGACCCCAACCACGGCGACCGATCAGCCGATTTGATGGCCGACTTCTTCGAGCGCTGCGCCTCGGAGCCCGAGCATTGGACGACGATCTCCCAGGGCGGCGTCGACCGCGTCAACAGCCGGTACACCTGGAAGGCCTACGCCGAGCGGATGATGACGCTCGCCCGGATCTACGGCTTCTGGAAGTACATGACCAACCTCGAGCAGGCTGAGACCCGGCGCTATCTCGAGATGCTCTACGCGCTCCAGTTCCGGCCGCAGGCACAGGCCATACTCGAGAATACCGACTGACGGCTCACCCCTCGTCGATGTCGTCGCCGGCGGATTCGGAGCCGTCGACAAAGCCGAAGTGCTCGATCCCCTCGAGAATCCCGTCGGCGTACTTTGCGGTGGCGAAGTAGACGCCCGGCTCGCCGCGCAGCGCCTCGAGCTCGGGGCTGTAGTTGCCGACGATCACACCGAAGGCGCCGGAGGTCAGCATCTCGGTGTCGTTGCCGGAGTCGCCGGCGACCAGGAGGTGCTCGAGGGGAAGGCCCCAGCGGTGCGCGAGGTACTTCAACGCGCCGCCCTTGGAGGCGCGCGCCGGCAGCAGATCGAGATATGCCTCGTGCGAGTAGATCAGCTTTGCATCGAGCTCCGCCGATCGAATGCGTCGCCGGATCTCGGCGATCGGCGGCGCCTTTTTCGGATCGATGAAGTAGCTCAGCTTGAACGGACGTTGGTCGGCCTTCGGCTGGAGCCTCAGACCGCGAACAGCGGCCAGAACCTCGCGCAGCCGTTCCGGCTCCCACCGGCGATCGATGAGGCGCCGCCACCCGACATCGTCGACAAACCGCCTGCGGCCGTAGTAGACCTCGCTGCCGACCGCGGTAATGAGCACATCCGGACGCGGGATCCGCCACTGCTTGAGGGCCCGGATCGTGTTGCTCAAAACCCGCCCGGTCGCGATGCCGAAGGCGACCTCACCACGGTGGGCGTCGAGCCAACCGCGAAACCGATCGAGCGCAGCGTGGTCGCCGGTCAGGGTGTAGTCGATGTCGCACACGAGCAGCCGGTCGGCGAGCACCAGCGGGTGCCGCGGCACCTCGGTCGGGCGCCGGCGCACCCGCGAGCGCAACCGCCGGCGCACGGCCTTGAGGTAGCGATCGACATGTCCGCTCCAGGAAAACCCGTGCGCACCCCGGACCCCGGACTTCGACCGCCGACGCCATGCCCCGGAATCGACGAGCACCTCGTGCAGCGCGTCGGCGATTTCGCCGGCGTCGAGCGCGTTGACCAGGAGGCCGTTGCGGCAGGCGCCGATGATCGCCGACGGGCCACCGTCGTCGGTGGCGACCACAGGCAGACCGCTCGCCGCCGACTCGATCAGCGTCAGCCCGAACGGCTCGGTCAAAGCCGGGTTGACGAACACCCCACGGCGCATCGCGGCGAGCCGGTAGAGATCGGGGACGTCGTCCGGGTGGTGGCTCTTGGGATAGGCCACCGATCCGTGCAGATCGTAGCGATCGATGAGCATCAGCATCTCGGTGAGGATCGTTCGTTGCGCCTTCGGGAGCTTGGTGATGTCGTCCCTGGTGCCGATGACAAGAGCCAGGTTCGCCCGGCTCTTGAGCTCATCATGCTCGGCGTAGGCGCGGATCAGGGTCGCCAGGTTCTTCCGCTCGTCGGGTCGCTGCAGCGCGAGGATGAGCGGCTTCTTCGGCTGCGAGAAAAAGCGATCAATGTTCGCAGCGACGGCCGGGGGCGGGTTGCCCCTGCGGGGCGGCCGGAACCGACTGAGATCGACACCGGGTGGGATCACGAGCATCCGGCTCGGGCTGCCCCCCAAGTACTGTCCCCACTGTTCCTCGACCTCCTGGTCGGTGCTGGCGATCACGAGATCGGCGGCCTCGAGGACGGCCTCTTCTGCGGCGATCCGCCGGGTCATGCGGTAGCGCTTCTCGATGGTCTCCGGCGCCAAGCCCTTGTCGAGCAGCCGCAGTTGCTTGCTCTTGCCGAGCGAGTGCCCGGTGTGGACGAGCGTCGCACCGAGCAACTTGCTCAGTCTGACGCCGACGACCCCGGCATCGGCGTAGTGGCTGTGAACGACATCCGGCACTCGTCGGATCCGGCGGAAGTGCTGCAGCGCCTCGTCGGTGAACTGCGGCATGTACGGCCAAAGCGTCTCCTTGTGGAGATAGCGGTTCGGGCCGCACGGCAAGCGCACGATCCACGCCTTGTCGGCGATCTGCTCGATCGGTTCGCCGTACTGCGTGCCGACATTGGTCGACAGGATCTGCCGCGTCATGAGTTCCACCCGGTCAACATCGGGGCGCTCGGAGAGCGCGCGGGCGAGATCAAGCACATACTGAACCTGGCCGCCGGTGTCGGCGTCGCGACCGAGCTCGGGATTGGTCCCACGGATGAGCCCGTGGACGCTGATCAGCGCGATGTAGAGACCTCGCACGTTGCTCATGTCGAACTCCACGTCTCCAGGATTCGGTCATAGATCCGACGATCGTCGGTCGTCGCCCCCCTCACACCGCAGATCACCGCCGCAAAGTCCAGCGCCCGAACCAGGGTGGTCTCAGGGTCCCAGCCGCCGAGGAGCCCGGCGATCCACACCGCACTGAAGGCATCTCCGGCGCCGACGGTGTCGACGACATCCACCGCGCCGGGCGGGCGACCCACAACGGATCTGTCGCCGACCCAGACAAAAGCCCCCCGGTCGCCGCACGTGACGATCAGCTCGTCGATCCCGTGCCGCCGGGAGAGCTCGGCTGCGGCGAGCTCGGCGCCCGTCCCACCCGAGACGGACCCACGATCGGAGAAGCGGCCGAGCTCGTCGTCGTTGAGCTTGACCCAGCGTGCGCCGCGGATCAGCGAGGTCACGCTCTCGACCGACCACCACGGTGAGCGGAGATTGACGTCGACGAAGACCGGCGCCCCCGACATTGCCCGAATTCCCCGCAGCGCGCGATCGGCCACAGCTTCGCGGGCGATCAACGACCCGTGGTAGAGCAGCGCCGGCCGAACTTCGGCGAGAGCATCGCGAGCGGCGCCGCCGTCGAGACGGTCGTACGCCTGATCGCTGACGATGTCGAAGATCGGCGCGCCGGCGTCGAGCGCAACGGCGACCCGGCCCGTCGGTTTCTCGGGGTCGACCTGCAGCCCCGAACTGTCCATTCCCCAGGAGTCCAGCGCGTCGACGACCGCTCCGCCGAGGTCATCTTCGCCGACACGCGAGATCAAGAGCGGCTCGAGGCCGAACCCGCGAAGATGCCATGCGACGTTGAGCGGCGCTCCACCCAGGACTCGCGTGCCGTCCGGGAAGACGTCGAAGAGCACCTCGCCGACGACGACGGGACGCCGGCCGATTGAATTCGGTTCCAAAGCAAGCGACGCACTATCACGCCGGCTGTCCTCGCTCATTCGGCGCACCTCCAGATCGGCAAAGCTCCCACTGAGGCAACACGCCACAGGGCCGCTGATTCCGATCGTTGGTCCTCCGGCATCGACTCCCATCACTGCCGCATCTCGCCTACGCGGTCATCTCACCATCGTCATCGTCGTCCAAATCCGCCCAGCCGGGGCGCCAACCACCCTCGTACATGGCGCGGATCTCCCGTTCGAAAAAGAACTCATTCTCTCCGAGGGCCGGCTCAAGGTCGTCGAGCCACGTTGCCGCGGAGTCGAAGTGAGCGAAGAAGACCCGATTGGTCCATGTCGGATCGCGGCCCTGGATGATCTTCAAGACAAAGACCCGCTCGTCGTCAACGGTGGTCACACCGTCGACCAGCACCTTTCCGGGAGTCGCCGACATGGAGGGCCCGCGCACCGTCCTGGCGAGACCCGAGACCCGCGACAGGGCGGAGCTGTAGATCCGCAGCGCCTTGGCGAGAGGAACCTCGAAGTAGTGCTTCGGTCCGGTGTCGCGCTCGACGAACATGTAGTCGGGAACCGCGCCGAGCCGGACCTGCTCGCTCCACATCTCTGCCCAGACGTCAGCGTCATCGTTGACTCTTCGAATGAGGGGCGCCTGACACCGGACAATCGTCCCGGTTTCGACGATTCTCCGCATCGCCTCACGCGCCTCGGCCGTCTCGAGCTCCCGTGGGTGCGAGACGTGGGCCATGAGCGCGATCTGCTTGCCCCGTCGGCGGATCTCCTCGAAGAACCGCAGCAGATCGTCCGCGTCGCGGTCGGTGGTGAATCGGAAGGGCCAGTAGGTCAGCGCCTTGGTGCCGATCCTGATCGACCTGAGGTGCTCGAGGCCAGGGCTGAGAAACGGCTCGACCTGACTGCGCAACACGGCTGAGGACATGATCATCGGATCGCCGCCGGTGAAGAGCACGTCCGAGACCTCGGTGTGGCGGGCCAGATACCGGGCGAGGGTGTCGACCTCGTGTCCGGCGAACCGCAGCTTGTCGGCGCCGACGAACTGCGCCCAGCGGAAGCAGTAGGTGCAGTAGGCGTGGCAGGTCTGACCTCGGGCGGGGAAAAAGAGCACCGTCTCTCGGTACTTGTGCTGGCACCCGGCGATGGGCTCGCCGTCGACCCTCGGGACGTTGAGCTCCACCTGTCCCGACGGGTGTGGGTTCATCCGCTTCTGGATCGTGCGCGCCGCACGAACGATCTCGTTCTCTCCCGCCTTCCTCACGACCAGATCGACCATAGTGTTGAAGTCGCGGCGGTCGAGCATTCCTGCCTGGGGAAAGACCAGCTGGTACACCGGATCCGCCGGGATGTCGCTCCAGTCGATGAGCCGGGCGAGCACGTACTGATTAACCCGAAACGGGAGCACTGCGGACACAGCCTTGAGGGCGAGCACCTGATCCCTCGAGAGGCGCTTCAGCCAGGGCAGACTGTCGATGTGCTTCCTGCCGAACGCTCGAAAGCGGGGGCCGGCTTCGGTCGATGGGTTCGTCACTCATCCTCCTTGTACTCGGGCACGAACCGTCACCGGCACCTCGTCCCGATGTCCGGCGGACGGGCAACCGGAGGTCTGGTCTGCAGCGGCTGCGCCGACCGGGTCCTCACGGACCAGGCCGACACGGCCGGGATCAAAGGTCCTTCGTATAACGTAAGGTCCGACCGGCCTGGATTTCAAGAGTCTTGCACCAGACGTGCATGTCTTCGAACTGCCCGGCGATGTGGCAGTTGTTGACCAGCGTCCCGGTCCACTCGTAACCGCGGTTGTAGAACACCCGGTTCATCCCGGCCGAACGGGCGCGGGCGATGGTGTAGAGATTCGGAATCCCGCGCTCGACCATGTCGTCCTCGAGGGCGGCGAGGATGTGCTGCGCCAGCCCGAGACCGCGTTGGCTCCGCAGGGTGGCGAAATCGGTCATCTCCGCATTCCGGTGCTCGGGGTCGGTTTCGGCCGATGCGGCCGCGACGATCTCACCCAGGCCGTCACGGACGATGCGGTAGACCACGTTCGACTTCATGGTCGTCACCAGGTAGTCGGCCTCCGTGATGGGGAAGGGGTAGCTGTCAAAGACCCGCCCGTACAGCAGGGCGAGCTCCAAGCTGTCCGCCGGTGTCGCATCCGCCATAAGGTACTTGGCCGGCAAATCCGGGACAGACGCATCGGCCGACCGCGAACGGATCGATGCCAGAATCTCGTCCTGCTCGTCCGCAAAGGGCCGACTCCGTCGCTCGTCGGTCAAAAACAGCGACATCACGACCGCCGGCTGTCCGGCGAAGTACCCGGTGATCGTTCCCTCGGCGGTCATGCCGGCCGCTTCGAAGCCGCCCCGCTCGTGGACCGGCGCCTTGAGGAACACCTTGCCGAAACCGGCTTCACGGGCGCCACGGGCGAGACTCGCCATCATTCTCTCGGTATCGCGGGCTTCATACTCGAGCACCTGGATCCGTTGGTTGAGCGGCGAGAAGTACACCTTGGCCCGAAAACCATCACCTTCGATCCGAGCGAGCGTGTTGAGCTGGTTCGCAATCTCGATACCCGCTTCGGTCATGCCGAGCTCCGATCGGCGCTTTCGTTCTCGATGGCATCGTCAGCTTCGTCCACCCCTACAGGCACCAGAGCGATGTTCTCGGGATCGTCGTCGAAAAGACCGGCGACCCCAACGCTCTCCTCGCCGCTTCGGAGAATCTCGCGGCAGAACGAGCATGGGTGCCCCTCGTTGCACATTCCGACGTACTGCTTCGGCTCCTCATAGGCGACGATCCGACCCTCGAAGTTGCGCAGCACCGTCTTGTTTTCGTGCTGCGACACGATGTAGTTGGGATGGACGGGGATCTTGCCCCCACCCCCTGGCGCATCGACCACGAAAGTCGGCACCGCGAGCCCCGAGATGTGGCCGCGAAGGTGCTCCATGATCTCGATGCCCTTGGAGATGGTGGTCCGGAAGTGCTCGAGACCCTCGGCGAGATCACACTGGTAGATGTAGTACGGCCGTACCCGGTTGGCGGTGAGCTTGTGCATCAGCTTTCGCATCAGCGCCCAGCAGTCGTTGACGCCGCGCAGCAGCACACTCTGATTGCCGAGCGGGATGCCGGCATCGGCCATCAACCGGAGCGCGGCCTCGGACTCGGGTGTGAACTCCTTGGGCACGTTGAAGTGCGTGTTGACGAAGATCGGGTGATAGCGGCGGAGCATCTCGACGAGCGCGGGGGTGACCCTTTGCGGCATGGTCACCGGAATCCGCGTGCCGAATCGGACGATCTCGACCGACGGCGCCTCGTTACGGACCCTCTGGAGCACGTGTTCGAGCCGATCGTCGGACAGCAGGAAGGGGTCCCCCCCCGACAACAGGACGTCGCGCACCTCCGGGTTCGACCTCAGATAGGCGATACCGGCGTCCAAACGATCTTCGCTGATGGCGTCGGGCCGGTCACCGACCTTGCGTTTGCGCGTGCAGTGGCGGCACAGCATCGCACACTCGTGCATGATCACCCAGAGCACACGATCCGGGTATCGGTGGCTCATCCCGGGCGCCACCGAGTCGCCGTCCTCGTTGAGCGGGTCTTCGATGTCGAAGGTCCCGACGCTGAGCTCTCCCTCGCCGGGGATCGCCTGCAACCGGATCGGACACTCGGGATCGTCGGGATCGATCAACGACGCATAGTACGGTGGGACAGCGAACCGAAACCGGTCCAACGCACGCTCGATGGTTCGCTGCTGCCTCGGCGTCATGGGGATCACACGAGCCAGCTGCTCGGCCGTTGTGATGCGATTCCGCATCTGCCAATGCCAGTCCCGCCACTGGCTCATGGGCACATCGCGCCAGATCGTCCGCCGCTTGTACCAAGGCTCCTCGTGGGCCGTATCGGCGACCGAGGGCTGAGTTGAAAAGGACATGGTGATTTCCTCTCGTTTGAGAAGGTTCAACGGGGGATCAGCGGGGCTGCAACCGTCCACTTCCGTCTAATGCGGGTGGCCAATTGTATTGCACACTAAATATTATCACGGGAAACAACAGCCCTCAAGCCTCGCGATGTGTCGACGATCACGCAGAGCCGTTGTCGCCACCGTCTCCCGGTGCCGTTTCGAGAAACGCCTCGGTCTCTTCCGGTGTCGCGTCAAGCGGGCCGGTCGTCAGAATCGGACCCGCCTCGACATCGGTCGCCTCCATCAGGGTGACAATCCGTTGCAGTGATGACAAGACCTGTGTCTGCTGCCAGTCGGGCAGCGCCCCGAATTTCTCGGTGAAGTGCTCCTGCAACAGCGGCGGCGCGCCCGCCAACACCTCCTGAGCCACCGAGGTCGGCGACACCAACACCCGTCGTCGGTCCTTGGAGTCCCGAACTCGTTTGACCATGCTCTTTCGTTCGAGCCGGTCGAGGATCCCCGTCACCGTTGCCTGGCTGAGATTCACAGCGGCGGCAAGTGCGCTCACTGAACGAGGCGAGGTGTCGACGAGCTCCTTGAGCACCACCAGCTGCGGTCCCGTCAGACCAAACCGGCTGACGAGGTCGCATGAGTGCAGATCGATCGCTCGGATGATCCTCCGCAACGCTGCCATCACCAGCTTGGTCGTGTGGTCGGCCGGATCTAATGGGTTGGCATTATCCGTTGGCACGAGTTCTCGCCTCCGCCGCCATTCTAGCCTGTGTTGGTGACCGGCTGACGCTCGAATTCGATCGCCTACATTGCGTTTGACTCCGGATCGAATCTCAGATACTTTGCACACTATGGAATTGTCGCGAATCCGATCTCTCCACCTCGTCCGCTGACCCGCTCCCTCGATGCAGATCATCGACTTTGTCATCCTCGGTACCTACTTCGTCGGTATGCTCGGCGTGGGTCTGTACTTCCAGCGCCGACAGACCGGTCTCGACGAGTACTTCGTCGGCGGGCGCAACATGGGCTCGGGCCACATCGGGCTGTCGGTCGTCGCCACCGATGTCGGCGGGGGATTCTCGATCGGGCTCGGCGGGCTCGGTTTCGTGATGGGTCTTTCGGCGTCGTGGCTGTTATTTTCGGGGCTGGTCGGCGCATGGCTCGCGGCAGTGCTCCTTGTCCCGAAGGTCAAGACGGTGGGCGCCACGTACCGCCACCGTTCGTACCCGGATTTTCTCGCTCACCGTTTCGGCGGACCAACGGCGATCGTGGCCGCTCTGGTCTCCGCCATCGGGTATGCGGGATTCACGGGTTCCCAGCTTCTTGCCGGCGGCAAGCTCGCCTCAGCGGCCTTCGAGCTCGACCTCACGACCGCCGTGCTCACCATGTCGGTCGTCATCGTGGTCTACACCGCCCTGGGGGGATTGCAGGCGGTGGTCTACACCGACACCATCCAGTGGGGCATCCTCTTCATCGGCCTCACGCTCTTCGCCCTGCCCCTCGGCTACACCGATGTTGGCGGCTGGAGTGGGCTGCGAACCGCGTTGCCGCCCGAGTACTTCTCGCTGACCAACGTCACCGGTCTGCAGGTCGCGACGTGGATGGTCACCATCGTGCCCATCTGGTTTGTCGCCATGACGCTGTATCAGCGTATCCACGCGTCGCGCGACGTCGCCACCGCGAAACGAGCCTGGTTCGTCGCCGGCTTGCTCGAGTACCCGGCGATGGCCTTCATCGGTGCAACGCTCGGGATGTTCGCCCGGGTGCTCTTTCCGACCGCCGACCCCGAGATGGGGTTGCCGCTGCTCATCCGCGACGTCCTGCCGGTCGGCGCCACGGGTTTGATCCTCGCCGCCTACTTCGCCGCCATCATGTCGACCGCCGACTCGTGCCTCCTCGCCAGCGTCGGCAACCTGGTCGACGACATCATCGGCACCCACATCGCACCGGCGACATCGGAACGGTCGATGCTGACCCTGTCGCGCGTACTGACGCTGATCGTCGGCTTCGGTTCGGTGGGCTTTGCGCTCTATGTACCACGGGTGATCGATTCGATATTGCTTGCCTACTCGTTCATGGTCGCCGGGTTGTTCTTCCCGACCCTCGGCGCGCTGTTCTGGCGACGCGTCAGCGGCACCGCCGCATTCTGGAGCATCGTCGGTGGTGGCGCGACCACCGTCTGGCTGACGGTCGCCGGAACGCCGCTCGCGCTCGACCCGGTGTTCTACGGTCTCGGGGTCTCGGCGATCGTTCTCGTGGTGCTGACGTTTGCCGTTCCCGCCCGATCAAGCGGCGTCAGAATCCAACCCAACCCAAACTAACCTGAGAGGTCTCTGAATCCATGTACCGATGCGAATTGTGCGGACAGATCACCAAACCGGGCCAGCCGTCGTTCAAGGTCGTGACCGAAACCCGAGAGCGAACCTACCTCCTCCCGCAAGAGCCCTCTCCGGCGCGGCGCGGCGGTTCCGGACGGCGATCCCGCCGTGCAGCGGACCCCTCCGACGGTATCGGCCACGAGATCGTCACCGAAAAGCTGGTCTGCGCCGACTGCGCAGCCACGTTCCCCCGGGACGAGTCAAGCTCCTCACCCGGTCAATGACACGAATGCCCGGCTCCGATGTGCGCCACACTTTCCATTCACGCATTGTCGAGCAACTGAACCTGCACGATGCAACAATGCGAGGGGTGGCCCCCACCGTTCATCGTTCCTCGTGTTCCGGAGGTCCATAACAGCGTGATCTCTGAACTTCCAAGTGGTACAGCGTTCGGGCTTGGTTCACACCCAGATACTTGCTCGAATCGCATACCGGTTTTGGGAGGGTCGGGTAAGCACTCCTCCCACTGCCCCCTGGCACCAGCATTAGAGTTCCGATGACTACCGCTGCATCGGCACCGTGGTCGCGTCGTTGGTGCGCGAGTCGACGACCGATGCGGACACCAGCACCCCTGAACCGGTTATCACCTCCGCCTTGGCTAGCCCCCACCCCAGATCGGGACGGCCGGCACGTTCCGCGAAGGGCTCGAGGTCCTGAATCAGCTCGCCTGGCTCAAGTTCGAGGGTGTAGGTGTGGATTTCGCTTCCGTCAGTCGCCATGAGCTGGATCCGCACCGATGCATCGGAGTCGCCTGTGTTGGCGACGGCGAGGTTGGTCCGGAATCGGTCCTGCTCCTGGCGCAGTTCGAGCAACCACGCCGTGTCGCCGGCAGCCAGTCCCTGGTCTGCGGTGTGGAGCGTGAAGCCCTGGCCGAATGTGCCCTCGGTCGCCAGGTTGTAGGTCCGCGCGGCGGCCCGCAGCGAGAGGGTGGAGCGAACCTCGAGCGGGCCCTTCCCCTGGTACTGGAGGCTACCGCCGACGACGTTTTCGAACACCCCCTGAGCGCCGGCGACGACCGACGCAGGCGCGGTGTGCTGGCCGTCCTCAGCGTGGAGAACGAGGGAGACGGTGGCTGGCTCCAGCGCCTCGTTGAACAGGACCAGGTCGGTGACCCACTGGCTCCCGAAGCTGCCCGGCAGGTTGGCGGCCACCTCCAACCAGTAGATGAAGGGGAGTTCGGGCGGGGTAACGGTCAGTTCTTCCACCCTTGAAGAAGGTCTGTTGAAGACCACTGGGTCGCCTAAATCGCCGCCGATGGCGTAGATTCTGCCGTTGACCGCGCTGGTGGCCAATGCCGCTCTTGGGGTTGGCAGATCGTCCGTCACTGCCCAGGTGTTCGTCACCGGATCGAATACCTCCACCGTGTTGGAAGTAAGAACGTCATAATTTCCTAAGCAACCTCCGATGGCGTAGATCTTCCCGTTCAGCACACTGGTGGAAAAAAAGGCCCTCGCCGTTGGCATCGATGCCTTTGTCGTCCAGGTGTCCGTCGCCGGATCGTAAGCCTCCACCGTCGAGTCCTCGAAGTGTTCGTACTGGGCGCCTCCGATGGC
>JARFRM010000052.1 GCA_029287235.1 Thermoanaerobaculales bacterium
GTAGTCTCGAAACCCAATGCGGATTCCGCCGTTGATCTCGTCCCGATCAAGGGTGGTCTTGAAAAGAGGAAGGCTGGCGATCACCCAATCTTCGCGGCCCGCGATCGTCAGGGCGTTGCCGATATTGCCACTTCGACCACCGTGAAACCCAGGGACATAGACGAGAAGGGGGTATCGCTGCTCGGGATCGAAACCATCCGGAAGCCGATAGGTCAGCGTCGGAGATACCGCTTCTTCGTGCACCATCGAGTACAACGTCGGCGGAACCGACATCACCGGGAACTCCACCGTCGCGATCTCGCCCGGCGCTTGTGCGCCCGCCGGGAAGACCGCACTGATCCACAGCATCGCCACTGCCGTTGCCGCACAATGCCCGAGACCTGGAGATGGGGTCATGTGACGCCTCCTTCGTTACGGAACACTCTACTCGGATCCGGTGTGCTCACAGAGACCACCGGGCGCCAACGTCTCGCCGGACGGAGTATTGGCGAGCGCGTCACCGAGGTGCGCGCTCTCGGTACTGTACGAGAGCATGGGCACGGATGATCCGACTGCGATCTTGGCCGAGGTCTCCATCGGAGAGATGAAGAAGGCGCCCCTCAATCCGGAGGTATTCGGAAGGATCACGATCAACAACGCGGAGATTCACGATCAAACGCGG
Source organism: Thermoanaerobaculales bacterium (assembly GCA_029287235.1). Lineage (GTDB taxonomy): Bacteria > Acidobacteriota > Thermoanaerobaculia > Thermoanaerobaculales > Sulfomarinibacteraceae > JAHECW01. The sequence continues at coordinate 662 of JARFRM010000052.1, forward strand.
GTCTGGTTCATCGGCCACCAACGCACCGCCCAGTTCGAAGGAGAAGAGGACTACTACAACATCGCGGTCGGGTGCTTTGAAGATCTGGACCTGTTCAATAGGATGATCGAGATCAAATGACCACGTAGATCGCCACCGGGCCTGCAGATTTTTGACTTTCGATCATGGCCGGGACGAGCGGGCGAGACGCCCGCTCCCACAATCGGACTCGCTGATTGACTACGATCGGCGCCGATCACTCCGATAGCTGTCATGGCGCCGAGCTGGAGATCGAGGCCACAATCCGACCTCACCTCGGACGCTCAGGTCATGCGCACCAGACAAGCCTCAACCTGCGACACAATCAAGACTCGGCGAGGAACGCCAGGCAGCGATCAACCTGATCCGGGTCGAGGTCGGCCTCGAAGCGATTGCATTCGTCGCTGACCGTCGATCTGAGGCCGTCGATGACATCGTCGTTGCCGGTCTCCGCCGCCCATTTCTTCAGCGCTGCCTCGAGCTGTCCGAGATAGACGAAGTTCCGTCCGGCAAAGGCGTCCTCGTTGGACACCATCAGGGACATCAGGCGCCGGGAGGCCTGGTCGATGGCGCTGGAGTCATCCGGCGTCAGCTGGATCAGCCGGAGCACATAGGTCGTGCCCCACTTGATCCCCGACGAACCGGTTCCCGCCTGTTCGAAGGCCTGGCGGTACCAATCCAACGCCACCTCGGGGTTGTCCGCATTGAGGTCACCGAGCAGCGACAGAAAGTAGTGCGGCGCGACGGTTTCGTCCAGGTGTTCGTCCAGTAGCGTCTTCGCCTGATCACCGAGCCCGGCCATCTGGAGCAGCCAGACCGTCATGTTGAGGGTGGATTGAAACTCTCCCGGATCGCTCGCCTCGGCCACGACTCGTTCGGCCCGCGTCTGCACCTTGTCCCGCAATGCGTCGGGCACCGGTTCACCCTCGACGTGGCCCTGATAGCCCAGAAGTTCGAACTCGGGCACAAATGCCATGAGCTGTTCGGTTGCGGAGAACCGGGGATGGTTCTGCATCTCGACGGCTGCCGACAGCCACGCCTGCACCAGTTCGTCACGCCCTGCGGAGGGTTCCGGTTCGAGGACCTCGATCGCACTTCTCGTCTGGAGGGTGAGAAAGATCTTGTTCTCCGGCCAGAGTTCCGGATCGCCGAGCAGCGACATCAGACCCGACCGGAGGGCCGCACGCTGAACGTCATCGAGTTCGCCGAGCTCACCTTCACCGTAGATTTCCCGAACCACACCGAGGCGCGGCACCGCGTGCTCGACCGTCAGCGCCATGAACCTCGCCCGGAGCCTGTCTGACTCGACGGGCGTTTCGTCGAAGAGACGCCAGAAGAGCTGGGTGAGCTCGCCCCGGTCGATCTCCACGCTCTGATCCTGGGACCAGGAGTGGTAGGCGACCAGCTCCAGGTCGAGCTCATCGGCGCCGGACGGCCCCGAGATCGCGAGCCTGCCGAGAATCTCGCCCACAGGTTCGAAGTCCGCGACGACGGCTTCCAGGAGCACCCCGTACTGCTCGGCGGTCACATCGGTCGGCATCCGGTAGAGCTCGACCCCCGTCGGACTGAAGAGAATGACCGTCGGGTATCCGGCAATCGTGAACTTCTCTCCCCAGATCTGGGCTCGTTCGGTGTCGCCGTCGAGATAGACGGGAACGAATCGCCGGGATGCCTCGATGAACTCGGGTTTCGAGAAGATGTTCTTCTTGAGGTTGTGGCAGGGTGGGCACCACTCGGCGCCCCAGTAGAGAAAGACCGGTTTGCCGGCTTCCTTGGCAAAGGCGAACGCTTCCTCCACGCCACCGGAGAACCACTTGATTTCAGGCTTCTGAGGCTCGGGGGCACCTTCGGGAGTGGCGGTACCGCCGCAACCCATCAGGACAAGGGCTGTGAGAACAAGCATCCCGGTGATCAGGCGACTCATGACACGCTCCAATTCATCGAGGTTGGTCGGGGCCGGACAGAATCGCCGACCCGGCGAGCGGTCCCGCCGGATCGGCCACTCAGGGGGAGGCTCAGAAGTCGAACTTGGCGCCGATCTGGAAGGTGCGAGAAACGTCGAAGGCTGTGGGCTCGCCGTGGCCCACCTCACCGGTGGATACCGCGACGACGTTCTCGTGGTTCGTCAGGTTGAAACCCTCCACCACAAGGGTCAGCCGGGTCGATTTGATGTCGACGCCCCACTGAAGGGTCATGTCCAGTGACTGCGCGTCCGGCATCCGCTGACTGTTGCGCTCACCGATGTAGATCGGTTCGTTGTTCACGTTGTTGCCGACAACCGAGTACGGCAGACCAGACGAGTAACGATACGTCCCTGAGATGAGAAATCCAAGGGGCAACTGCCACGCTCCCGACACCTTGAAGAGGTGGGTGCGGTCGCTGTCCTCGATGGCGCTGCTGTTGGGAAGCTGAGTCGGACCGTAGAACGTACCGAGAGAGCTTCCCATACCGCGCGACTCCGACCAGGTGTAGCTGGCGAGCATCTGCCAGTTCTTCGAGAAGCTCTTGGAAAAGGTGAGGTCGAGGCCTTTGTAGGTCCCCTCGCCATCGGCCCGGAACTCATACCAGTCCGTGGTTCCCTCGTTGATAAAATAGGTCAGCAGCTGGTTTTCGAGCTTCTTGTCGGTGTAGGCGAGTCCGATCCGGTAGTCCCTGCCGAGCAGACGCTCGACCCCGATGGACCAGACGTCGGCGTAGGGTGTCGGGTTGTCACCGCCGATCCGATAGCCGAAGGCTCCGACGGGCAAGCCCACGCCATCCGCGAGATCACCCGTCGGGCTGAGGACGATGCTGAACCGTCCTCCGGGCTGGGAGCCCCACTCCAGATAGCGGTCGTAGACCCGCTCGATGAATCGCCCCGCATTGGCGTAGATCTTGGTCTTGGCATCTCCCGTCACATCCCA
>JARFRM010000305.1 GCA_029287235.1 Thermoanaerobaculales bacterium
CCGGCTCAAGACCAACTTCTGTGCCGCATCACCGTGGCGATACTCAGCGTGATCACCTTTGGACTCGCGCTCAGTATTCGAGGGATTCTGCAGGCCCTCCTGGTCGGTCTCACCCTGACCACCGCCTACACCCTCGTGGTCCTGATGACCATCTACTGTCCGCGCCTGTGCCGCCGTTCCTCGGCCACCTGGACGCTGGCGACCACCATGATCGCCCTCGCACTGTGGCTCGTGGCGCCGGAGTCGTGGCGGGTGCTGCCCCACCCGATCTACCTCGCGTGGTTGGTCAGTGTGGTGACGTTTCTCGCCGTCGCCGTGATCGATCGGAGATCGATCAAGCCGGTGGCTGGAAGCTGTTAGCCATCAGCTATTAGCCGTCAGCTCCATCGCAGGTTCCCTTTGGATTCGTTCGTTGAACGGGCTGTCTGGCTGACTTGAACGAGTGCGGTGCAGGCGGGACGCCCGCACTCCAAGAAAACGAGCACCTTTGTGGTGGCGGGCGTCTCGCCCGCCTGATGACGTACCGTGCAGGTCAAACACTCTGGCTTTGAGGAACCGATCGCAATTGGGGCGTCGGCGTCTCACCGGCATCGAGCCGTTCGGAGGAAAGGTGGGGTCTTACCGGCAACCACGGATTGCGATGGGGCTAAGAGCTAAAGGCTAATAGCTAACAGCTCCTCAGCCTCGGCTGAGATGTGTCAACGCCCTTTCGAGCTCGGAGACCCCGAAGATGCAGAGTGCGTTGCCCGCACCGGCAGTCGAGCTCCCATAGATGTAGTCGATGTTCACCCCGGCAAGGGAGAGGCTGCGCGCCACCTCAGCCAGCCCTCCTGGGTTGTTCGGCATCTGAACGGCGAGGCACTCTGCCGTGCTGTGGGCGACTCCCGCCGCCGAGAGGATCTCCGTCCCCTCGTCCGGACTGTCGAGAACGATGCGCACCACCCCGGTGTCGGTGTTGTCGAGAGTCATCATTGCCCGGACGTTGACGCCTCGGTCGCACAGATGGGCGCACAGATCGGCGAGGATCCCCGGTCTGTTTTCCAAAAAGAGGGTCAACTGCCGGACTTTCTCGGCTGCGATTTTCACAGGCCCTCCAACTCGCGTCGATTTCTCGCAGTATAGCGGTTTCCCTCATCGCATCGTCCGGTCGCCGTAACCGGGATCGTGCCGCTTGCAGGAGAGTGGGACCGGTGCTACCTTCGGGAAAAGGAGCCTGTCAAATGGGACGGTATTACATCCTGCGTGACGGCGAGGTCATCGAAGAACCGGACTACACGAAATGGTCGGAGTGGTTCGAAAACACCTACAAGGGCGTCGAGTTGATCGCCGAAAGCCGACTCGGCGGAAGCACGGTGTCGACGCGGTTCCTCGCCCTCAGCATGACCCTCGACCAGGACTCCCCACCAATGGTCTTTGAAACGACGGTCAACGGGGGATGGCTCGACAACCAGCGGGAGAGGTTCTCGTCACTCGAAGAGGCGACCGCCGGCCATGAAAACTGGGTTCAACGGGTCAAGGATTCGGACGAGGAGAACGAACTTCCGCCGCCGGGCGCAGGATGGTGACAACACGAATGATGAATGATGAATGATGAATGATGAATTACATCGCAGACGCCCGGGGTATCACTGCGATGGTCATTCATAATTCATAACTCATATTTCGTAATTTCTATTTGTGTTTCCACTCGGGCGCGCGCCGTTCTTCGAAGCTCGCAATCCCTTCAGCCACATCCTCGAGTTCATAGAGCTTCGACAGAAAAAGCTCCTTGAAGCTCTCGAGCCGCTCCGCGGCGTTCCTGTCGAAGCTCCCCGCCAGCGCCTGTTTGGTGATTCGCAGCACTGGCGCACTGAGTCCATTGAAGAGATCGTCGATCTCATTCCACTCTTCCTTGGGAAGGATTTTCTGCACGAGGCCCATGGCCTGTGCCCGTTCGGCGGACAGGTTGTCGCCACTCAGGATCGTGTAGGCGGCGTTCTGGAACCCGGTCAGAAGAGGCAACCGATGGCAGGCGACCGGCGGCAAGAATGCCAGCTTGATCTCGGGCTGGCCGAGGGTCGCGTCGGGTGCCGCGATCACAAAATCACAGTATGAGATCAGCTCCATCGCACCCCCGAGGCAGGCGCCGTGGACCGCGGCCACCACCGGTGCCGGAAAGGCGGCCAGTGCGAGGCAGGCCTCGGAGAGCGCCGTCAACATCTCGTCCGCCTGATCTTGCTTGTGTTCCGCCACCGACGCACCGGCCGAGAAGCACCGCCCCTCTCCCGACAGAAGAACCGCAGCCACGGTCTCATCGGGCTCGAGCTCCCGAAGCCGCTCGATCAGTTCTCGGAGGATCGCCCCGTCGAGCACGTTGACCGGTGGAGCGTTGATCACCAAGTGGACCACTCGTTCGTGGCGTACGACGTCGATCATTTCCGCCTCCCATCTGCCCTTTGTGTTCCTATCCAAGCCCGCAAGCCGTCAGCACTCGATCAGATACTCCGGGATGTCTTCGTCATGGCGGGTGCCGTTCTTGATCTCCTGGGTCACGATGGCGCTCGTGAAGTAGAGGTTGTGAGAAACGTCAACGCCCCTGAACATGCTGCCGATCTTGACGATCTTTCCATTGATGTACTCGATCTCCGTCGGACGGCGTTCCTTGATGTCGAACCACATGGACGGGTAGTGATCGCCACCTCCATGGAGGTACTCCATACACCTGTCCAACGCATCCTCGCCATAGTTGTAACCCACCAGACCCGCGACGGTGAGGCCCTCCCGAAGCAGCACCTTCGCGGTCCGTCGCGTGTGCCTGAGGTGCATCGCCCGAGCCATCGTCAGACCATGGGCCGCACACAGCGCATTGAGCGCCGAGTTGAGGATCGTCTTGTAGAAGGCCGCTTTCTTCATTTCGTAGTGGTCCACGCTGAGAGAGGTCAGACCTGCCCGGGTCAGCAGGTCGGCGATCTCGCACATCTTCTCAGGCGTCCTCTCGGTGGCCGGGCCGAATAGATTCGGGGGGTGAAACCAGTTCATCGTGGTCAGTCCGTCAGGACTCTGGTTGCCCGCGTAGTTGATGACGCCTCGACACACCCTCTCTTTCGGGTACTGTTCCCCGATCAGATCTTCGGGACCGATGCCGTTCATGGCCGCAACAACCCGCATGGACGCAGGCCAATCGAGAGCGATGAACGACTTCATGAAAGCGGGCAACGCCCAGGTCTTGACGCAGACAAAGATCATCGAGAGATCTTCGACCTCGCACAACTCCTCGATGCTCGAAAAGCAGTGTTCGGGTTTCTCTTCCAGCTCCGTGAAACCGCGAACGTGCAGCCCTTCGCGGTTCACCTGCTCCGCCCGCTCGTCTGCGAGCTCGACTCCGAAGACCGTCACCCCGCTTCGAACGAGATAGGCCCCGAGAATCGAGCCAACCGGTCCAAAACCGACGATGCCAACGCGATGTTGCTGCACGGTTTCCTCCCCGACCGACGTTCGTGTACCTTTGCCCAGCCACACCGCCGTCCGCGACTCCCTCGAACGAGCAGGGTCGATCCCGCGTTCGGCGCACTTCCGTCTCTCAGAAACCGGCAGCATTCTACCATCGACCGGCACTCCAGTTCGGTCGCAATCTCAATTTTGAACCCGTGATTCAGGAATCGTTTCTCGCCTCGAAAGGGCTCGTGCTTCAGCACCGGGCGGGCTCGGTGCCGAGGTGCTTTCCGACCGCAACGGCGAGCTCCAAGATTCGTTCCTGAGTCACCTCGGATCGGGGCAGGATGCCCTGGAGCGAGCCCTCGTGCATTACAGCCACCCGGTCGGACAGACCGACCAGCTCGGGCATCTCGCTGGAGATGAGAAGGATGGCGACTCCGTGCTCGACGAGCTCGCCCATGAGCTCGTAGATCTCGGCCTTGGCGCCGACATCGATGCCCCGGGTGGGTTCGTCGAAGAGTAGGACCCGGCACCGGGCCGCCAGCCACCGGGCGAGCACGACCTTCTGCTGGTTGCCGCCCGACAGGTTGATGAGTTCCTGGTCGAGGGAGGCAACCCGGATGTGCAGACGGTCGACCTCGTTCCGTGCGAGCTCCTTTTCCGCTCCCAGGTCGATGACGCCGGCACGGGAGACCTCGCCGAGACTGGTGAGACTGATGTTCTCGGTCACCGAGCATTGCAGCACCAGACCCTGTTGCTTCCGGTCCTCGGTGAGAAAACCGAGTCCGGCCGCGATGGACTCTGCGGGACTGTGACCTGACAGCGGTCGGCCCGCCACGGAAACGGTCCCTGCATCGATGGGGTCGGCGCCGAAGATCGCCCGCGCCAGCTCGGTTCGGCCCGAGCCCATGAGACCCGCCACACCGAGGATCTCCCCCGCGTGAATTGAAAGACTGATCGGTTGGGCAAACGGTGCTCCGGAGAGACCATCGACCTCGAGCACCACCTCGCCCAGCACGACTTCGCGTTTCGGGACCCGCTCGGCGATGGTCCGTCCCACCATCATCTTGATGAGCTCGGCGACCCCGGTCTCGCTCACCTTTCTCGTCCCCACCGTGTGCCCGTCCCGCATCACCGTGACGCGATCGCCGATGGCGAAGATCTCGGGCATCCGGTGTGAGATGTAGATCACCGGCACACCGTCGTCGACGAGGTCGCGGATCACCGCGAATAGGGCCTCGATCTCGGTGTCGGAAAGGGCGGCTGACGGCTCGTCCATGACCAGCAGACGGGCTTGACGCTGGAGAGCCCGGGCGATCTCCACCAGTTGCTGCTCGGCCACGGAGAGCTCCGCCACCGGAAGACCGGGATCGATGTCGCACTTCAATCGCTGGAGCAGATCGCGGGCGCCGGCGGCCATGGACCGGTCCCCGATCAGACCACCGGAGGTCGGCTCGTGGCCGAGGTAGATATTTTCCGCCACCGTGAGACCGGGAACCAGATTGAGCTCCTGGTGGATCATCACCAAACCGAGACGCTCGGCCTCGAGGGGGCCGCTCGGCTGCACGGTCCTTCCCGCAAAGACCACTTCTCCGGCATCGGCGGCGTACTGGCCGCAGAGGATCTTCATCAGCGTGCTCTTACCCGCGCCGTTTTCGCCCAGCAGAACATGGACCTCTCCGGGCAGCACTTCGAGCTCGGCCTCGGTCAGCGCCTGAACCCCGGGGAAGTGCTTGTCCATCCCCGACATCCGGAGCAGAGGGTCTGTCACCGCTCCTCCGGGTCGGCGCCTTCGGCCGCTGGTGCGAAATCGTCCACGTTGAACCTGTCGATGAGCTCCACCCGGGTGAGCACCTCGTCCGGCGGCGCAAGACCCCGACGAACGAGCTCGACCGCGTGCAGCACACCCAGCCTCCCCATCTCACTCGGGAACTGGGCCACCGAACCGAGCATCCGGCCCGACCGGATGTTGGTCACGGCGTCCGGGATCGCGTCGAATCCGATGACCACGATCTCGGACATCCGGCCGGCCGCATCGATGGCCTCGATCGCGCCCAGGGCCATCTCATCGTTGGCGGCGAAGACCGCGCTGAGATCGGGGTGGGCCTGGAGCAGATTCTCTGCCACGGTGTAGGCCCGGGCACGCTCCCAGTTGGCGGTCTGGCTCGCCACAACCCGGATTCCCGGGGAGTCCTCGATTCCCGAGAGGAATCCCAGGCGCCGCTGGTCGGCGGTCTCGTGACCGGAGATCCCCTCGATGACTGCGATCTCCCCCACCCCGCCGAGCTCGGCGGCGAGGTATCGTCCGGCCACGGCTCCGCCCTCGAAATTGTCCGAACCGATGTAGGTCAAAACCTCCACCCCCACCGACGCCGCGGCCTCCTCGTCGATCCGGGTGTCGAGCAGCAGAACCGGGATTCCCGCGTCATTGGCCTTGCGGATCGCCGGCACGAGCTCTTTCGAGCCCGACGGCGCCAGCAATATCGCGTCCACCCCCTGCTGGATCAGATTCTCGATGATCTGGTACTGCCGCTCGACATCGGTCTCGCGGTCGGCGGCGAGCGAGACCAGGTTGACTCTGAGCGCTGCAGCTTCCTTTTCTCCCGCCTCCTGCATCTCGCCCCAGAACGGTGAGTTCAACGCCTTGGGAACAAAGGCGACGGTGAGCCCGGTTTCGGACCCGGAGGTTCCGGAAGAGACCCTGATGCCCACCGCCCCAACCACCGAAACCACCGCTAGAACACCGACGACCACCACCTTTCGATACCGCCGCCAACCCGTGACGGGGGTCTTCGCGTCGCCGCGGTGGCGAGCCCGGTCGAGGACGACCGCGGCCACCAGCACTCCACCCACGACCATCCCCTCCAACGCTGACGGCACGTTGAGGGCGTTGAGACCATTGCGCAGAGTCCCCATGATCAACGCCCCGATCAGGGTGCCGAGGACCCGGCCCTCGCCGCCCATCAGACTCACCCCGCCGATGACCGCCGCGGCGATCGCGTAGAGCTCGTACATCTCGCCCGTCAGCGGTGACGCCGCGTTGAGTCGCGATGTCATGAGCACCGCTGCGACCCCAGCCATGAGCCCCGACAGGCCATAGATCGCGATCTTGTAACGGCCGACGGGAACCCCCGAGAGCCAGGCCGCCTGCTCGTTGCCGCCGATGGCGTAGGTGTATCGGCCCAGCTTGGTCCGGGTGAGGACGAGATGAGCGAGGACATAGAGCACCGCAACCACGATGACCAGCACCGGGATCCCGAAGATGTCTCCGGACAGGGCGCGGAAGCTCTCGGGCAGCCCGCTGATGGGTTTGGAATCGGAGTAGATCTTGGCCACGCTTCGGGCGACCAGCATCATCCCCAGGGTGGCGATGAATGGGGGGATCCGACCGTAGGTGGTCACCAGTCCACTGATGAGTCCGCACACCAGTCCCACCGCCACCCCACCGAGGATGGCCAAAGGCACCGACGACCCGGTTACCAGCAGGTCGGCGGTGACCAGCCCACACAGGGCCAGGATCGATCCCACCGAAAGATCGATGCCTCCGGAGATGATCACAAACGTCAGGCCGATCCCGAGGATGGCGTTGATGGCCGACTGCTGCATGACGTTGAGGAGATTGTCGGTGGTCAGGAAGTGCGGCGACGCGATCCCGAAGAGCACCACCAAACCGATGAGAACGAAGAGTGTTTGGAGCCGAGCAGACAGGTTTCGGACCATTCGTCACGTCCTCCATGAGGGCCGGCGGTCGGTCGGCCGGTCGCTGATGGATATCGTAGCGTAACGGTGCGGTTGGTGGCCCCCCATGGTCCTGCGAGTCCTCGACAGGCGCGCCCGCAGCGTGAGACGTCAGAGTAAGACGATAGACGTTAGACGTTAGACGTATGACACATCGCGATTCACGTCTGACGTCTGACGTCTCACGCCTCACGATCCACTCGATCTTAATCTGCGTGGAACGCCTCCCCCATCGCCAACACCTGCCCCACTCTCTTCGCGGCGGCAGCGAGATTCTCGCGTCCGTGTGCGAGGACGTCTTCCAGGGGAACCCCATCCTGGACCGTGGCGAAGACCGCATCGAAGAGATCGTTGATCTCGCCGAGATTGCCGATCACGGCGCCCGAAATGAGGATGGTCTTCGCCCCGGCGGCCCGGGCCTTGGCCGCAAGCACCGCGCAGAGCTTGCCGTCGGCGGTCTGCTCGTCGGTTCTGCCCTCGCCGGTCACGAGGAGGTCTGCGGTCCGGATCTCCTGGTCGAACCCGGTGATCTCAGCCACGAGACCGGCGCCGGGCGAGATCTCCGCGGCGCAGAATGCGCGCAACGCAGCGCCGAGGCCTCCGGCCGCGCCGTCACCGGGATGCTCGACCGAATCGATCATCCCGTGGTTCATCCAAACCTCTTCGAGGTGCACGAGGCCCTGCTCGAGTTCCTCCACAATCCCCGGGGTCGCTCCCTTCTGCGGACCAAAGACCCGGGCGGCGCCACGCTCCCCGAGCAGGGGATTGGTGACGTCGCAGACGACGCGGATGCGGGTCTCCGCCAACTCGGGCACGACCGAGTCGGTCTCGATCCGGACGATGGTCGGTAGCGCCTCACCGCCACGACCGCAGTCGGACCCGTCGGCGGTCAACAGCCGATAGCCCAGAGCCTGCGCCATTCCAATGCCGCCATCCACGGTGGCGCTGCCGCCGATCCCGAGGATGATTTCGCGGACCCCGTTCTCGATGGCGGCACGCATGAGCTCACCAGTGCCGTAGGTCGTGGCTTTCATGGGGTCGAGATTCCCTGCTGGTACGAGCTCGATCCCGCTCGCCGAGGCCATCTCCATGACCGCGGTCCGTCCACCAGGGAGCACTCCGAATTCGGCCGTGACGGGGTCTCCGAGCGGACCGGTCACCACCTCCGATCGCCATTCGCCCCCAGTGGCCCGGATCACCGCATCGGTGGTGCCCTCGCCACCGTCGGCCATTGGAATCACCACGATCTCGGCATCGATCAGCCCTTCTCGAAGTCCACCGGCGATGATCTCCCCTGCCTCTTCGCTCCTCATACTGCCCTTGAAACTGTCGACGGCGATGACAATCTTCATCAGCGCACCACCTCAGTCGAGGACAAACGGAATCTCGACTACGCTGTCTTCGAGCTTGATCTCGAACACCCAACGCCCGGGTCCGACCCCTTCGGGAACGTGGAAAAAGAGAATCCCCTCACAGACTTCGATCGACGAAAAGGTCAGGACATCCCTCGCCAGTCCATCGGTCGGCACTCTGAAGTACCAATCGCCGCACGGCCGCCGCGTTGGTCTGGATTCCAACGCTGTCGGTGAGTAAACCTCCGCCCGGCGAGCGGCCACACTGAGTCTTCCGTAGGCCTCGAGAAATTCCGTTTGGCTCATCAACGGGATGATCCGCCGGCCCGGGGTCCGTACAGAGATCTTCGTCCGGTCGACCATCGCCATCCTCTCGCCGTTTGCTCCGGCGAGAGACGCCCCGAGGAGAAGAAACTCTTCACCGACATGACCGGCGGCGTACCCGGCGCCGAGAGCGATCTCAAGCTCCGAACCCTCGTACAGAAAGAAGTGCTCGCCGACTGCGCTGACCCCCGGATCGCCGGTCGGAACCGCCGATGAACACGCACCCGCAACGGCAAAGCAGATTGCCAGAAGCCCGATCTTGAACTGGATCGACATCAGGACACCTCGATTCACAGATCCACGGCGAAGGTCTATTGTAGTCCGACGACCGGCACTGGAGGACCCTCGAATGAAGACTGACTATCCCGAACTCAACCCGGCCGAACGCATCCTGTTGGGTCCCGGCCCGAGCGATGTCAGCGCCCGCGTCCTCGCCGCCATGGCAAAGCCCACCCTCGGCCACCTCGACCCCGAGTACCTGGCGATCATGGACGACACCCGGCGGCTGCTTCAGCACGTCTTCCGGACCACCAACGAGCTCACCATCGCCATGCCGGGCACCGGCAGCGCCGGGATGGAGACCTGCGTCGCCAACCTGGTCGAACCGGGCGATGAGGTGATCATCGGAGTCTGCGGCTACTTCGGCGCCCGCATGGTCGAGATGGCCGAACGCCACGGTGCCGCTGTTCACCGCGTCGAGGCGCCGTGGGGGGAGATCATCGATCCCGCGGCGATCGGCAGGGCGCTCGCCGATCACCCGGCGACAAAGGTCGTCGGGGTTGTCCATGCCGAGACCTCGACCGGCGCCCACCAGCCGCTGGAAGAAATTTCGGCTCTGGCGCACGCCGCCGGAGCACTGCTGCTGGTCGATGCCGTCACCTCCCTGGGCTGTGTCGAGCTTCGGCTCGACGACTGGGCCATCGATGCGTGTTACAGCTGCAGCCAGAAGGGTCTTTCGAGCCCTCCCGGTCTGGCGCCCGTGAGCTTTTCCCCGATGGCTGCAGAGAGGATCAAGGGGCGGAAGAGCAGGGTCAGGAGCTGGTACCTCGATCTGTCCCTGGTTTCTCGGTACTGGAGTTCGGACCGGGTCTACCACCACACAGCTTCCAGCAATTTGGGCTACGCCCTTTACGAGGGGCTGCGCATGGTCGCGGAGGAGGGACTGGATGCACGCCAGACACGCCACCTCGACCACCACCGGGCTCTGCGCGCCGGTCTTGAAGCGCTCGGTTTGTCATACATCCCCGAGCGCTCGCTGCCCAACCTCAACGCCGTCCGCGTGCCCGACGGCGCCGACGACCCCGACGTGCGCAAGCGGCTGCTCAACGAGTACGGCATTGAGATCGGCGCCGGCCTCGGCCCCTTCGCCGGCAAGGCCTGGCGGATCGGCATCATGGGCTCATCGTGCACCCAGCGCAACGTGATCCTGGTTCTCGGCGCCCTCGAGTCCATCCTCGGAGACATGGGCGTGGCTGTTCCGAAGGGAGCCGCCATCACCGCTGCCTCGGGGGTCTTCGCATCATGACGTCCAGCGCGACTCATGTCGAATCTGATCATCAACACCCCATCGATTCCGGGAGGTTGTCCAATGCGCGATTCCATCGCCCCCGAGTTTCTCGGCGACAGCTACCTGCTCGAAAACGAGTCTGCACGCAACCTCTACGCCTCGGTTCGAGACCTGCCCATCATCGACGCCCACAACCACGCCGACATCGTTGAGATCGTCGAGAACCGGCCGTGGTCGGACATCTGGGAGGTGGAGGGCGCCACCGATCACTATGTCTGGGAGATGATGCGAAGGCGCGGCGTCGCAGAAGACCTGATCACCGGCGATGCGGACAATCACGACAAGTGGCTGACGCTGGCGAAGGTTTTTCCCGCGCTCGCCGGCAACCCGACGTATGAGTGGATCCACCTCGATTTGAGGCGCCGCTTCGGGATTGACGACGTGATCTCCGAATCGACCGCCGAGTCCATCTGGCAACAAACCATGGACCGTCTGGCCAAACCCGAGATGCGGCCGCAACGGGTGCTCGAGGCCATGGGCGTCGAGGTGATGTGCACCACCGACGACCCGACCATGAGGCTGCCCCACCACAAACGAGCGGCGGCGGAGATCAGGGGCACTCGCATCCTCCCCACCTGGCGGCCCGACAAGGCGATGAAGATCGAGTCGGACGGTTGGCGAGACTGGGTGACGAATCTGTGCGACGAGGCGGGAGAGAGCCCATCGACCCTCGACGGGTTTCTGGCCGCCCTTCGAGCGACCCACGAGTATTTCTCGGAACTCGGCTGCGTCGCCTCGGACCATGGCGTCGCGGTGCCCTGGTCGCACGACGTTGATCCGGTCCGCGCCCGCCGGATCCACGATCAGGTCATGGGCGGCCGCCGGGTCACCGACGATCAGGCCATCGACTACCACGCATTCATGCTGCGCGAGTTCGCCCGCATGAACGCCGCCGTCGGCTGGGTGATGCAGATCCACATGGGCGCGGTGCGCGACTACCGCGACAGTCTCTTCGCCACCCTCGGCCCCGACAGCGGTGGCGATCTCTCCGATCACTCGATCGAGATCGTCCGGCATCTGGGACCGCTGCTCAACGAGGTCGACGGACGACTCAAGCTCGTGCTCTATTCGCTGGACCCCAATCACGAGACCTCGCTCGCGACCATCGCACGGGCCTTCCCCAACGTCAGCCTCGGGGCGCCGTGGTGGTTCAACGACAGCCCCAACGGGATGGCGCGATCGCTGCGATACGTCGGCACCGTCGATCTCCTCGCCAACCACGCCGGAATGGTCACCGACTCACGAAAGCTCATCTCGTTCGGCTCTCGCACCGAGATGTGGCGTCGCGCCATGTGCAACGCCCTGGGCGCCATGGTCGAGCGCGGTCAGATGCCCACGGCGGCGGCGGAGAACCTCGCCCGAGGTCTGGCTTACGACCGCCCTAAAGCTGTCTTTTTCGAAGGTTGACACGACTCAGAAAATGCTCAGCCATCCTTCTCGACCGTCTCACTCCAGATATTCGAGCAAAGAGCGTGCGGTTCCCGCATCCGGGCCATCCGGCGCGAGCTCGAGGTAGGTTCCGAGCGCTTTCTTCGCGCAGGCAGAATCACCCGCCATGTTGCACACCAACCCGAGTTGGAGATGAGCCGCAGCGGTCTCCGGCTTCTTCTCGATGACGATCTCGAGCAACGAACGAGAACCCGCAAGCTCGTTGTTGTCGAAGAGCACGGTGGCGTGCTGCACCATCTCTTCCGAGACGACTTCGGGGTTGGCATCGGCAAGCCGTTTGGCCGACGGAATCAACCGTCGGTCACCGATCCACTGATCGTCACCGAACCGCCGGCCACCACAATCGACGCCATGAGCCAGAAAGCCAGGATTCCACAAACGATCGACCTCGCATCGATTCGAGGTGATTTCATGAACGCTCCATTCTCGCCGATTTCGATCTCATGATCGGCGCACGAGGCGGTGAGTATGCCAGCCTCACCACCCCCCCGCGCAACGCGAGTGGCCGGCCACGGGCAGCACTCCTCGAACTTTGGTATCGTCTCAGCAACGAGGAGGAACACGACCTTGGCTATCAACGAGACCTTTCCCATGGACCTAGATCAGTTTCGCCCGCTGACTCTCGATCCTCAGGCCGAGGCCCTTACCGCCGAGCAGCTTGAGCAGCTCGCGGCCAATGTCGCCCTGTGCCGTGACGCCATCGTCTTCTTCACCGCCACCGGCGCGGCTCGGGGTGTCGGCGGCCACACCGGTGGCGCCTACGACATCGTCCCCGAGGTGCTCATCGCCGACGGGTTCATGCGCGCCGGGAAGGCCTACCACGCCTACTTCGACGAGGCCGGCCACCGGGTGGCGATCCAGTACCTCCTCTCGGTGCTCAACGGCCATCTCCCGGCCGAGGCGATCCTCCACTACCGCGAGGCCGGCGCCCACCTCCCCGGCCACCCCGAGCTCGGTCACACTCCCGGGGTCGGCTTCAGCTCGGGACGGCTCGGCCACATGTGGCCGCACGTCAACGGCGTCGCCATGGCGAACCCAGACACCGCGGTCTTCTGCTTCGGCTCCGACGGCTCCCAACAGGAGGGCAACGACGCCGAGGCCGCCAGGATCGCGGTCGCCAACCGCCTCGAGGTCAAGCTCGTCATTGATGACAACGACGTCACCATCGCCGGCCACCCCAGCGAGTACATGCGTGGCTACTCGGTGGCCAAGACCCTCGCCGGACACGGTCTGACGGTGAGCGAGGGCGACGGCGAAGATCTCGGCGAGCTCTATTCCCGGATGGCTGCCGCCATGCGGACCCCGGGACCGGTTGCGGTGATCAACCACCGAGTGATGGCGCCGGGGATCCCCGATGTGGAGGGCCTGCCCAAGGCGCACGACGTGGTCTCGGTGGCGGTCGCCAAAGAGTATCTCCAGGCCAAGGGTCACACCGAGGCCATCGCCTACCTCGATTCCATCACCAAGGACCCCAACCCGCACGTCTATCTCGGGGTCGGTGAGGAGAAGGCGTCGAATCGCAACCTCTTCGGCCACGCCGTCAACGAGGTCCTCGCCACCATGGACGAGGCCACCCGCCGATCCACCGTCCGCGTGCTCGACTCGGATCTGGAAGGCTCCTGCGGACTCGTTCACATCAAGAAGGCCTATCCCGAGGTCTACATCAGCTCGGGAATCATGGAGCGCTCCAACCTCGCCGCCGCGGCCGGCTTCGGGATGGCGCCCGGCAAGCAGGGGATCTTCGGCACCTTCTCGGCGTTTCTGGAGATGTGCGTCTCCGAGATCACCATGGCCCGGCTCAACAAGTGCAACCTCCTGTGCCACTTCTCCCATGCCGGGGTCGACGACATGGCGGACAATACCTGCCACTTCGGTCTCAACAACTTCTTTGCCGACAACGGTCTCGACGACGAGGATCCACCGACCCGGCTCTACTTCCCCGCCGACGGCGGCCAGATGACCGCGTGCGTGAAGAAAATCTTCCACGACCCCGGACTGCGCTTTGTCTTCTCGACCCGATCCAAGGTGCCGACCCTCCTCGACGAGTCCGGCGCCGAGCTCCACGGCGAGGGATATGTCTTCGAGCCGGGCAAGGACGAGGTCATCCGGGATGCGTCGCCCGATGGCGGCTTTGTCGTCAGCTTCGGCGAGACGCTGTACCGCGCGCTCGACGCCGTCGAGCGGCTGCGCGCCGAAGGCGTCGATGTCGGCCTCATCAACAAGTCCACCCTCAACGTCCCCGACGAGGCGATGCTCGCCAAGATCGGTGCGAGCCGATTCGTGCTGATGGCCGAGAGTCTCAACCGGCGCACGGGTCTCGGTTCCCGATTCGGCACCTGGCTGCTCCAGCGCGGCTTCACACCGAAGTACGACCACGTGGGGACGCATCAGGAGGGCTGCGGCGGACTCTGGCAGCACATGGGCCACCAGGGGATCGATTCGGAGCAACTCCAGGGGAAGATCCGGAAGATGCCGTAGCTGGATGCTGGATCATCGCACGCACAGGAACCGCAGATAGCGCAGATATACGCAGATAAGCCATCGCCCATCACGGATCGCAGATCACGTAGATGAGCACAGGTGGAACACAAAGGTCCGGTGAGGAGAAAACAGCATGAGTTCAGCGAGGCAGTTCGACGGGAAGATCGCCATTGTCACGGGCAGCACCCAGGGGCTGGGCGAGGCGGCGGCCCGGCTCTTCGCCGAGCGCGGCGCCGCGGGCATCGTCATCACCGGACGGAACGCGGAACGTGGCGAGGCCGTCGCCGCGAGCCTCAACGACGCTTCGTGTCGGGCACTCTTCATCCGTGCGGATATGACGAGCGTGGATGATTGTCGTGCGCTGGTGGCTGCAACCGATGAAGCGTTCGGCACCGTTCACGTGCTGGTCAACTCGGCCGGGTCCACCGCCCGGGGGTCGATCCTGAACACGACCCCGGATGTCTACGACCGGATCATGGCCGTCAACGTACGAGCGCCCTTCTTTCTGATGCAGGCCACCGCCAAGATCATGCTCCGCGACGGTGTCGCCGGTTCCATGGTCAACATCGGCAGCGTCTCGGCCTACGGCGGCATGCCCTTCCTCTCGCCCTACTCCGTATCCAAGGGGGCCCTCGCCGTGATGACCAAGAACGCCGCCTACGCGCTCATGCGCCACCGCATCCGGGTCAACGCCCTCAACATCGGTTGGATGGACACCCCCGGCGAAGACACGGTTCAGCGCACCGTCCACGGCAGCGACGAGAACTGGCTCGAGGCGGTGGAGGCCAAACAGCCTTTCCGACGATTGCTCAAGGCGCGGGAAGTCGCCAAGGCCATCGCCTTCCTGGCCTCCGACGAGTCGGGGATGATGACCGGCGCCGCCGTGGAGTTCGATCAGTCGGTCCAGGGGGCGGGCCCTCAACCCATCCCGCCCGCGCTCGATGAGTGGGACGACCTCGGCTGGAACGTCTAGCCCGACCTTCTCACCAATTTCCTACTGCGGCCGACGATGCACAGCACCCAGCTGGGATTTCTCATCTTCGGGCGCGGAGGCGTACTCTGCAGTACGTTGAGCACCCGGAGATGAGAAATCACAGCTGGGCACAGCGCCTCGACGCCCTCGTGACGAAAATTGGTGAGAAGGTCGGGCTAGCTGAGAGGAGTGCCGCGCACCGATATATTTCCAGGGCAGCAGCCGGCCTCGTGATACGCTGAAAGTGTGCGGTATCGACTTCCTGGTCCTCGCCGCTAAGAGCAATTCACCGAGAGTGTTCCCTCGTCGAACGCACGCGAGTTCCCCGGATTGACGGGGAGTCCCGTTGTGGGGTGTGGGTAGGCGCACCCCTCGGTCATCGCCTTCGGGTCGCGAGCGACGGCGCCGAGGTGGAACGAGCACGGTGAGGGGGTCGGCGACATGAAACTGAGAACCACGCGGTGGTCGTGTCGATTGGGTCGGCTCCTGGTTGCCGGCGCCTTCGTCATTCCGGCGGTCTGCGCGCCGGTCTCCGCCCGGGCGGAGCAGGGGTTTTATGACGACAACCCGTTGATCGCCTCGGGGCCTTTTCGTCTCGACGTGACATCGGAACGAGCGAGCCAGCTGCCGCCCGGTTGGACCTACGAGGAGGTCGTGGGCAACCGGCAGAGCTTTGATCCTTTCCGGCTGTTGAAGTTCGACGGCGCCGTGGGTGGTGAACACCGGCGGATGCTCGAGAGGGCCGGTGCGGAGGTCGTGGCCTACTATCCCTTCAACACCTTTCTGGTTCGGCTGGGTGACAGCCGAACCAAAACGTCCCTGCGCGAGCTCGACGGCGTGATGTGGGACGGCCACATGGAACCCCTCTTCAAGGTGTCGACCGAACTCTGGCAGGCGGTCCGGAACGCCTCGACCGCTTCCATCGCCGGCGACGGCGGCTGGGGACTGCGGCTGGTGGTCACTCTCCACGAGGATCCCAACGAAGACCGGGCTCGCAGCGATCGCCGGAAAATCGAATCCCAGCTGCAAAGCACTCCCGGAGTGCTGCGCCTGCTGCCCACCCGGGGGGCCATACGACTGCAGGCGGTCGCCGACCCGAAGCTCCTGGAAGAGCTTCTCAAGAGCATCTCGGGTCTGCCCGAGGTCAGCGGGATCGGCGTGTGGAGAAGGAGCTCCCTGTCGAATGACGAGAACGTTCAGGTCTCCCAGAGTGGCAGCTGCGTCGATGGAAACGAAGCGCCGCGGACCGCGATCTTCAACCGGGGGATCACCGGTTGGGGTGCCCGACTCGCTGTGGCGGACAGCTGCACCGACGCCAACGAGGGCTACTACTACGACGACGCGCTGGCGAGCCTTCCGCCGGTCGAGAACAACTCACCGTGGACCTCGGTGGCGCCGAACTGGGCCCAGCGCAAGATCGTCGAGTACTACAACATGTACAGCGCCGACAGCACCATCGGTTGCGGCGGCGCCTCCGGGTGCTCAGGTACGTGCCCCGATCACGGCAACCACGTCACGGGGACCATCTGCGGCAACTGCAGCCTCGATCCCGAGGGGATCGCCACCCGGACGAACCCGGCGAACTCGGACGGTGACAACGACGGGATGGCGCCGGGAGCTCAACTCGTCGCGCAGGATCTCGACCCGAATCTAGGCTACCTCAATATCGACGGAGGCGATCTCGGCGAGCTCGTGGGGGTCGCCTACGACAACACCTGCGACGCGGGGGACTGTGGAATCGACGCCCACAACAACAGCTGGGGCAACTCCTCCGACGCCTACGGTTACGACGCGCAGATGGTGGACAGGGCAACATTCAAGACCCGACCGGAGGTGACGGTCCTGGTCGCGAACGGGAATGCCGGGGTGCCGGGCTGTACCTACTACTCGAACTGCACCGCAGACGGGTACGACACCATCGGCGGGCCCGCCACCGCGAAGAACGTCATCGGGGTCGGCTCCGGCGAGCCGTGCACCGCGAATGTGATGGAAGAATCGTCGAGCCGCGGCGACACCGCCGACGGACGACTCAAGCCCGATGTGGTGGCCACGGGAGAGGCCGTGACATCGAGCCAAAACGACGGCAACGGGTCGACCAATGCCAACGGCGGGTGCTCGACCCTGACGATCGCCGGCACCTCCATGGCCACACCCACCGCCACCGGTCTCGTAGGCCTGATCGACCAGTACTTCAACGACGGCTTCTACCCCACGGGAACGGCGGCGGCGGCGGACACTCTTGACCCGTCGGGCATGCTCTCCAAGGCCATGCTGGTCAACAGCGGTCGACGGATGACCGGGGCCGGCGCCTCTCGCGACGGTACCGAGTGGCCCAACATGGACCAGGGCTATGGGTTCGCGGTCCTCGAGGACGCGCTCCACTTCGCGGGCGACTCCCGCAACCTCTATGTTGTGGACGAGGCCACGGGCGTCGATGTGAGCGGCGCCTCAACCATGACCTTCAGCCGCAGGATCGTTTCTGGCTCCGAGCCGCTCAAGGTGACCCTTGTGTGGAACGACAATGACGCGAACATCAGCTGCAGCTCGTGTCTGATCAACGACCTCGACCTCTCGGTTGTGGACGAGTCCACCTCGACGACCTACACGGTGACCCGGATCGCCTCGGACAACGGCAACCACCTGGTGCCGCGCACGGTGGTGCCGAGTAGCCCGAGCTTTGGCCAGACCACCGTCGACAACGGCCCGGACACCCTCAACAACGTCGAGCAGATCATCGTCTACAACCCGACGGGAGGCGCCCTCTTCTCCTTCTCCGTGACCGCCGCCACAACGCCCGACGGACCGATCCCGTTCGCCCTGGTGGTGACCGGTGACACCGATCATCCATGCACTGCGCCGGGGGCGGTGAGCGACCTGACCGCCTCGGTCGGGGGCCTCAACCGCATCGATTTGAGCTGGACCCCGATCAACACACCAATAGGCACGGCCTCGGCCAAGGTGTACCGATCTCTCACCCCGGGCGGGCCGTACTCGCTGATTGCCGACGCTGTGACCGCCGGCGCCTACTCCGACGACGACGTCTCCGCAGGATTGATGTACTACTACAGAGTCACCGGAGTTGCGTCCGATGACTGTGAGAGTCTGCAGAGCAACGAGGCCTCGGCGACCGCCACCGGCGACTGCCTCGTTGGCCCGGACTTCGTGGGTCTGAGCTCGGCCCAGGCGCTTTTCGCTTCGAACTGCGGCATTCGCCTCACCTGGCCGGAAGCGACCTCGAGTTGTCCCGGCGGGTCCGTGTCCTACAACATCTACCGAGAAGAGGCGGCCACCGCGCCGGTGGACCCGGGATCGGCGTCGCAGATCGCTCGCGAGCTTGTCTGCGGAGCGGGCGGGGCTTGCACCTGCACCGGCGGCACCTGCACCTATGACGACTACAGCGCCATCGCCGATGGCGGCACCTACCACTACATCGTGCGCGCATTCGATCCCGAAAGTGACATGGACGACGGGAACGGCATCGAGCAGAGCGAGACCTCGGCCGGTCCCCTGAGTCCCAATCAGTTGATCTGGAGCCAGGACTTCCAGAGTTGCACTGGTAGTTGTGGTTTCGGGAGCCTCGACTTCGGCGGGACGGGAACCGACAGCTGGAAGGGAGTTGACGGGAACTGTCTCTCGGGTTCCGGGGCGGAGTACCGCTTCGGCGGGCCCAGCAATTGCAATAGCAACTACTACAACAACAACCTGTACGGGCGCACGGCGCAGGTCTCGATTCCTGCGAATGCGAGGAACACCCGAGTATCGTTCAGCCACACCTACGAATTCGAACCCGGAAGGTGGGATTCGGCCATCCTGGTCCTCGACACCGATGCCGGTTCGGGGTTCAACGGCACCTACTCCTATGTCAACAGCTTCGAACAGGGGGGGTACGCCGGACTGGATGACCTCTGTTGGGGAGTCGACTCGTGGAGCGAGTCGAACTGGGGCACCTACACCTCGACGATTGCAACCCTCGACGGTGTGTGCAGCTCCGACTCAGGGGCCGCCGACTGCGGTGGACTGGACCTGAAGATCGGCTGGGCCGCATGCACCGACTACATATACACGCGAAACGGCTGGCGGATCGACGATATCGAGGTCCGAGCCGACCTGCCCGGAAGCTGCACCACGACGCCGGAGGCGATGGACTGGCTCACCGCCACAACACGACGGCTGTGCGTGGGAGGCGGCAACGACGGCAACGCCTGCACAGTGCCGGGAGACTGCCCCTCGGGTGTGTGCTCGGTGGCCAACAAGATGGAGTGGTGGCCCGGGGACAGCGGCAACGTGCTCGTCATGGGTGCGGCGCCGCCGGCGTGGGCGACCATCCCGACGTACGGCTCCGAGGCCTGCTACGGCACCGGCCCGGCCGAGACCTACGGCTTCTGCACCGATGATCCCGGGGCGGCCCGGAACTACTCGAGCTTCACCAACACCCAGGCCGATTTCGGCGGGGCATGGTCCGATCCGCCACTCACCATCGGCGCCCCTGATCCCACGGCCCTCTCGGCAAGGGTCGCCTGGGTCTACAGCACGCAGGCCTCGAGTGTCGCGCCGGTGCTGCTCTTCGGAAGCTCGCCCGGAGTCTATGCCGTGTCCAACGACATGGGTCACCACAGCGCGACCCGAGGTGCTGCAGGTGGGAGCTGGCCGGCCGGGGGCGCGCTCCATTGGCGTCCGAGCGGAATGAACGGCCCATCCCAGAAACGACCGCGGGTGGTGGACTTCGCAACCGCGATTCCGCCGTCGTCGCTGAGCTACAACGACCGCAACGGCAGCCCGACCACCGCCGGCGTCGTGAGCTTCATCAGCGGCATGGATGGCGCCGCATACGCCTTCGACGCGCAGACCGGTGACGTGATCTGGCGCAGGGACCTCACCGCGTCGGGCGTGGAGATGTTGCTGTCCTCGCCGGTGGTGTCCGTGACCGGTTGGGGCAATGTCGACGCCACCACCGAGCGGGCCTTTTTCGGAACCCGCAACGGCGGAGCGAACAACGAGATCTTCGGCCTCGCGGTGGACAACGGCGCCATCTCCAACGACTGGCGATACGACAACCTGACCTATGGGGGCAACCACACACCGGACGGGGGCGGAATGGGCATCGTCACCGGAATGATGCTCGATGTCTTCGCCGGCCCCCCGCGGCTCTACGTGACCACCCGTCGCCGAGCCACGGGCGGATCCCAACACACGCTGTGGGCCTTTGACATCGAGAGCGCCGCGCCGCATCTGAGACGCGCCTGGTCGGTGGATGCCGGCGACTGCGACGGCGGTCCGACGATGATCGGTTGGACCACCACCAAGAAGATCGTGATCGGCACCAACGATGGCGAGGTCAAGACCTTCGTCGCCGACGACCACACTCAGACCGCCGGCCGAGACTATTCGGCGAGCGCGGTCAAGGGCTGGGTGATGGTCGACCACGATGCGGATCGTCTGGTCTTTTCGGCCGGCGATGCGGTGTTTTCCATCCGGGAGAGCGATCTCGGTGACGCCACTCCTCCGGCAACCGCAACCGTGGTCAGCGCCTCGACGCCTCTGCCATACGGCGGCAGGGTGTATGTCGGTGGCGACAGCCAGATCCAGATCTTGAACTCGACGGATCTGAGCCCGGCCGCCGGTTCCCCGGTCGCTCTTCCGGGCGCCGGCATCCTGGGCATGCCCACCGGCGATTGGAACGGCGACGTGTTCTACGTGGGCGCGACCTCGGGCCGAATCTACGCAGTCGAGTTCTTCTGATCGGGGACGAGAGAGCAACTGGAGCATGACGATGCGAAAAACCACCCTTATGGCACTCGGGCTTCTCATCCTGGGCGGGACTTTTCTCGGCGCCGAGGACAGCTGCCACGTCGGGGTCTCCGCGATCCCGGGAGGGGCATTTCTCTTTGGAGACAGGTTTGAGAGCGGTGATCTGAGCGCCTGGCAGCCGGACCCCGATCGACCGCGGTTTTCGGCGCGCGCCACCGACGATCTGCTGTTCTCGGTCAGCCTCGATCCCGGCACGGCGAACGGGGAGGCTGTGGTGCGCCTGCGGATTCTCCTGCCGTCCGGCGATCTCTTCCAGGAGATGGCCTACCCGGTGGCCACGGCGTCCTCACGTTCCGGTGACGACGGGACCAAGACCGTGTACCGCCGGGTCAGGGGCTACCCGTATCCCGTCCCCGAGCGAATCCTGTCGGCAATCAACGGGAGCCGTGGAGTGGAGGACCTCCTCACGGTGCCTTTCCCGATCGGTGGAACCCAGGTCATCTGGAACTCCCTCTATGGCGAGTGGACGGCGCAGGCATTCCTCGGTGATGCCGAGACACCGTGCGGTCAAGATCTACGATTCGTGATCACGGAGTAGGAACAACCGATCATGCACAACAGTGAACACCCATCGAACCGGCGTTTCATCCGCGGCGAGAGGTTGGCGTGGCAAACCGTCGGCAAGGAAACGGTGGTCGTCAATCTCGGTCGCAACCAGGCCTACTCGCTCAACGAGAGCGCTTCGTTGTTGTGGAAGCGGCTCGAGAACGCGTGCACGACGGATGACCTCGTGTCTCTCCTGGAAGACGCATCGAAGAACCGTGAGTCCGTGCTGCAGGAGGTCGTGTCGTTCCTCGACGAGCTCGAAGACACCGGACTCATCGTCTTTACGGAGCGTCCTTCGGGTGGGCAACCGCAAGAATCGGAGCGCTCGGCGGCCCACGGCGAGCCACCTCGGATCTTGTGGAGTGAGGAGCTGCGGGCCTGCGTTCTCCAGGGGAGCTGCGCCTTCGGACCGGGCACTCCGTGTGAGGCGACTCCTCCCGGGCCCTTCGGTCCGTGAACCAGGCCCCGGCAACCTCGGGTCGTGTGCAGGGCCGGAGACGGCGAGTGGGGACGATCGCAAACCATGGCGTCGCGATCGAGGTCGCCGGTCTTCCATTCCTCATCGAGAGCGATTCCGCGGAGTTTCTCCACCTCGTGGCCACCCGAACGGCCTGGCTCACAGCCACGGGCAGCCGGCAACCGGTGTTGAACATCCACTACACCGTGACACCGGGCGACCACACCTGGCCCCGAGAAGGCGGCCCGCCCTTCTCGATTGAGGGTTCGGGGACCGCAGCGCGAATCGTGGGCGAGTTCTTTGCAGCCACGGTGGATCTCACGACCCGCTCCGTGCGCGCATCCGGTCCGCTCTCGCTCTTTCTGATCGACACCATCATCCGCGCCGTCCTTCCCGAGCTCTTCGGGGATGTCCTGCTGCTCCACTCCTGCGTTCTCGCACGCGACAACAAGGCGTGGGTGTGCAGCGGCCCGTCCGGAGCGGGCAAGTCCACCTTGCTCTCGCTGCTTCCCGGCTTGGCGGTGGGAGACGAGCTGGCGATCCTGACCCGTCATCGAGACACGCTGTGTGTCAGACCACTGTGGACGGATGAGAGGAACCGGAGATCGCTCGAGGTGGAGAGCGTTTTCCTCCTCGAGCACGGGAACAGACACTCCCGCCGTGCGGTGGGTCCGGCCGAGGGATTTCGGAGACTGGCCAGGGAAACGAGCTGGCCGATACTCAGCTCCGAGGCCACCGAGCGGACCTTTGTGATGCTCGCTTGGTTGATCGATCACGCATCTCTCTGGAACCTCCGGTTCACTCCCGATCCAGGTGTGTTGGAGGCGCTCGGGGGATGACCGGGTTCGATCGCCTGTACGCCGTTGCCGCCGAACGAACGATTCCCTTCGAGGTGACGATCGAGCTCACCCACCGCTGCAACTTCCAATGCAGGCACTGCTATCTGCCGGCGCAGCGGGAGGTCGGAAGGCTCTCCACCGCACGGACTCTGCGTCTCCTGGAGGAGCTCGCAGCCATGGGGACGATGCGACTCGTGCTCAGCGGCGGCGAGCCGCTGCTGTGTTCCGACTGGTTGGAGATCGCGCAGCGAGCGCGGGAGCTCGGTCTTATCCTCCATATCTACACAAACGGATCCCTGATCAACGAGGATGTGGTCGCCGCGCTGCGACCACTGGATCCATTCATGGAGGTCAGTCTCTACAGCATGGATCAGGAGATCTTCGAGAACATCACGGGTGTTCCCGGTTCTTTCCACCCCGTGATCCGCGGCATCGAGCTCATGTGCGAGGCCGAAATGAAGGTGAGCCTCAAGATCCCTCTGATGGACTGCAATTGGCAGGGCCTCGATTCTGTCGTCCGCTTCGCCGAAACCACCGGAGCCGAGTGGAGCTCGTACGAAAAACTGGTCGCGCGCAGGGACGGCAGGTGGGAGAACCTCGATCTTCGGTTGGCGCACCAAGATCTGACGCGGTACTACCGGAACCCCCTTTCGGGATGCCGGCCACCCGAGCCGGGCAAGTTGACGTGCGATGGCCCCCTCTGTGCCGCCGCGACCCGGTACTGCTGCATCGGTCCCAACGGTGATGTCATGGCCTGCAACCTCCTGCCGGTGAGCGGAGGAAACCTCAACCGGAAGACCTTCCGTGAGGTTTGGGAAAGCTCCGAGTGGTTCGAAGAGCTCCGCCGGGTTCGGGTGGAGGACCTCCACACCTGCCGATCGTGTGACCGACTGCCGTTCTGCGGCCGATGTCATGCCCAGGCCCTGGTGGAGGACGGGGATCTCCTCGGACCTTCGAGATGGGCATGTGAGCACGCCCAGGCGCTGGAAAATGCCTTTCGCAGCGGAGCGAGATAGCACCTCCAACGCCTTGTGGGACTAAGACTTCTCTTGACCCTCGAGAACCCGGGCGCTACCAGGACGATCGAGTCGGATTCCGAGACCGTCGGAACGGGATCACCAAACCGGGTCACAAGAATCGACGCGATCCGGACGTTCGGATCGTCGTGCTACCCTCGCGCCGACGTGGAGGCCAAGGTGCGAAACACCGTGTTCAGCTGTCTGGTTCTCATCGCCGTCCTCGGATGCCAACAACCGCCGACGGACGACATCCGGGCGATTGCCGATGACTATCTCGACGCCTGGGCCGACTTCTATCCCTCGCAGGCGTTGACCGCCGGTCAGGCAGAGGCGGCCCCGCAGCTCGAGGACTTTTCCCAGCCGACCATCGACGCATGGTTGGACCTCAACCGGCATACCCTGACTCGAGTGGAGAATCTGCCGGAGTCGTCGTCCCTCGACGACCGTATCGATCGGCAGCTCCTCGGGCGGCAGATCCATCGCGAGCTCTTCCAATGGGGCGAGATCGAGGCTCACCGGACGGACCCGCAGACCACCTCCAGCCTCGTCAACCACGCCCTGACGGCGGTGCTGGTCAGAGGAAATCTGACCCCCGAAATGAAGATTGAAGCCGTCCTGAGCCGCCTGCAGGGTCTGCAGCGGTTGTGCGGGACCGCCGAACACAACCTGGTGGACGGCCGTCCCTCCGCCACCGAGGCATCGATCCGCGACATCCGTTCGACGGCAGCGTTCATTGAAGTCGGCCTCCTCACGGCCCTCGAAGTTCCCGACGACAGCCCGCACCGAGAAACCCTGTCGGCGGCCTCGGCGCAGACGGCCACCGAGTTGAACGCTCTCGCGGACTGGCTCGAGAACGACCTCGACCTTTCGCTGGGAGACGCCTACGGCGAGGCACTCTATGCAAGGAAGCTCGCCCTGGCCTATGGCCCCCACGTGACACCGGAGGTGTTGGAGCGGATCGCCAATACGGAGATCGAAACCGTCAGGGGGCTCATGGAGGAGCTGGCCAGAACCTCCTGGGAGGTCGACGCCGCCGCCGATTTCAACGAATTCATCCAACCGATACTGGCCGAGATGGAGGGTCACCGCGCCTCGAACCAGCAGGAGTTCCTCCAGGAGTTCCTCGACCTCATCGATCGCTCCCGCAGGTTTCTCCAGGAGAAGGACCTCATCGATCTCCCCGGGCACGAAACTCTCTTCACCGCGCTGTCGCCCAGCCACTTCGCCGGTGCGGCCGTCGGTGGTGTCTACAGCGCCGGCCCCTTCGATCCCGAGGCCGAGACCCTCTTCTATCTCCCGAGTGTGCCGGACTCCGCGCCCGAGGCCGCCAGGGACGGGTTCTACCGATCCTTCAACACGCACTTCAACACCATGATCATCACCCACGAGATCTACCCTGGGCACTATCTCCAGCTCAAGGTCGCGGCTCATCACCCGAGCCGGATCCGCGCGCTTTTCGCGGGCAATGACTTCACCGAAGGGTGGGCGTCGTTTGTCGAGCAGATGACCCTGGATGCCGGATTCGACGATGACCGACCGCTGACCCGCATGGCCCATCTCCGCAAACGCCTCGAGAACGCCGTCCGCGCCTATGCCAGCGTCCAGGTCCACTGCCGGGGTTGGAGCAGGGACGAACTCGGC
The DNA here is from genome assembly GCA_029287235.1 of Thermoanaerobaculales bacterium. Taxonomy (GTDB): domain Bacteria; phylum Acidobacteriota; class Thermoanaerobaculia; order Thermoanaerobaculales; family Sulfomarinibacteraceae; genus JAHECW01. Next base: position 25,609 of record JARFRM010000305.1, read on the forward strand.
GCCTTCGCCGTCGAAACCGGGCTCCTCCCGCCCCAGTTCGCCGAGAACCTCTGGCACCGGGCGCTGTTGTCGCCCATCCAGCTGCCGTCGTACTTTGTCGGTTTCAGGGTCTTCGACGAGGCCTATGAACGGGAGCGGACGCGGCTCGGTGATGCCTTCAGCCTCAAGACGGTCAACAACTCCGTGGTCGACTCGGGGGGGATCCCGTTGGCGATGTTGGAGGAGTATCTCGGGGAGGTGCTGGGCGGGGTGTAGCTGGAGGGTTAGGTATTAGGTATTAGGTATTAGGTTTTGGGTTTTAGGTTTTAGGTATTAGGTGTTGGCGCGGCGCTTCGCGCCGCCCCAACGGCGATGGAGAGATGGATCGGAAGCGTATGGGCCCCGATGAAACGGTGATCAACCCGCTCTAAGGTGTGACGCGGCCTGACGGTTGTCGCGGACCGTCCTCGAGGCGGACCGGACCGGTGATCACGAGGGCGTAGTCCTGCTCCGGCGCAGCGATGGCCTGGGGCGAAACCTCAACCGTCCACAGACCCTTGTCGGCCTCCGGCAGGAGGACGACCTCGACGTTGTTGATCCGGTCGGGGAACCCGCCCGGGATCGAGGCCCCGGCCTGGATCACATTGCCGTGGAACGCCCCTTCCGGTCCGCTCACCGTGAGGTCGAGATCGTTGACCAGGTTGGTCTCGGCGAGACTGGACGACGGTGCGTCGGTCCAGACCAGCACAACCTTGAGCGGGCCGGATTCCGTGACCGCGATGGTGAGGCTCACCGGCTCATCGGCGGATGCGGAAAAACCCTCGCGGTGGTCGTCCACCAGCAGTCGGTGGTCATCGCCCGAAAACGCGAGCGCGGTGTCGAGTTGGATCAAGCCCCATCCCTGTTCGCGGGACGGGATGGGCTGATGCGGGCAACCCATGGTGCTGAGGTCCACCGCCGATGCGATGAGCACCGCCTTGACGAGGGCCGCCGACGGCTCGAATGCATCGCCCGGCCTCGCGAAACCCGCCGGATAGAAACCATCGGTGAAGTACTGACGCACTAAAGCGGCGAGCCCGGCAGCGGTGGGCGCCGCCATGGAGGTGCCCGAGCTCTGGGCGTTGCTGCAGGAAGGGCCGGGAACGACCCGGTTGGTGGCGGCCGAGACCACCCACATTCCCGGGGCAAGGACATCGGGCTTGATGCGCCCATCGTGGGTCCACCCCCGAGAGGAGAAATCCACCACACAGGGGGGCTCGAAATCTCCATGCAACGTTGCCCCCACCGCAACCACGTTCTTCCCCGTCGCGGGCGAGATCACCGTATCGTCGGCCGGGCCGGCGTTCCCGGCGGCGAAGAACACGAGCGTGTCCTTGTGATCCCACGTGAAACGATCGACATCGGCGGTCCGCTCGGTGTAGCGGCCATAGGGCAGAAAGTTCTCTTCGTCGCCCCACGAGTTTGTGTGGATCCGGGCACCCTGGGCCCACGCCTGCTCGAGGACCGGTCCCAGGGGCTTGACCGGACACCCGAGACCCGGCAGATCGGCACAGTCGTCGGTGAATGCTCCGCCATCCTGGATGACGAGCTTGGCTGCCGGCGCCATGCCGTCGACCCCGTCGAAGGTGCCGTTGCCGTCGACATCACCGGCCGCGCTGCCGGCGACGTGGGTGCCGTGGCCGTGGCCGTCCCAACTGTCGGGCCGCAGCGGCCAGTCGGCTTCCCAGTGAAAATCCACCGCCAGGACCTTCCGGTGATCGGGGTTGACTTCGGTTCCGGTCGTTTGGTTGAGGGCGGGCAAACCCGCGGTCGAGTCGTTGAACCGACAGTCGTCGACATCGAGACCGGTGTCCATGATCCCGATCACCTGGCCCTCGCCTCGGAGCCCGTGCTCGAAGATGGGAGTTCGCTCGCGCACGCCGGACTGGCATCGCCAGACCGATCCCGAGTTCAGCAACCGCACCGGTGCCTGCGGCTCCGCCCAGACCAGCCCCGGAGTCGCTTCGAGCTGTTCCACCAACGCGGCCAGCCGCGCCCGGGGAACCCTGAGGCCGAGTTGCGGCACCGGACGCGCCGTTTCGTCCGTCCAGCTCACCCGGACACCCATCGTCTCGAGTCGATCGCCCAGGGGCTCGACGGCCATCCCCGGCGCAAGCGCAGCAACAACAAGAACCACATCGCTCTCCGTGTTCTTCGACCGGGCAGCCAGCGCGTGGACGCCATCCGCGGAACGCCACCGCCGGACCGAAACCACACCGGAGATCGCGGAAAGGACGGCCCCATCGCCGGCGACCAGCCACTCCTGCGGCGCCAGGTAGGCGACGATCTTCGCGCCGGTTTCGGCGAGGACGCCCCGCACTTCGCCGGCGACGCCGACATCGACAACAAGAACCCGCAGCTCGGGAGTCGGCTTGGCGGACACGGGCCCACCCTCCGTGGCCCAGACCGACGAGCTTGAGAAAACAACCGAAAGAGTCACCACGACCGGCACGATCAGAGCGGCCCACGGCAGCACCACCCGGCGATATCGATGCGCTTCCATACGGTCCATGGTACGCCATCGAATCCGCACCGCACGCCGGAGAAATCGGTCCGTTCAGCCGGCTGGTTGCGGTCCGCAACCGGCCTGTGTGCCCCTTGACACCCGTCAGGGCGGAAGCAGGCCTTATAATGGCATCGATCCTCGAACCGGCGATCGGAAGGAATGGGAAAACCGTAGATGGCCAATCCAGATCACGTTGCACAGCTTCGCGCCGGTCAATGGAACGAGTGGCGTGCGGCCAACCCGAGCCTGGCCCCCGACCTCATCGACGCCGAGCTGGCGGGGATGGACCTTTGCAACGTGGACTTCTCGAAGGCCCACCTGCGAGGGGCGAACCTCTCGGACTCGAACCTCGACGGCGCCGATTTCAGCCGGGCCATCCTCGAAGCCGCCAACGTCCGCGGTGCCAGCATGGTCGGTGCACGCCTGGACCACGTCCGTTTCGAGTTCCTCGACATGACCGATCTCGATCTCAGCAACGCATCACTGCGAGAAGCGATCTTTCGCGGCGCCAATCTCACCAGGGCGATCCTGCGCCGCGCCGATCTGTCCCGCGCCAACCTCGAGAGCGCGATCTTCGACGGCGCCGACCTGTCCGGCGCAATTCTCCGCGCGGCCTCGCTCCGCGGAGCCCGCTTCGACAGAGCCGTCATGCGCGGCATCGACGCCGAGCGGGCCATCATGGAAAGCGTCGAGCTCGCAGACCTCAGCCTCGAGGGCGCACGGTTCTGCCACGCCCAGGCTGACAACGCACAGTTCAAGAACTCGCGTCTCTCCCGAGCGGATTTTCGCGGAGCGGCGCTCCGCAACACTAACTTCCACAGCTGCATCCTCACCGAAGCTGTCTTTGACGACTCCCAATGCGAAGGCGCGTCCCTCGGTCACGCCGATCTCGATAAGACCTCCTTTGTAAAAACCAACCTGTCGAGCGCAGATCTGAGGGGCGCGAGTCTCATCGGCGCAGTCTTTGACGGATGCGATCTTCACAGCGCCAATCTCGCCGAGCTGGACTTTCGCTCCCCGAGTCTCGGACGGGTTTCATTCGCATCAGCCAACCTCAAAAAGGCGATCTTCAGTCGTTGCGAGCTCCGTGCCGTGAACTTCCGCGAGGCCAATCTGGAGCAGGCGGACTTCCGTCACGCACATCTCGAGGGCGCCAACTTCCGCGGCGCCAAGTTCTTCGACGCCACCTTCCGCCACGCAGAACTCAAACAGGCGAATCTCACCGAATGCATGGGAGCGGGTGCCGACCTTTCGGGGACCAGCCTGATCCTCGTCACGGCCCCGGGGGCGAAGCTGCACGGTGCCGACCTCAGATTCGCCGACGCGGTCGGTATCGACTTCGACAAGGCCGACCTCCGCTGGTCCGATCTGCGCAACGCCGACTTCACCAAGGCAAGCATCGCCACCGCCCGGCTGTGGGGCTGCAAGGTCAAGAACACCAAGCTTCCCCCCAACATGGGCCACTGGACGGTCCTGCTCAAGATCAGTCAGGGGTTCCAGATGGCCAACCGCCGTGCCGAGAAGATGAAGCAGGCACGGGAGAGAAAACGCATCCGGCAGGTGGCCGAACTCGTTCGCGAGCGCGAGAAGGCGCGCAAGCGGCGATCAAGGTGAGACCGGCACCCCCGCTGCACTTTCACCCCCTGCTCAGACCATCGCTTCGCCGGCTCTGCGCGGTTCTGATGGTGGTGTTGGTCGTTTCCTCCGGCGCCTCGGCCACCGATGAGTCGGAGCTCGACGGGTTGCCTATTGTGCGGATCGTGTGCGATCGCTACAACATCTTCGACACCTCCGATCCCAAGACCTCCAAGTGGCCCTATCGAGCGGCCAACGCGGTCCACCTCCGGTCGAGGGAGCGGTTCATCCGATCCATGCTTCTGTTCACCGAAGGCGACACCTACAGCGCCGCAAACGCAGCGGAGAGCGCCAGGTTGCTCCGTGGGCTGGGGATCATGAACCCCGTCGAGATCACCGCCCGGGAAATCGAGGGCGGTGTTGAGGTGACGGTGGAGACCCACGATCAATGGAGTCTGCAGGTCGGCGCCGATGCGGGATTGTCGGGCAACCGGGGCTCCTTCGGTGTGCAGATTCAGGAGGAGAATCTCGCGGGCTGGGGCAAGGAACTCAGTCTCGGATTCGATTCGGATGTCGAGCGCGACACCTGGATCTACGGCTACATCGACCCGAACGTCTTCGGCACTCGGTGGACCACGGAGCTGGTCTACCAGAATCGCACCGACGGCTCCCTCAAGCGGATCCGGGTGGAACGTCCCTTTTTCTCCCTCGACACAACACGCGGCTGGGGAGTGTGGTGGGAGGAGGAAGACCTTACCGAACACCTCTACTCCGCCAACGAGTCCGTCGTCCAGGGACGACGCAATTCCGAAATCTTGCGGGGGTGGTACGGCATCCACCTCGGAAAACCGAACCGCATCACCCGGCGGCTCACCGTCGGTTGGGATATCCAGCAGGTGGAGTACGACGACTGGCGATGGATCGAAACGGAGGATCCCTATCCCGCTCCCCAGCCCCTCGATATTTCCGGCATTCGCGTCGGTTATGAGCAGATCACAAACAACTACGAGGTCCTGCACGGCCTTCGCGCCTGGTTTTCCCAGGAAGACGTCGGCCTCGGCCCCAACTTCAAAATCGGCGCCACCTTTTCGGGTCCCGCCCTCGGCGGCGACATCAGCCGCGTGCTCTATGACGGTGTCTTCTCCATCGCCCGCCACCGAGGGCGTTGGCTGGTGATGGGCGATGCGTGGCTGTCCGGTCGGTTTGATCAGAGCAAGCCACGGGATGTGCTCTTCGGTGTCCAGCTCGCCGCCTCCCAGATCGGCCAGCGGGGCTTCCAGTTTCGGCTGTTGGTCGATGCCTCACACGATCTCCAGCTCGACCGCCAGCTCACCCTCGGCGCCGATGTCGGTCTCCGGGGGTGGAACCCGGACTATTTCGACGGCACCGGCCGAGCCCTGGTCAACGCCCAGTGGCGGACCATCGTTTTTCGCGATGTCTTCCGTCTCTTCTCGGTCGGGGTCGTGGTCTTCGCCGATGCGGGCAAGACCTGGGACCCGCGAGTCGGGGCCGACACCGGAGGCGTCCGTGCCGATGCCGGCGCCGGGCTGCTCTTCGATCTGTCGCGTCTGAGCACGAGCAACGTCCTCAGGATCGAGGTCGCATGGCCCGACGATCGGTCCGGGCCGGTGGTGACGATCACCGGGTCGGCGTTGTTTTAGATCCTGGATACCGGATGCTGGATGCTGGATCATCCCATCGCAAAGAGCGGCAGCCCACAGATCACACAGATAGACACAGATTCCATCGCACCATCGCATCAGAAAGCCGCAGATAACGCAGATAGAAGTAGATTGATCCATCGCATGTCGAAATGGAGAGTGGGTCATGCGTAGATTCGGGATCGTCTGACTTCGTAATGGAGTTCTCTCTGCCTCAAAGATTCTGAAGGGCAGGCTGGAAGCCCGCCCCACAATGTCCGACCCTCAACGAAACAGGGAAGATTGCGATGGTTGTGGGGTAGGCATCTTGCCTGCCCTTCAGTGCCCTTGACGCAGCACGAACGTCGCGACGAAGTCAGACTCTCTTGTAAACGGTAAACGGTGCCTGGCACGTATTTCCGTATTTGTGGTTCTTCTCGCCCTTTGCCTGTGGTGGTGCGATGGTGCAATGGAGCGATGAGCCAATTTGTGTGATCTTTGGGCTGCGACGGGTGCGATGCCACCAAGCACCCCAACCGGAGCGAGACGCAGGTAGACAGCTCGGCCTGAGCAGGCTAGGGTTCGGGACTGCGAACACAGGAGATATTCATGACCGAGACCTCCGGCCTCAAACCCGACACCCGCGACCGTGACTCGATCCCAGATCATTTCAAGTGGAACCTCGACCACATCTTCGCCGACTGGGGGGCCTGGGAGACGGGTCTCGGCGAACTCGAGAAACTCATGGAGCGCTATCAGGGATTCGAGGGCACCCTGGCCGACGGTCCCGACCGGATCCTGGCTGCCTCGCTCCTCTCCGACGAACTCGGCCAACTCCTCTACAAGGTCTACCAGTACCCGAGCCTGATGCGAACCGAGGACACCCGCGACAACGAGGTCCAGGCTCGCCTCGAACAGGTCAAGATCGTCCTCGCCAAGTTTCGCCAAACCACCGCGTGGTACCAACCCGAGCTCCTGCGCATCCCCGAGAAAACCATGATCGGATGGCTCGACACCTCCCCGGACCTCGCTCCTTACCGATTCGGCATCGAGGAGAGCTACCGCCAGCAGCGACACGTCCTCGACGAGAAGGGCGAGCGCCTCCTCGCCTACTCATCGAGCTTCAACTCGACGCCGTCCACCACCTACAGCATGATGGCCGACGCCGATGTGGATTTCCCCACCGTGACGCTGTCCACCGGTGAGGAGGTGGTCGCCAGCCACGCCAACTTCATGAATGGGCTTTTTTCCCGCCGGGAGCAGGAGGACCGGGAGGCGCTCTTCAAGGGCCACTTCTCGGTCTACGACTCCTTCCCCAACGCCTATGGTTCGATCTACAACGGGATCCTCCAGCGAAACTGGTACCTGGCCCAGGCGCGGAGTTACCCCTCGTGCCTCGAGGCCGATCTCGATGAGGACAACATCCCGCGATCGGTGTACGAAGGTCTCATCGCCACCGCCAAAGCCGGTTGCGGTCCTCTGCAGCGTTATCACAGGCTGCGGCGGCGGGTGCTGGGCCTCGACCGTTATCGCTACTTCGACGCGTATCTGCCGTTGGTGGAGGTCGAGTGGACCCTCCCCTACTCCCGGGTCCAACCGCTCATCGTCGAGTCCGTGGCGATCTATGGCGCCGAGTATCAGGCGACGGTCGATCGCGCGTTCAACGAGCGGTGGATCGATGTCTACGAGAGCGAGGGCAAGAGATCCGGCGCATTCTCCGCCGGGGTCTACGGCGTCCACCCCTACATGCTGCTGAACTACGCCGACACCATGAACGACGCCTTTACCGTGGCGCACGAGATGGGCCACACCATGCACACCGTGCTGTCGCACGAGGCCCAGCCCTTCGCCACCTCGTCGTACTCGATCTTTGTCGCCGAGGTCGCATCCATGACCAACGAGGATTTCTTCCTCGATCTCCTGCTTGAGCGGGAGACCGACCCCATGCGACGGATCGCACTCCTGCAACACGCCATCGACGACATTGCTGCAGGCTTCTACCGCCAGGCGATGTTCGCCGATTTCGAGCTCCAGGCCCACCGCGAGGTCGAGGAGGGAAAACCCATCACGGCGGAGATCCTCCAGCGCATCTATCTGGAAATCCTCGCCGACTTCTTCGGTCCGACCCTCGACGACCAGGAGTGGTACCGCAACACCTGGGCGCGAATTCCCCACTTCTACGGTTCGCCGTTCTACGTCTTCCAGTACGCCACGTCGAAGGCGGCGGCGAGCCTGGTCCACCAGCGGATGACCGTTGACGACGAGGGACAGCGCCGCACTGCGGTGGCCACCTACCTCGAGTTGCTCCGCTCGGGCGGGTCGGATCACCCCATCGCCCTGCTTCAGAAGGCGGGGATCGATTTCACGACCAGCGAGCCGGTGGATGCGCTCGTCACGACGATGGGTAACCTCGTGAACGAACTTGAACGAGAGATCGCATCCACGAATTTCTAGCCCGGATGTCCCCTGCAATCGGTCCCTTCAGCGGCCGAACGTCGGATCACTCATCGCGAACGAGGACCAACCCATCGGCTGTCTCCTCCGCCCGATATCCCAGGCGACGGATCTGAGCGAAAATCTCCACCCCACGCGGCGCAGAGAGGATATTCTTCAACAACGGCTGTTCGGGAAAATAGCTGCTCCGCAAGAACCCTGAGAGCACATCGGCGTACCCGCCCTCGACGAGATATCGCACCGCGTCGCGGCGGTCCCACGGGTGGCCCGATCCGACAAGATGCCGGGCTGCCTCGACCTTCTGAGCACCGTCCGCGTGGCGAAAGGCCACCAGCGTTCTCATGTCCCGGTATGACACCGTCCGGCCGAGGCTCGGAGTCGCCTCCCCGAACTCATCGAATGCATCGGGAGTCGAGAGCTCGGCCAGGGCGCGAATCAGGACATCGCGGTATCCGCGATCTTCGTTGGACTCGAGCATCCCGATCACGGCCGGCCGCATCTCGGCGTCTCCCAACCGCGCCGCGAGGAGCAGAGCCGCCACCCGAACATCGGGAGGGGTGGACGGGGTGGAATACGCACGAGCCATCTCCTCGGCACGAGACTCGCGGATCGAGGCAAGGTAGACGAGCGCCTGTTGCTTCGTGACCGGTGTACGTTTCTCCTCGAGCAGCTCCCCGGCGAAGGCAAAGGTCTCGACGGTGGGCGGCATGAGTGCGAGCGCGCGCAGGCCGGCGCCGAGGTAGGTCCGATTGTCGGCGTTTTTCCGGGTGAACACGATGACCGGCTCGACCGACCGGGGATCACCGATCTCACCGAGAATCTGCAGAAGCGCAATCTTGGTTTCATCCGACGTCGACGAGTCGGCGAGCGCCCGGTGGGCCGCTTCCACAGCATCGGTCCCGGCGATGACCAGCCACGAGGCCGCCAGTTTGGACCGGTCGCCCCGAGGTCCGAGCGCCTCCAGATTGGCCTGGATCCCATCGGGAGATGTGTTCTCGGCGACGACCCCGCTCCACTCGGCGGCGGCATGGGCACGACGCTCCTGAACCTCGGCATCACGCGCCGCCTGCCGGCTTTCCTGAAGCTCCCGATAGGCTGCGGACTCGTCGCCCAGCGACGCATTGATCGTCGCGGAGGTCGCGATATACAAATCCTCATCGAGCCGGTCCGCCCGGAAAAGCGCATCCACGCAATCACGGGTCAGGAGAAGCTCTTCCGGATCGTCGTAGGCGAGAAGATGATCAATGACAAAGGCCAGAGCCCGTTCCGGCTTGATGTGGAATCGATTCTCGAAGCCATCCCGGTTTTCGCCGATCCACCGGAGTTGGTCGAGATAGAAGGCGTGGGCGGCCGGATCGGGGTGCGCATCGAGGATGTCCGGGAGGCTGTGCAGTCGGTAGGTCTCCGGAAGCGCCGCGGCGGCCGTGAGGAGGGCCGGCACATCAAGATCGGTCGACTCGGGGAGACCCCTGAGCCCCTCGATGGTGGTCACAATCAGGGGATCGGCGAGCGAGGCATCCTCGAGATCGGTCAACCGCCGGAGATCATCGACCAGGACGGCCGCCGCTTCGGATGTGCCGAGCTCCGACAGCAACTCGACGAGCTTCTTGTGGGTCGCGTAGTCGGTGGCGGCCGGAGGCGGCGACGCATGGGACGACGGCGACAGACCTAGGAGCGCCGCCAGCAGCTCGACGACCCGCAAATTCTGCCCGGCGGTGGCGGCGTGGCTCACCGCAAACGATCCAAAGGCGCCGAGTTCGTAGAGGACAAGCCTCGATGGACAGTTCTCCACGACCCGGGAGAGCTGCCGGATAAAGACCTCGGCAACCTCCGGCGAGTCGAAACCATCCAGGGTGAGGTACACCTGCGATCGGGTCTGCGAGTACTCCGCCACAAAACTGTCTCGAGTCTCGTCATAGCCCTCGGCGAGCAACAGGCTCTCCATGTAATCGATGGCCTCGACGTAGTCCCGCTCGCCGAAGAACTCGACCCAGCGGCGGTGAACCCCGGGCAGCACATATTTGTGGGCGGGGGTGTCGTGGACGAGATGGCGCCGGGCCTGCGCGAGAACCTCGTCTTCGATATCGGGGAGACGGGTCGCCAACGACGCCATCACAACCCGGTTGTAGTCGTGGGGTTTCCCATCATCGAAATCGATGTCGACCAGGAGCTCGAACAGCTCCCGGCGCTGATAGAGGTTGTTCTCGAAGAACGCCGTCAACGTGGGGCGCAGCTCCGGGTCGCCCATGAGGTCCACCAGGGCGGACTCGATCCTCTGGTCGACGCATTCAATCTGATTTTGGTTGACGTAGAACCTGCCGAAGGTCGACAAATTCGAGAGATCGCGTGATTCGAGGATCCTGGAAAAGGCCTCGACGTTGCCCGCCAGCCCGAGAGAAATCGCCGACCGCAGCCGTTCGTCCCGGTCGAGCCATGTCAGCATCGCCATGGCTTCCTTCGTCTCCTCGGCGGACGCCGGCGCACGGACCTCCACCCCATCGATCTTCACGACCGTGCGGGGGTCGCTCACCGATGGGCACAATGCCGTGCCCCACAGATCATCTGCATCAGACGCTGGAGCATCCGACGCCGCCGCGAGGATCGCGAGCACGACGGCGACGAGACGCAAGAGGCCTTGGATGGTCATGCTTCCACAGTACCACCGGCGGCGCGAAAGGCCATCGCCTCGTCAGCCCGAGGGATCCGGATCGGCTTTGTGCTTCCTGCTCCCGGAGTAGAGCTCGTACTTGAGCAGACGGCACTCGATGGGACCGTTGAAGAGCGGAATGCGTCTCTTGGCCTTGAGCCCGATCTGGTTGGCGAGCTCTCGATTGCCGACGATCAGCCAGGCTGTGGCGCCCTGGGCCTTCTTCTTGAGCTGATCTCCGAATCGCTTGTAGAAGTTCCCCAGCCGTTTCACATCCCCGACCCGCTTGCCATAGGGCGGGTTGGCGACGATGATTCCGCCCTCGGACCAGGGAAGCTCGAGATCGAGGGCGTCTCGCTGTTCGACCTCCACCCACCTGTTCATCCACGCCGCCTTGAGGTTGCGGCGGGCGGCCTGGACCGCGCGCTCATCACGATCGCGGGCGACGATGGGTGCGGGCGCGTCCCGGTGCTCGTGACTCGCCGCCCGGGTGATCTCTGAAAAAAGCTCCCGATCGTGCATGGCCCAGCTCTCGAAGGCGAACTCCCGGCGGAGACCGGGGGGGGTCCGGGTGGCGATCAACGCCGCCTCGGCGGAAAAGGTCCCGGTGCCGCAGAGCGGATCGAGCAACGGCTGGGTGCCATCATAGCCAGCGAGCAACAGGACGCCCGCGGCCAGAGTCTCGGCGAGCGGTGCGGGACCGCCACGCGGCCGATAGCCTCGGTGCGACAACTGCTCTCCGGTGCTGTCGAGGCTCAGCGTCGTCAGACCATCCGACAGGTGAAGGTGGAGACGCATGTCGGGATTCGACCGGTCAACCGACGGACGCCACCCCTCGCGGCCGCGAATCGTATCGACCACCGCATCCTTGACTACCTGTGCGGCGAAGTTGGTGTTGTGGAAAACGTGAGATCTCCCCGCCACGTCCACGCCGATGGTCTGTCCACGTTGCACGACCTCGTGCCAGGGCACCGTCGTCGCCAGATCGTAGAGGTCGTTCTTGCCCTTGACCTGACCACGCACAACCGGTACGACGACCCGCGCGGCCGTGCGCAGCCGGAGATTCGCCTCATAGACTGCCTTGAGACCACCGGTGAAGCCGACGAATCCCCGGCCCGCGGCCACTCCCTTGACGTCGAGCGCACGCAATTCGTCAGCCAGCACCTCTTCGAGACCTCGACTGCAGGTCGCCACCAGGGGTTGCGGGGGTGACTTCGCGTCGATCATCCTTGCACGCTACACAAGCGGCCCCGTCAGAGCAACCGGCACCGGCTATTTTTTCTCGATGAACTCGATGACATATCCGTCGGGATCCTTGGCGAAGGCGATGACGGTGGTCCCATGCTTCATGGGCCCGGGTTCCCGTGTCACTCGTCCACCGTACTCCCGAACCCTGTCGCAGGCGCCGGCGATGTCGTCACAACCCAGAGCGATATGGCCGAATCCGTTGCCGAGGTCATAGCTCGAGGTCTCCCAGTTGTGGGTCAGCTCGATGACCGCCGTTGAATCCTCGTCTCCGTAGCCGACAAAGGCGAGGGTGAATTTCCCCTCGGGGTAGTCGTGCCGACGCATGAGCTTCATGCCCAAAGCCTCGGTGTAGAAAGCAATCGACTTTTCCAAGTCAGCGACCCGGATCATGGTATGCAACAGTCTCACTGCTTCGTCCTTTCGCTCATTTCAATTCTCGCCGGATTCTCCGGGAGAATCCGGCGAGAATTGAAGGAGTGTGTCATCGACGGGCCATCAGTAATCACTGGTCATGATAAAGACTGGTGCTCCCTCAAAGCGTTCGTAGGTCGGACGCAAGCGCCTCTGGTTGTAAAACTTCTTGGTGTCGAGGGTCTTCTTTCGGCTGGTCACGACCTCGATGGGAACGTTGTCGTACCTCCCGTTGCGGATATTGACCAACCGGCCCGAGGTGCCTTCGAGGATGAGATCCATGGCCAGATTGCCGAAAGCCATGGGCACGATGGAGTCCATGGCGTCGGGATCGCCACAACGGACGAGATAGCCGAGTCGCTGGTTGATGACGTTAACCCGATGTCCGTTATTGAACTTGGGCGAAATCTCCTTGAGGGCCCTCGCCACCCGGTCCCCGACCCCGCCGAGCTTCTTGTGGCCGAACATGTCGGTCTCCTGATCCTCGAAGACCATCTCGTCGGCCCCGGTGAAGGTCGCGCCTTCAGACACCAGCACAACGCTGTAGTTGGAAGGGTTCTTGTTGCGGTCGAAGGTGAGCAGCTCGCAGAGATTCTCGACGTCGAACCGGTGCTCGGGGATGACGCAGCGATTGGCGGCGCCGGCCAAGGTCGGCAGCAGGGCCGTGAAACCGGCGTATCGGCCGAAGACCTCGAGCACGAGGAAGCGCTCGTGGCTGCCGGCCGAGGTCCGCAGCGCATGGGTCATGGCAATGGTCCGGGTGACGCAGGTGGAAAAACCGATGCAGTAGTCGGTTCCCGGGACATCGTTGTCCATGGTCTTGGGGATGGCGATGACGGGAACCCCCTTCTCATGGAGGTGAACACCGTAAGACAGCGTGTCGTCACCGCCGATGGGGATGAGGATATCGATGCCCAGGTGCTCGAGGTTGGCGAGCACCTCTTTGGTGAGATCGTTCACGTCATCGGGATAGCTCTCTCGAAGGTGCACCGGTACTGCCGTCGGCGGCACGTGGCTCGGCCGGGTGCGCGAGGTGTGGAGAAAAGTCCCGCCGGTGCGACCCACTTTGTTCACCACGTTTTCGGTGAGATCCACAACCAGATCGGACGAAAGCGTCTCATCACGGTTCATCTCGATGAGCCCGGCCCACCCGCGACGGATTCCGAGAACCCGGTACCCCTCACGAAGGGCGCGGACGGTGACCCCGCGGATCGCGGGATTCAGACCCGGAACGTCCCCGCCCCCGGTCAAGATCCCGATGGTTCCTTTGTGCTTCTTCACGTTCGCCATTCGGACTCCCAACTCCACAATTCTCAACTGTGAACTCCATCGCACCACTCACTGAAGACTCTGCGACGGTCAATTAATGATTCAATCCCAAGAATGAAGAACTCAAGATCAACATGTCAGTCAACCCGCTCGACCCTCCATTTGATTTCCTCGCCGGCCCGTAGCGGTACGACCTCATCATCTCCGAAGCCATAGCTCGACGGCACGACCTGAGGGTCCTTGACCAGAGTGACTTGATCCTGATTGCGCGCCAGCCCGTAAAAATCGGCGCCGTGGAAGGAGGCGAAAGCCTCGAGTCGTTCGAGCTCGCCGGCCGCCTCGAAGACCTCCGCGTAGAAGGCGAGAGCGGCGTGGGCGCTGAAACAACCTGCACAACCACAGCTTGTTTCCTTGGTTGAGCGGCCATGAGGTGCGCTGTCGGTTCCGAGAAAGAACCTGGGATCACCGCCGGTCGCGGCCGTCACCAGAGCCTGGCGGTGTCCCTCTCTCTTGAGCACGGGCAGGCAGTAGTTGTGAGGTCTGATCCCCCCCACGAGAAGATCGTTTCGATTGAGCAACAGGTGCTGTGGAGTGATGGTCGCACCGATCCTCGGCGGTGAGGCCCGAACAAAATCCACCGCGTCCCTGGTGGTGACGTGCTCGAAGACGACCCTCAATCCCTGGTGTCGGGCCAGCAGTGGATCGAGAACACGATCGATGAAGACCTTTTCCCGGTCGAAGATATCGACCGTGGGATCCGTGACCTCACCATGCACCAGCAACACCAACCCGCATCTCTCCATGGCCTCGATGGTCGGAGCCACACGATCGAAATCGGTGACCCCGGCGTCCGAGTTGGTCGTGGCGCCTGCCGGATAGAGCTTGAAACCGACCACCCCGGCATCACGAGCCCGCCGAACCTCATCCAGGGGCGTGAGATCGGTGAGATAGAGGGTCATCAGTGGCTCGAAGGCGCTCTCCGGAGGCAGTGCGGCAAGGATCCTCTTCCGGTACCCGATCGCCTGACCGACGGAGGTCACGGGTGGCTGAAGATTGGGCATCACGATGGCGCGCGCAAAAACCGCGGCGGTCGCGCCGACAACATCCGCCATGGCTGCACCATCGCGCAGGTGAAGATGCCAGTCGTCGGGCCGGGTGATGGTGAGATGCATGCTCAGACTCCGCGCCAATGATCGCATGGCCGCCTGGATGCTGGATGCTGGATCATCGCATTCGTCGAACATCGCAGCCCACAGATCACACAGATGGACACAGATTCCGTCGCACCATCGCGTGAATTGCCGCAGATAGCGCAGATCGGCGCAGATTCCACTTGTCACGGCGTAGCCTTGGGCGGAGCCGGATCGCAATTGAGAATGGGCGATTGCTTGCTTCAAGAGAGTCTGACTTCGTCGTGACGTCCGTGCTGAGTCAAGGGCACTGAAGGGCAGGCAAGATGCCTACCCCACAAACATCGCGATCTTCCCTGTCTCGTTGAGGGTCGGACATTGTGGGGCGGGCTTCCAGCCTGCCCTTTAGAATCTTTGAGGCAGAGAGAACTCCATTGCGAAGTCAGAAGATCCCGAATCTACGCATGGGCCACTGTCCATTTCGACATGCGATGGATCAATCTACTTCTATCTGCGCTATCTGCCGCTTTCTGATGCGATGGATTGCGATGGAATCTGTGTCTATCTGTGTGATCTGTGGGCTGCCGCTCTTTGCGATGGGATGATCCAGTATCCCGCATCTGTTGATGAAAGCACCCTGCCGATCCGCTAAAGTAACGCTGGGAGGAATCCGTGACAACACCCGACCAACTCCGCGACATCGTCCGGCACCTCCAGGGCCGGGTGCGCCTGGTGACCGACGGCGAAAAGACCATCGCGTTCAATCCACCCACGGCCGAGGAAATGACCACCGCCGGATTGGACGGGGAGACTGCTTCTCGCCTCACCTCAGCCTCATGGTGGCCCGAAATGGTCGGCGATGTCATCGAGACTCCCGAGTACGCCGAACCGGAAGCCACCGCCGAGGTGGTTCTGGGATACGCTAAAGATGTGATTCAGGAGTATATCGGCAAGAGGTTTCCCCTCGATACCTGAAACGCCTCGGGTCGGTTAGAATTCAGAGAGATCATGAAAGGCGAATCGCACCTATGTCAAAGGACCCTCTGACTCCCCAACTCGCCAAGGCCAACGGCGATGTCAAGAGGCTCTGTCAGTATCTTGCCGCCCGCAGGGCCTGGGATCTGGCCACCGATGCGGATCAGGCCGCGCAGGACCTCGGTGCGGCAGCCATCAAGCTCGATGATCATCTCCAGGCGATGATCCACGCATCGGGCGCCGAAACTGCCGCCACCGCTCAGCCGAAAATCGCGGCGATCGAGGACGGCACCCTGGATCGAGCTCGACTCGTTCGGTTCGCGAGCTTCCTCCGGGATCTCGATTCCTGGCTTGTCGCCCAACCCGGATCGACCAAGGACCCGGAGGCCATCGCCACGCTGGTCGAGTTCGAGACCAACCTGAGCTGTATCGCCGACCTGGCCGCAGCCCTCGTGGCGCCCAAGGTTCAGATCGATGAACCCGAACCTGCCGTAGATACCGGTGAAGACACCGCCATTAACGACGAACCGTCGGTAGAGGTCGATGTCGAGGTCGAGGCCGGCGCCATCGACGCCGCAGGGCGACCGCTCCAGCTGATCCTCGACGACACCGACGAGAAGCCCATGGTTCAGGAGATCCAGGGAGGGAACGAGTTGACCTCGGAGTGCAAGCAACTCGTCGATGGTTTTCTCGCTGCCTGGGGCATCGAGTACAGCCACTACAACCGAAAGAAACTCCTTGAGAGGATGCAGCGGTGGATCTCCTCCGCTCCCGAGGGTCAGGTGCTGGTCCTCAAGATGAAGACCGCCGAGGTGCCCTACGAGCCCTACCCGAGCTATGTCTCGAGAGAAATTCTCGCCGGCAAGGAGCCGGAAACGGGCCCCCGGTCCTAGCCGGTCGATGGTCAAGCCCGCCTCACCCATCGCCGCTCTCGTCAACCGACTGATCCCCGGTATCCGCTACCCCTGGCTCTTTGCGATCCTCACCGGTCTATTAGCCATCGATCTGGTCGTTCCGGACCCGGTCCCGTTCCTCGATGAGGTCGTGCTGGCCGTGCTCACCTTCCTGGTCGCCTCGTGGCGGACCCGCGCGGATGACGAACGTCCACCGCCGAGAGACATCACTCCGCCGGATGAGGCCGAAGAACTGCTCCCAAGGAACGGCGACCAGCCCGAGTGACGAGCCTCGGCAGCGCGCCCGACATCCCGCAGATCTTACCGGGATTCGCAACGAGGGCGACGAGGCGCCGCAGCCAGGAAGGATTTCTCAGCTCGGGCCGCGAAGGCGAATCTTGCGGTACGTTTGCCGACACCGCTCCGCGGCATGCGTCTCTCAGCTTTGCTCAGAGGCGATCACTCCGAGTTGAGAAATCACCTCTGGAACCTGTGCATCTAATCCCAGACGATCTCGGGTTTGTCGACCTCGAACCCGACGGCGGCCGCGCTCGGGTCGACCTGCAGCGAGAGCTCGAACCAACCGGCGTGATCGGCGAGATAGTGTCGAAACTTCCCCTCGGTGTTCTTCTTCGCGGTGAGCGACCGGCGGCACATGAAGTCCACCCCGTGGCGGCTCGCGACCCGGGCCAGCGAGAGCTCGCTGCGGGCGTCGGATCGACCGCCTGAGAACCGGTAGCCGAGCTCGACGTACGAACCCGCATCGGGTGCTCGAAACCGGATCGTCAGCGTGCCCGGAGCGAGAACCTCGAATGTCCCACCGGAAGCTTCCACCAGAAGCCTGCCATCCGCGGCGACGGCTCGAGACCCGTCGGGAACCTCCACCGTTTCCTCTCCAGCCACGTCCCCGGCGCGGTCTGCCGGAGTGAAGACCGCTTCCACGCCCTGCTCCTCGATGAGGTTCCGGTAGTTGCCGTAGAGCGCTATCACCACCGCGTCGGCAAGGAAAACCAGTGCAAAGAGCGAAAACACGACGGCCGGAAGCCACCGGCTTCGTCGTACTTCGGCTCTTGCGGGCTCGCCCACCATCACCGCGCCAACAACTCGAGGAGGTCAAGCACTCGGAACCGGCTCTCGGCGATGGCGTTGTCCATCCGAGCAAGGGCCTCCTCAACCGTGACCACGGTCTCGGGATCGTCCCAGGTCTTCAAATTCGCCACTACACGGAGCCACTCCGCCAGCTCACTCATGGCCTCGGCCCGGTACCAAAGCACCTCGTCCCAGCGGTTGACCCCGAGGAATGCCCGCCCCGGATCCCGAGCCGTGAGGGTCGACAGGACCGACGCCATATCGACGGCCACGCCATCCGTGGCCAACAGGCTCTCGACGACGAGCAGCAGCCTGACCGTGTCCACCACCCGGCGAGCCTCGCCCGGTCCGAGCCCGAGCTCGGCCGCCGTCCGCTCGATGACCCTGCCGAGAAGCCACTCGTCGAACCAGCCGATGACACGCCCGTGCGGGTCCTTGCGATCCACAATCTCACCGAGATGACGGGTCAGAATCCACGACAGCAAGATCGCCCACCAACCGGGACCGTTCGCCACACCGTCCTCGGACTCGATGTCTTCACCGAGCTGCGCGACCCGTTCGAGATCTCTCCGGAGGGCCCGCACCACCTGGTCGGGATCACGCCCGTCGCCCTCCCGAAGAACCACCGCCGCCAGCATCTCTTCAAAGAACGGAAGAATCTCGCCGATGTTGTCGGACTCACCGCCGGCGGTGGAGTCCGGGGAGCCAAGCTCGGAGAGCGCCTCGAGATTCTCGGCCGAGACCAGCTCGGCGAAGGGCGCCAGGACATCACGGTGAGCGAGCTCGGTGAGGGAAAGATCGATGCTGTCGACCCCGCGCCCGCCAAGCTCCTCTTCGAGTCGGCGCAGGAGTCCATCATCGTGTTCCTGGATCTCTCTGAGATCGAGGAATACGTGACAGCGATAGGCGTCGAGCTCGACGTAGAGTCCTTCTTCGACCAACCGGCGGCACGGACGCAGATACTCGAGCCCGCTGACGGCGTCCCGAAAGGCGAGGTATCGATCCTCAGCATCCGTCAGACCGAGACCTTGGGCAAGATCAAAATGTTCAAGCCGCTCCGACCCGTCGGCCGAGCGAACGATCTTCGCCGTCGACCGCCGGAGCCGACCGCGGGTCTCGGCGAATGTGTTGTGGAAGATCACCAGGCTGCGTTCACCACCGACCTCGTTGGAGTAGGCGAAGACGTTTTCGTCGACATGTCCGTGCTCGTCGATCAGATCATAGAGCAGGAAACGATCGACCTCGGCAAAGCTCCCTCGTCGGTGGAGCAGCGGGAAGAGCTGGCGTTCGTGCCGACGAACGAGCTCCTCATCAGGCTCCTCGGCCCAGCGCGGCCGGAAGAACTCCATGCCGTACTTTTCGGCAAATCCCTCGACCTGGCCGTGGCCGAACATGGGCAGGCCGGGAAGGGTCGCCATGAGGGTCGCGACCCCGAAGTACTTGCCATCGGTGCCGAACTGGTCGACGGCGGTCCGTTCGTCGGGGTTGGACATGAAATTGACGTATCGCTTGAGAATCTGCGGATCGAACTCGAGGGTGCTCCTGATGAGCATCCGATAGTCCGCATTCCGTTCATCGCGCAGCATGTTCATAAAGGCCGAGTTGTAGACCCGGTGCATCCCGAGGGTGCGGACAAAGTACCCTTCGAGCAACCAGAACGCCTCCGCGAGCAGCAGAGTGTCCGGCGCCTCGGCCGCCACCCGGTCCACCACCTCGCGCCAGAACTCCTCCGGCATCACCGCGTCGAACTCGGCTCGAGTCAAACCGTGCTCGGCCCTGGAGGGTATGTCACCGCCGGTTCCCGGGGCAGGGAACCACAAACGGTGGTAGTGCTGCTTGGCGAGGGTCATGGCGGCGTCGAAACGGATGATGGGCGACCGCCGCGCCACATGGAGGATTGTCTGGATGACCGCCTCTCGGACCTCTGCCAGGCGATAGTCGAGCTGGGCGGTGTCGTTCCACGGCATGGTGGTGCCGTCATTCCCGTGATAGATGTAGCGGGCGTCGCCCGTCCAGTGATCGACCCGCTTGAAGACCACCGCCGCATCGCTACGATCCCAGTAGCCGTCCTCGATGTGGATCGCGACCCGGTCGTCGTGGCTCAGATCAGCGCCGGAAAAGCTGTAGGAGGGAAACGGCGACTGGTCGAGCCCGATGAACCAGTCCGGATGCTCCACCACCCACCGCGAGTCGATCCCCATGTGGTTGGGAACCATGTCGGTGGAGAGACGGATGCCGCGGGCCCAAGCTCGAGCCTTGAGATCTTCATAGGCGGCTTCGCCACCGAGATCATCGGCGATGGCGTAGTCGGCCAGGGAGTAGGCCGAAGCCACGGCCTCTTCATCGCCCATCCACCTCTTGATCGTCTCCGACGCCCGGCTGCGCTGCCAGACTCCGATGAGCCAGAGACCCGTGAATCCCCACCCGGCAAGGCGATCGAGCTCGGTGTCGGGAATCCGATCCAGGGTCGCGATCTCGCGGTCGTACCTCGTCGACAGCTGATCGAGCCAGACGTGGACGTTCTTGGCGAGCAGGACCAATCTCGGCATCCAGTCCTGATCGGGCGAGTAGCGCTCCGGCGCCTCCCCGAATTCGCCGTAGTCGGGCGGCTCCACCGGTCCGGGGCCGAAACCGAAGAACGGTTTCGTCTCCTCGGCGACGAAGTCGAGACTTGAGAGCACCCGCAGGATCACGTCGCCCAGGTAGTCCGCCCAGCTGACCCGGATAAAGGCGAGTTGGCCTTCGAGGCTCGTGGGCGCTGCCCACACCGGCGCCAGCAGGAGGTCGAGCAGGGTCTGGCCACCGCGATCGAGCCCCGGCCGGCCGGCGAAGACCTCCTGGATCTTCTCGACGCATCTCGAGTAGGCGGTTTCACGCTCCAGAGCGCTGTCGTCGAAGAGCTCCCGGAAAGGTGCGAAGGCGGGGTTCGTGTTGGCAAGCCGCAGCAACGTCAGTTCTTCGAGCACGAGCTCTCGATTGGAGGTGCCGTCGGTCGCCCCCGCGAGGTAGTCCTCGACCTCGATCTCACCGCGATAGACCGCCACTGGCGGGAACTGGTCGACAAACGCGGCCAACACCCCCGAAACAGCCTCTTCACCAATCTCGTTTTCGAGCTCGGCCAGGGTCTCGGCGAAAATCCCCGGGCGGACCCGCTCGCGGTAGCGGCCGAGGATGACGTGGAGCATCTCGTCGATGAGCCCCATGGCGTTGATCTCGCTCGCCTTGACGGCCTGCTCGGGATGGCTGACGAGATCGCGCTGCTCGTTCATCCGATCGGCAAAGAGCCGCGCCGCCCGGAAGTCGGCGAAGATGACGTTGCCGGTGGATCCGAAGAGCGCATGATCGAAGCCGTAACGATCCCTCGCACGGCGTGAGACGTGAAACTCACAGCGGGACGAGGGAAGGACTGCTGTCTTCATCATTCGGCGAGGATGATACCGCTTTTGAGGGTCCAGCGGCACGAATTCGGGTTCAGCAAGGGGAGCGCGTCGGAAATATCCGGGACTTTCGATTCTGAGGGGTCAGAAAGTCAGCGCTCGCTTCGCTCGCTGGTGAGAAAGTGAGAAAGTGAGTCGCATCAGTACCGGGAGCGATCGAAAAGGTGAGAAAGTCAGAGGGTGAGAAGGTGAGCGCCCGCTTCGCTCGCTGTGAGGAGTAGAGAGTGAAGAAAGCCTGAATTCTCTATTTGACTCCTATCCCTCTAACCTTCTAACTTTCTGACCTTCTAACTTTCTGACCTTCTAAC
>JARFRM010000119.1 GCA_029287235.1 Thermoanaerobaculales bacterium
GGCATCCCAGATGTCGATGATCATGGTTCCCTTCTTGAAGTCGGTGGTCATGCTGCCCGAAACCACTCGCGGGCCCCAGTACGGCCCCCAGTTCCAGCCGGCGCCGTAGGCGTACCCGAAGGTCGAGGTCATGAACTGGGACTGATTCTCGGTCGAGGCGTGGTAGGTGACGTAGACATCGGGGTCCTTGGTGTCCTCGGCCATCCCACCCTTGACCATGTAGTACTCGATGTTGTTCTTGATCATCGAGTCCACCTCGGGATAGTCCATCTTGAGCGAGGTCGTGTTGGTGTCCACCCAGGCGAAGGTCTTGTACGAGTCGAAGTCGGCATAGGTGTCGTAGTCGACATAGACCTTTTGGGCTTCGCTCGGGGCGGCGATCACCGTGAGGATGGCGGCGAGGGCGAGGGTCGAGATTTTCATTCGATCTCCTAAAAAACCAATGAGGCGTTGAGGGTGAACGAGGTCTGCCGGAGATCGACCTTGATCCGGTTGTCTCCGCCGGTGTTCTCGTAGGTCACATCCGAGCTCGAGAGCCCGAGACCGATGCCGAAGTTGCGAAGGAAATACCAGGTGACGTTTCCGTGGGTGTTGAAAACACGGCCCTTGTGGTCACCGATGGAGAGGCTGATGAAGGTGGTCTTCAGATCGAGGATCAGATTGGGCGTGAAGGCGTAGTTGACGAAGAAACCGACGGTGGGAACCGGCGCCAGAACGTTCTCGGATCGGCTGCCGAACTCTTCGAGTTGCGAATCGCCGTCGAGGATGTAACGTCCCTCGAGCTTCAGCGAGTACTTGTAGAAACCGACACCCGCGAGAATTCCGGCCTCGGTCTTCCTGGTGTTGGTGAAGCTGTACTCGTACGAGAGGGTCCCGACCTGGTTGCCGAAGTCGCTCGAGACCTCTCCGAGAAACTCCACGTCGAAGATCGGGACGGTGCCGGAAACGGCAGCGGAGGCGTCCCTGGAGTAATCAACCATCGCGATGCGGATGGTGTGCTTCTTGTTCTTGCTGAACCGATAGAAGGCGTCAAAGCCCCAGGTGCCGATCTGGTCGTCGAACCCGAGGAGCTCCTCGAGATTGATCAGCGCGCCGAGCTCTCGTCCGGCGGAGACATCGCTCGTGAGTTCCGAGAGATTGCCGAAGAGCCGCACGTTCCATCGGTCGCCGAGAAAGCGGTTTTCCTGGGTGTCCTCCGTCTCCACGGCGGTCACCACGGAAGCCGAGAGCGCCATTCCCCCACAGACCATCAAAACCAACCCGATCTTTGCAGCCTTCACCAGTTCCTCCAGCGTCGTTTCACAGTGTCGAAAACCCTAACACAGGAGGAGCCCGGTGATCTCGGTATCCGGGCGACCTTTTACGAAGTTCTGAAAATCGAGCTGCCCTCCATCTGGGACGGTTTGTCGATTCCGAACCAGTCGAGGATGGTCGCCGGGAGATCGATGATGTTGGGATTTCTCGCGGCGACCTGACGACTCGAGAAAAGGGTGCCGGGTACGAGGTCCTTGGCCATGGAGTGGTCGCCCGACCACGCCCAGGGGTTGAGATTGATGATCTCTGAACCCGTGGCGCCCATGAACGAGGTCGAGGAGTTTCGGTAGCCGGGGGTGTAGCCGACGAGCATTTCGGCCATCTCTCCCACCTTGGGGCCGGTATACATCTCGTCGCGATCGTAGACCTTGGCGATGGGCTTCTTGCCGGTCTCGCCGTCGACCACCGAGTGGAGCTCGCTCTTGAGCTTGGCTGTCATTTCGCCGGCCTTGGCAGGGTCGACGATACCCTCCGCCTCGCGGCCCTGGAGGTTGAGGTAGAGAGCGTTGAATCCGATGCCGTAGGCCGCGGTCTTGCTCCAGTCGATATCGAAAATCGAGGTCTCGGGCTTTTTCTCGGCTTCCGGCTTGACGGCGAGCCACCCGTTGTCGCGGAGCCAGGTGTTGAGGTGGAACTGACGGCCGAACTGGGTGAAACCATGATCGGAGCAGATGAGGAGGAGAGTGTTGTCGTCGACCGCCGGGAGCACCTTGCCCACCAGTTTGTCCATTTCGGCGTAGAGATCCATGATGTAGCCGGCGAAGCGTGGGTCGGCCTCGGAATGCAGCGGATGGGTCTCGTCCATGTTGCGCCACATCATGTGGGCGTCCTGGTCGGTGGAGGAGACGTAGAAGTAAAAGAGCCCGGTGTCGAAGCGGGACCACAGGTGGTCGAAAAGCGCCATCCGCTCCTTCAGCACCAGCTCCGCCTGGCCGACATATTCCTCGTCGTTGAGAACCTTGTAGTCGAAGGCCTTGGTGTCGCACGGCAGACCCTTTGTCCAGAAGGCTCCGATGTCACGGGCAATCTCGGCGCCGAGCTCAGCGGGATAGACGACTCCGTCGGGTTGCTGGACAGGGTCGATGTTGATGGGTGTGACATAGAGCTTGAAGTGCGGCCCGACTTCCTTGACCAGGAAACGGGCATTGCCGCGGACCGTCCCCACGATGGGAAGCAGCTCGAAATCCACCGAAACCCAGGGTGAGTACTGGCCCCGTTTGAGGAGGATGGTCTGGCCCTGGATGTCCAGACGGACACCATCGGCTTCGGCGTCGAGGTAGACCGTGAATGGGATCTTTGTGGTGTTGATGTACGGGTCCCGGCTGTCGTCCTGAAGCGTCTTGAGTCCGTTGACCGGGCCGAGGAGGTTGGCGTGGACAACGTCATCGTTGACGTCGACGTATTGAACGGTGCCGCCCTCCATTCCGGCGAAGTCTTCGAACGGATCCGAAGTGAAGTAGCTGAACAGACCGTAGGCGTCAGCGAGATCGGGAGTCCCCATGCCGGAGATGGCCATGGTGGCGGTGTCGTCCACCGGATAGTTCGTCGGGATCTTGGTCACCCACGCCGGGATGCCGCGCTCGGTGAGATAGCTCCAGAATGGAGTTCCGTGCCGCCGGTTGACCGGTCCGCCGCCCTTGATGGGCAGGTGGACGTCTCCGACGGAGAAGACCACGTCCGGTTCAGTGTTCTCGAAAATCGAAAATACCGGCATATAGGTCTTCGGGTCGCGTACCACAAAATCGGTGATTCCGTGCCCGCCCGGAGACATCCCGGTGATGAAGGAAGACCACGCCACCGGGCTCAGAGCCGGCATTGTGGTGCCGAGCTTGGAAAAGCTGCCCATCTCGGCGAGCTTCTTGAAGTTCGGCGCGCGGCCCATGTCGATGAGGGCGCGGATCAGGGTCGGGTCCATGCCGTCGAGGCCGAGGACGATGACCCTCTTGTCGGTGGTGGAGCCGCCGGCGCACCCGGCCGACACGCCGGCCATTCCGGCGGCGGTTGCGCTGCCTGTAAGCAAACGGATGAAGTCGCGGCGATCGACACCGCTGAAGGCATTCTCTCGGTTCACTCGGGAGTCTCCCTCGGCACCGGCTGGGCTGTCTCGATTTCCGGCGTCACTACTACGACACGCGCGAATGGAAAGATATTCCTGCCCACAGGGCGATGCAAGGGTGAACCCTAAAGACGCCAAGGTCGCGAGGCATCGCAAACCTCGCAACCACGAAGACTCAAAGACACCAAGACATCGCACACAAAGACATCGCAGCCGATTGAGGCGGCGGAGTCGGTGTCGGTCGGACCGCCACCACTGCTGATTCAGGTGCTCGTATCGAATGCGGCGTTCGCAACGAGCACCTGAATCAGCAGCTCGCCGCGCCTGCGGCGCACCGGCTCCTCCTGGATTTCGCTCTCTATCCCCATTTCGAGAAAGGCAGGGCGTCCACCATCGACGGGCCCGATCTCTGCACCTCTGCGTCTCTGCGGTTTTTTCATGCGATGCTTCGTGATCGCTTTGTGTCTTCGTACCGTCGTGGTTGCGACGGTGTGATGTCTTTGCATCCCTCGCGTCTCGGCGGTTCAACTTTGCCGCGAGAAACGCGCTAGAATACGCCGCATCGCCGTTGAAGCGAGCCCGATCACTGGAGCCCCGCAAATGTCAGCCGAGAAGAAGAAAGACCGTTATCGCGAGACCCTCCACCTGCCGAAGACTGCGTTTTCCATGCGCGCCGGGCTTCTGACCAAAGAGCCCCGCTTTCAGGAGCGGTGGGAAGCCATCGATCTTTATCGCCGTCAGCTGGGACAGGCGCACCCGGCCGGCCCGTTCGTCTTTCACGATGGACCTCCCTACGCCAACGGCAACATTCACATGGGCCATCTGATCAACAAGATCCTCAAGGACCTCGTGGTTCGCAGTCGCGAGATGGCGGGACACGAAGTCGAGTTCGTGCCCGGTTGGGACTGTCACGGCCTGCCCATCGAGCACAAGGTCATGAAGGAGATCGGCAGCGAAGCAGTCAATCTCGACACTATGGAGATCCGGCAGCGCTGCCACGACTACGCGGCCTCGTTCCAGAAGATTCAGGCAGAGCAAATGATCCGGTTGGGAACCACGGGCGACTACGACCACCCCTACATGACCATGGCCCCCGCCTACGAAGGGGCGGTGCTGGAGGTCTTCGCCGCCTTGGTCGGCGAAGGGCTGGTCTACCGCGATCTCAAACCCGTCCACTGGTCCATCGAAAACCGGACCGCGCTCGCCGAGGCCGAGCTCGAGTATCACGATCGGCACGATACGTCGGTCTATGTTCTCTTCGAGGTAACGGACCCGGGCTCGTTGCCCGCATCGCTTTCGGCGCCGGCGGGCGAGCGCGTCGATCTCATGATCTGGACCACAACCCCGTGGACCCTGCCGGCGAATTTGGCGGTGGCGGTTGGGCCGTTGGCCGAGTATGGACTCTATCGATTCGAGCATGGCGGGGCCTCCCGTCTGGCGGTGCTGGCCCCGGAACTCGCGGAGAAGGTGTTGGGCGAGGATGTCGAGTGCCTGGGTCGGTGCCGCGGTCAGGAACTTGCAGATGCAGGTGTCGAGTACATGCATCCGTTCATCGATCGCAGATCTCCGGTGGTCACCGCCGACTACGTCACCCTCGAGGACGGCACCGGTCTCGTCCACACCGCGCCGGGACACGGTCTCGAGGACTACGAGACCGGTCTCCGCGTCGGGCTCGACATCTACTGCCCCGTCCAGGAAGACGGCACCTTCGACGACACGGCGCCGGAGTGGCTCCGGGGTCTCGATGTCTGGAGCGCCAACCCCGAGGTGGTCTCGGTCCTCGAAGGATCAGGTCACCTCTATCACCAGCACACGATCCTCCACAGCTACCCGCACGACTGGCGATCGAAGACCCCGACCATCTTCCGTGCCACCGAGCAGTGGTTTGTCGGCGTCGATCGCCCGTTCGGCGATGAGGAGATGAGCCTTCGTCAGCGCGCCCTGGACGCGGCCGGTAACCACATCACCTTCGTGCCCGAGTGGGGTCAGAAGCGCTTTGCAGGGATGCTAGAAACCCGTCCGGACTGGTGCATCTCGCGCCAGCGATCGTGGGGCCTCCCGATCCCCGCCTTCCTCTCGGATCACGGCCCGGTTCTCACCGAGGCGACGGTCCGCGCGGTGGCGCTCTTCGTCCGCGCCAATGGATCCGACGCCTGGTTCACCGAGGACCCGCAGACCATCCTCGCGGGCTATGACCCGACGGCCGACGAGGCGGCGCCCGAGTGGCTGCAGAAGGCGGGCCGGGACGGGATCGCCGAGCTCGTCAAGGGCAATGACATCTTCGATGTCTGGTTCGAGTCGGGCTCCTCGTGGAACGCGGTCATGCGCGAGCGCGGGATCGGCTACCCCTGTGATCTCTATCTCGAAGGTTCCGACCAGCACCGCGGCTGGTTCCAGCTGTCACTGCTCCCTGCGCTCGGGATGACCGGACGTTCCCCCTTCGAGACCGTGCTGACCCACGGGTTCATGGTCACCGCCGAGGGTGAGAAGATGTCCAAGAGCCTGGGCAACGCCATCGATGTCGAAGACCTTCTCAAGCAGCACGGCGCCGATATCTGCCGCTGGTGGACCGCCTCGCTCAACTACACCCACGACATGAAGGTGGACTGGGAGTTCTTCCGGGTCGCCTCCGAAGAGTACCGCAAGGTTCGCAACACCATGCGATTCATGATCGGCAATCTCGTGGACTTCGACCCGGCGACGGATCGGGTGGAGCTCACCGACGACGATCGGACGAGCCTTGACTGGTGGGCCGAGGCCAAGCTGTCCGAGCTGATCCGGAAGGTTCGCGACGGCTATCAGACCTACCAGTTCAAAAGGGTGATCGAGGCCATCTTCGAGTTCTGCAACGACACCATGAGCTCGGTCTTCATGGCCGCTGTCAAGGATCGGCTCTACTGTGATCCGGCGGCGAGCCGGCGTCGGCGGCTGACCCAGACGGTGCTCTACGATGCCGCCACCTCGTTGATCCGGATGGTGGCGCCGGTGCTCGTCCATACCGCGGATGAGGCCTGGCTGGCACTTCACGGGCTCGAGGAGGACGCGGCCGACTGCGTCCACCTCGAAGCGCTGCCCGATGCCTTCGACTGGAAGATGGGCCCCGGTTGGCCGGTGGTGATGGAGCTTCGCACCGAGGTTCTCAAGAGTCTTGAGGACGCCAAGGTAGCCCAGGGAATCAAGAACACCCTCGACGCCGGGATCGACGTCATGCTCCCGGCCGACGAGGCGGCAATCATCGAACCCTTCGGCGACGAGCTCGCCGATCTCTTCGGAGTCAGCCGCTTCGCGTTGACCACGGGCGCCGGGTCGCGCGTGACGGTCGTTGATCTTCGCGAGGAGCCGCGATGCGAGCGGTCCTGGAAGCGCGACGGCTCGGTCAGGGAGCGTTCGGATGGTGGGATGCTCTCGGATCGCGACGCCGCAGCGGTGGGCGTCAGTTGAGAAACTTCTGGCGGGTGGTCGCCTACCCGGCCCGCCTCTACAAGCGGTTCATCTCGCCCTACATGCCGCCGGCGTGCCGTTTCGAACCGACCTGCTCGGTCTACGCCGCCGAGGCCATAGAGACCCACGGGCTCTACGGTGTCTGGCTGGCCGTCGCCCGGATCCTCAAGTGCCACCCGTTTCACCCGGGGGGCTTCGATCCCGTGCCGCCGGTGAAGGGTGAAGGGGATTCGGCGAAATCGCAGGAGTGAAGCCGAGGACATCACACCGTCGCTGCCCACGGATGACACAGATTGACGCAGATTGGGTGATCGGACCATCGCACTTGGGAACCGCAGATCACACTGACAGACACAGATTCCATTGCACCATCGCGGGGTTGCATTGCAAAGGTCGCCAAGAGCATCCATCGCAAAGAACGCGAAGCCATCGCAATTGAGAGTGGGTGGGAGGTGGATTGAACGGCGTCAGACTTCGTGGTGGCGTTTTCTCGGCCGGAAGAGGTCTGAAGGTGGGCCGAGGCCCACGGCCAGGCGGAGATGCATACAGTGACCGTGGCCGACGCCGCACCCGGACATGAAAGAAACCGTCCACCGGGACGTGCCGGGTCCGTATTTG
This sequence comes from Thermoanaerobaculales bacterium, assembly GCA_029287235.1. Lineage (GTDB taxonomy): Bacteria > Acidobacteriota > Thermoanaerobaculia > Thermoanaerobaculales > Sulfomarinibacteraceae > JAHECW01. The sequence continues at coordinate 7,430 of JARFRM010000119.1, forward strand.
TGCAGGAGAGATCTCCCGGCTATGCGTCTCTTCCCGCACAAATGGGGACCGGGCACTCCACGGCGAAAACGCCCTGAGAAGCTCTTCCCGTTCGCCAGGAGGCCGCCGGCGCGCGGGCAGCGTGGCCGCCATTCTTCCGGCAAACCACTCACGACCACGCTGATCGCGCGACGCTGGGACGCCAAAGGCGGCCCAGAAGGCCGAAGCTGCGGGGTAGGGCCCGCGGGGGACGCGGACGCGGACGCGGGCACGGGCACGGGCACGGAATCGGCGGCTATTTCCCCTTGGGCGGGTACTCCAAACCATACTCGGCGAGAATCGCGGCGGCGAGGTTCTTGAGCTCGGTTGCCTCCTTCTGAAGGGGCCGCGAGGTCAGCAGAATGCCCGGGACGCTCTCGTGATCCATACAGTGGTCGCCGCTCCAGCG
>JARFRM010000087.1 GCA_029287235.1 Thermoanaerobaculales bacterium
AAGGTCGACTCGACCCCGAAACGGCTGAAGTCGCGTTCCATCACGACCCGCGAAGGGCCGTAGACCGACGACGTTCCCACCAGGTGGTCGCCCTGGTTGAGCAGGGCGAAGGCAACCGTGCACAGCGCCGCCATTCCGGAACCGGTGGCGAGGCCCTGTGCGCCGCCCTCGAGGGTGGCCACGGCCTCTTCGAGCCGGGCGATGGTGGGGTTGCCCATGCGGGTATAGATGAAGCCGTCGGCCTGACCGGCGAATCGATCGGCGCCCTGGGCGCAGTCGGCGAAGGCGAAGGTCGAGCTCTGGATGATCGGCGGCGCCACCGCGCCGGTGGCCTCGTCGACGTGCTGGCCGGCGTGGATGGTCTGGGTCGTGCGTCCGAGGTTCTTGAGGTCGTCGGTCATCTGGTCTCCCTTCGCCCGTGCAAACGCTGTGGTACCACGATTCCTTTCCGGTGTCGAGGAAGGTGTGCGCAAATGATCACGGATTTCTCATCCCCGGCCTTCTGGCTCGCCTTCGGCGACCCAGCGTCGCCCGTGCAGCGCGGTCATTCGAGGTGGCCGGAAGGTGTGTGACCACGCTGCTCGGGCGCCGGCGGCCTCCTTCCGAGCCGGGACAACCGAACCTCATTGCGCTTCCCGTGAGGTGCCCGTTGCACAATTCGCTCGGAGGGGCTCACGGCTCCGCAGCTGGTTCGTGCGATTCGTGTACCCCGCACCTCCGCCGCACGCGCTGTTCTCGCATCCCGATTGATGTGTCGCGCTCCCGGGTGGTAGTTGGGGCACAATAGAGTGCCCGGCACATCTCGGTGGGCGGTTTTCCCGGGTGTTCGGTGACGGCTGCTTCACCGTAAGACCTGAATACGATGGTTGTGGGGGAGGGCGTCTCGCCCGCCCTTCAGCATCGCTCGAGTCGAGAGCGCTTCAATACGAAGTCCGTCAACCCCCAGACTGGGCGTGGCCCACTCTCAGCTGCGATGACTTTGCGCCTCTTTGCGACGGATGGTCTTGGCGTTCTTTGCGATTCAACCCTGCGATGGTGCGATCCGGCTTCGCCATCGGCTACGCCGTGACATGTGGAATCTGCGTCTAGCTGCGTGATCTATGGTTTGCGATGGTCTCAACGCCATTTGTGGATCGCGACAGCCTCTCCATCCGAAATTCTGATTCCCCGATGCGCAAAGCGCATCAGTTGCAGCGCGTGCCGCCCGGTCCCTTTCGAAACCGTCCCCTCAGGTCATACCTCGACAAGGGACCCGGCGGTGCGCGGTGCAGGGGTGCGCTAGAATCGTGCCACACCGATGCCGCACCTTGGCACACCACCCGGAGATACTGCATGAAGATCATGATGATCAGCAGCGAGGTTCTGCCCTTCGCAAAGGCTGGTGGGCTCGGCGACATGGTCGCCGCCCTCTCAGCCGAACTCGCTCGCCAGGGTCATGACATTCGGATCGTCCTGCCGCGTTACTACTCCGTGGATCCGGGACGTCTCCGCCGTCTCGAGCGTCCCCTGGGCGTTCCCATGGGGATCGAAGAGGAGTGGTGCGGTATCGCGAGCACCACCCTGCCCGGGACCGACGTGCCGATCTATTTCCTCGACAATCAGGCGCTCTTCGGTCGCGACGGCATCTACGGCAGCAAGACCGAACCGGAGTTTTCCGACAACCTCCGGCGATTCACCCTGCTGTCTCGGGGCGCGCTTCAGTTGGCAAAAATGCTCGAGTGGAAGCCCGATGTGGTCCATGCCCACGACTGGCCGGCGGCTCTGGCGCCGGTCTACCTCAACACCCTCGAGGGCGAGGGTTTCTTCGCCGACACGGGAAGTGTGCTGACGATCCACAATCTCGCACACCAGGGTATCTTCCCCAAGGAAGAGCTCGAACACACCCTCCTCGGTTGGGAGCAGTTCCACGGCGCCGGATTCGAGTATCACGATCGGGTCAACCTGCTCCAGGCGGGGATTCGGAACGCCGACGTGTTGACGACGGTCTCTCCCACCTATGCCAAAGAGATTCAAACCGCGGAGTACGGCCACCGGTTGGAGGGTCTTCTTCGCCACCGCTCGCGCGATCTCTACGGCGTCCTCAACGGGATGGATGACAGGCTCTGGAATCCGGAGAAGGACATCCACCTTCCGGTCAACTTCTCGGCGGGTCATCTCGCGGGCAAGGCCGCGTGCAAGGCTGCACTCCAAGAGGTCATGGGTTTGGAGGTCGGTGACGAGGTTCCTCTCTACGGGATGGTGTCGCGGCTCGTCGAGCAGAAGGGCTTCGGTGAGCTCTGCGGCCCGACTCACGGCAGCCTCTACAACATCTGCGATGATCTCGATGTCCAGTTTGTCATTCTGGGAACCGGTGAAGAGTGGTGCGAGCTCGAGCTCGAGAAACTGGCCGAGCGTCTGCAAAACCTCGCCGTCGATCTCGAGTTCAACGAGCCGCTCGCTCACCTCATCATGGCGGGATCGGACTTCCTCCTGGTTCCGAGTGCCTTCGAGCCGTGTGGACTGACCCAGATGTACGCTATGCGGTATGGCACCCTGCCCGTCGTACGCCGGACCGGCGGCCTGGCCGATACGGTGGAGAACTACGACGAGCGGACGGGGGAGGGGACCGGCTTCGTTTTCGATCTACTGACCCCGTCATCGATCTACAACACCGTCGGATGGGCGCTGTGGACCTGGTTCAACCGGCCCGAACACATCGCCGACATGCAACAACGCGCCATGGCGAAGCGCTTCAGCTGGGAAGCTTCGGCCACGCGCTACGCCGAGCTGTACGCGGGAGCGATCGACCGGCGCGTCGGCACGATACCAAGGACATGGTGAGATGATGGAACGACGACAGCTGACCTACGTGATCCTGCTCGTCGCCGCGGTGGCGGGCGTGTTGGGGATGCGCCACTACTTCTCTACGGAGCAGATCATCAGGAGGCATCTCTTCGAGGCGGTGGAGAGCTTCAAGAACGAGAAGATCCTCGGTGTCATGGCAAAGATCTCGCGTTCGTACACCGATGACTGGGGCGGTAGTTACGAAAGTCTCGGCGGCCAAGCCCAGTCGATGATGGAAGCCTACGATGCGCTCACGATGGACGTCGACATCGGTGCCGTTGAGGTGGGCGAAGGCGAGGCCCGGGTCGTTCTCGCCTTCGTCGTCGGCGGGCGAACCGAGGCCGGAAAGGGAAATATCCTCGGCTCCGACCTCGAGCCCTGCCGGGCAACGCTGCGGTGGGTCGAAGAAGAACCCGGATGGCGCCTCATCGAGACTGAAGAACTCGACATCCCCGAGTATCGAGAGGAACTCGATTCGCGAAGGGAGCGGTGAAAGCGTTCCCTTGTTCTTTTGATGGCCGACGGCTTTTGCAAAAGCCGTCGGCCATCAAAAGAGGTGAGTTGAAATCCTAGAAATCCTAGGACATGACGCGGGCGACTGCGTCTCCGGCCCGAATGATGTCCTTGTCGGTGATGTGGTAGTGGGTCACCATCCTGACGAAGTCGCGACCCAGCGCGTGAACCAGCACACCCTCGTCGGCAAGGGCGGCGGCGAGTTCTCCGGCGCTGAGTTCGGCGTTCTCGGCAAAGCCGAAGCAGATGATGTTCGTTTCCACGGATTCGGGATCGAGGGCGACACCGGGGATTCCGGCGAGCCGGTCCGCCAACGCACGCGCGCGTCGATTGTCCTCGCCGAGCTCGGGCAGGACCTCGTCGAGGGCTACGAGCCCGGCAGCGGCGATGACACCGACCTGGCGCATTCCGCCGCCGAAGGTCTTACGGATCCGTCTCGCCTCGGCGATGGCATCGGTGTCCCCGACGAGGATCGATCCCACCGGGGCGCCGAGACCCTTTGAGAGGCAGAACATCACGGTGTCGCAGCCATCGGCGATCTCGGCGGCCGGGAGACCGAGGGCAGCGGCCGAGTTGTGGATCCGCGCCCCGTCCAGATGGACCGGGAGGTTGTGGTGCTTGGCGACGGCGATGAGCTCGCGCATCCGCGCCACCGGAGTGATCCGGCCCCCGGCGAGGTTGTGGCTGTTCTCGAGAGCCACGAGCGAGGTCGGGGTCCGGTAGCCGGCGGCCGGTTGGATCGCCGCTTCGATCTGCTCGGGAGCCAGAATGCCCTCGGTGGTTGAGATCGGCCGGGGGAAGGCGCCCGAGAGAAGGGACATGGCGCCCATCTCGAAGTTGAAGATGTGGCAGTCGGCCTCGCCGATGACCTCGGTGCCGGGTCTGGTGTGGAGATGGACGGCGATCTGGTTGCCCATGGTGCCGGTGGGAACAAAGACCGAGGCTTCGCGGTCCATCAGCTCAGCGGCGCGTTCTTCGAGTCGATTGACCGTGGGGTCCTCGCCGTAGACATCGTCGCCTACGGCGGCCGTGGACATGGCCTGCCGCATGGCGCTCGTGGGGTGTGTTACCGTGTCGGATCGAAGGTCGATATGAGATGCAGACATGGCCGTATATTACTACGGCGCCACCACTTGACTTCGCAAAAATTCGAAGCTAGGATTCGTTCTCATGACAGAAGATAAGTCTAACGATATCTTCACTTTTCCGAAATGGACATGGGTGTTGAGGCCGGGGGTCGCAGTTGCTGCGGTGGGGGGGCTGGTCTACGCCGGCATCGTCATCTATCTCGGCTTCTCGCCCAGGGCGACCGATGTCGGTTATATGCCGACGCAACCGGTGCCCTACAGCCACGCCCTGCACGTGGGCCAGCTCGGGATGGACTGCCGATATTGCCACTCGGGCGTCGAGGAGACGCCCCACGCTTCGGTCCCGCCCACCCAGACATGCATGAACTGCCACTCCAAGGTACGGGCAAGCTCGGAAAAGCTCATCCCCGTCCGGGAGAGCTACGCCACCGGGATGCCGGTGCCGTGGATCAGGGTCCACGACCTTCCCGACTACGTGTACTTCGATCACTCGGCCCACGTTCGTCGAGGTGTCGGATGCGTGTCCTGTCATGGGCGCATCGACACCATGGAAGTGGTCTTCCAGGCCGAACCGCTGAGCATGGGGTGGTGTCTCGAGTGCCACCGTAGCCCGGAGAATCACCTCCGCCCGGCGGAGTTCATAACCGAGCTCGATTGGGTACCCGAGGAGGATCAATTGGCCCTCGGATCCAGGTTGCGAGAAATCAACAACATCAACCCACCGACGGATTGCAACACATGTCATCGCTAAAGCCGGAGACGGGCATGCAGTACTGGCGAAGTCTCGACGAGCTCGCGCAGACTCCTGAGTTCAAGGAGGCGGTGCAGCGCGAGTTCCCGAACGACGAGTGGGACCGGTTGCCGCCGGCCACCCGGCGTCAATTTCTCAAGGTCATGGGAGCGTCTCTCGCTTTTGCCGGCCTGACCTCGTGCCGCTGGCCGAAGGAAGAGATCGTCCCCTTCGCCAGCCGGCCGGATGGGCGGGTCCCCGGGGTTCCCGAACAGTACGCGACGGCCATCGAGATCGGCGGCGCGGCACTCGGACTGCTCGTAACATCGGTGGACGGAAGGCCCATCAAGAACGAGGGCAACCCGCTTCACCCCGACAGTCTCGGAGCACTGCCGGCCACCGCCCAGGCGGACATCCTTCAGCTCTATGATCCGGATCGAAGTCAACGTCTCGTCTATCGGCAGAGCGGCCAGGAGTTCGTCAAGAGTTGGGACGACTTCGCCGCATGGACACAAGAAAACATCGCGCGGAACGGTGCCGGCGTTGCGGTTCTCGCCGAACCGAGCTCGTCGCCGAGCATGGCGCGGCTTCGTACGCGGTTCGACGAAGCCATGCCGGACGCGGCCTGGGTCGAGTACCAGCCCATCAGCCGAGACTCCGAACGAGCGGGCACCGCCATCGCCTACGGCCGTCCGTTGCGCGTCCATGCGCACCTCGATCATGCCAGGGTCATCGCGTGCTTCGACGCCGATCCCTTCTTCGACCACCCGGCGGCGATCCCCATGTCGCGACAGTTCACCGAGGCCCGGCAACCCTCCAAGGAGGGCATCTGCCGGCTGTGGGTCGCCGAGCCCGCCTTCACGATCACCGGTGGTCGGGCCGATCATCGGCGGGCGGTCGCGGGGTCCGGTGTTCCCAAGTTGCTGGCCATGCTCGCTCGGGAGTTGGTCGCCATCCACGGGTTGGCGCTGTCGGAAGAGGCGGCCAACCTGGAGCCGGCTTTCGGGTCGGTGTCGGCCGATGGCGACACCTTCGTTACCGAGCTCGCCGCCGATCTCATGGCTCATCGCGGGGCCGGTGTGATCCTGGTCGGACCCGGTCAGGCGCCGGAGGTTCACGCGCTTGCAGCGGTGCTCAATGACGCCCTGGGCGCAGTCGGGACGACGTTGAGCTATACCGATTCGTCCGATCCCGAACGTCCGAACCACATGCAGGCGATCGTCGATCTCGCGTCGAGCATGAGATCGGGCGCGATCGAGACCCTGCTGATCATCGGAGGCAACCCGGTCTATGATGCGCCGGCTGACCTCGGCTTCGGCGATCTTCTCGCCAAGGTGAAGAACACGGTCCACCTCAGCACCTACGACGACGAGACCTCGAGGAGCTGCAGCTGGCACCTGCCGCGAGCCCATTCCCTTGAGTCATGGGGCGACGGGCGCGCGTGGGACGGCACCGTGACCCTCCAACAACCGTTGATCGAGCCCCTCTATGGAGGTCGCACCGCTCTCGAAGTTGTGACGACGGTTCTCGGAGGCGCCGAGTCGAGCGGTTACGACATCGTTCGTGAGACCGCTGCCCTTGCCTTCGGCGACGGGGACTTCGAGACGAATTGGAAACGAGCGCTCCACGACGGCGTCATCGACGGCACCGCCGGGTCCCCGGTGACGGCCGATCTCGACGGTTCCCGACTCGCCGGCGCCGGAGCCGTTCTGGCGGATCTTGCCGCCGCAGCGGCACCGACGGCTCAACGACCCGAACTGGTTCTGACCGCGGATCGGAAGATCTACGACGGCCGTTGGGCCAACAATGCGTGGCAGCAGGAGCTGCCTGACGCCATCACCAAGACGACCTGGGACAACGTGCTCCAGGTGGCGCCGCCGACCGCACGCGAGCTCGGCCTTTCGGAAGGTGATGTGGTCGAAATCTCGGTGGCCGGTGCTGCGGTCGAGTTGCCGGTGTGCTTGGTCCCGGGCCAGGCGGCGTCCACTCTGACCACGGCTCTGGGATACGGCCGAACCGCCGCCGGGACCGTGGGCAACGGTGTCGGGAGTGATGTCTATCGTCTCAGGAACGCGTCATCACCCTGGTTGGTCCCCGAGGTCGGTCTCCGCAAGACCGGACGCAACATTGCCCTGGCCAGCACCCAGGATCACTTCGCCATCGACGCCATCGGCTTCGGCGCCCGGAACAGCCGGATCTCCACCCTCGTGCGCGAGGTCGGCATCGATCGCTATCTCGCCGATCCCGAGGTCATCCACCACATGGACCATCATCCGCCGCTGGTCTCGCTGTGGAAAGACATGCAGTACGAGGGCGAGCAGTGGGGGATGGCCATCGACCTCAATGCCTGCAACGGCTGCAACGCCTGTGTCGTCGCGTGCCAGGCGGAGAACAACGTTCCGGTGGTCGGTCGCTCGCAGGTCATCAATCAACGCGAGATGCACTGGCTTCGGATCGACCGCTATTTCAAGACCGAGCCGGGTGTGGGCCCTCTCGATGTGGATGACGCCGAGATCGTTTTTCAGCCGATGACCTGCGTCCAGTGCGAGAACGCTCCCTGCGAACAGGTCTGTCCGGTGGCGGCGACCCAGCACACCGAAGACGGCATCAACGCGATGGTCTACAACCGTTGCATCGGCACCCGATACTGTTCGAACAACTGTCCGTTCAAGGTTCGGCGCTTCAACTTCTTCAACTACCACAAGGATCTCGAGGATGTGGAGAAGCTGCAGTTCAACCCCGATGTCACGGTGCGCAGCCGTGGCGTCATGGAGAAGTGCACCTACTGCGTCCAGCGAATCCAGAACGTGCGGATCGCCGCCCGCAACGACAACCGTCCTCTCCGGGACGGCGAGATCGTGCCGGCCTGCGCGCAGACCTGCCCGACCAAGGCCATCGCCTTCGGTGATCTCAACGACCCGACGAGCGAGGTGTCGCGACTGCGCGAAGACAACCGCGCCTACGCCACCCTGGCCGAACTCAACATCCGGCCGCGGACTCAGTACCTCGCTCGTTTGTCGAACAGGATGAGCGGGGACGAGGGCGAAGGGCATGCGCCGCAGCACCACGGTGAAGACCCGACCCACGGGAAGGAGACGGGCTGAGAACATGAGCACCTCCACTCCCGCTTCGTCGAGCTATCTCAACAACACCACCGACGACCCCACCAGTCGCGCGCCGCTGATCGTTGGCGACAACGACTTTCACAGCGTGACCGATGCGGTCTGCGGCATCGTCGAGATGCCGAAGACCCCTCCCGCCTGGTGGATCGCCTTCTTCATCTCCGTCAGCCTCACCGGCGTGCTCTTCGCCATGATCACCTACCTCATCACCACCGGGGTGGGTGTGTGGGGTCTGCAGACACCGGTCGCCTGGGGTTGGGCCATCGTCAACTTCGTCTTCTGGGTCGGGATCGGCCACGCCGGGACCTTGATCTCGGCGATTCTCTTCCTCCTCCGGCAGAGGTGGCGGACCAGCATCAATCGGTTCGCGGAAGGGATGACGATTTTCGCCGTTGTCTGCGCCGGGATCTTCCCGGGTATCCACGTCGGTCGGGTCTGGGTCGCATATTGGCTCGCACCGATCCCGAATCAGATGTCCATGTGGCCCAACTTTCGGTCGCCGCTGCTGTGGGACGTCTTCGCCGTCGGCACATACGCAACGGTCTCGTTGCTCTTCTGGTACATGGGGATGATCCCGGACCTGGCGACCATCCGCGA
>JARFRM010000155.1 GCA_029287235.1 Thermoanaerobaculales bacterium
GTAGATCTCCAGGGCCGGACGACAGATCTCGAGCGACCGAGCCTGGAGGCAAACGAGTTCATCCGTCGCGTGTGCGATCTTGCCGGCTATGATCTCGATCAGCTTGCCTCGAGGGCGAGAGACCACAATACCGCCAATGCCCGGAAAGTGGTCGCGACGCTCGGCGTCGAGCGATGAAGCCAAAGAAGAACCGATTTTGCTACCGTGTTAAACAAGAATTTAGAAGTCGTGAGTTACTGGGCGGGGGAAGGATCGCGCAGACGGCAAGAAGACCCGGACTATGCGGCGAAGCTAGATGAGCTTGACGAGAATCTGTCCGCCTCTCTGACCGACAAGGGTGTTCATGAAACTTTCTAAGGTTCTAAAGCCTGGCACTGTTACTGATACTGATAGGCACCGATACGACCTGGTCGCCCGGGCCATGGGGCGGTACCTGCGGCCATGGGCTGGTAGTTTGGGCGATGGGCTGGTTTTTGTCGTATTGAGATCCCAAATGACGGGCTTGTCGGGGCGGTCGGTATGAACATTCGACCGTGCTCGAATAATTAGCGGAATGTAATCGTATATGTCCTGACGACCGGAGGGAATCGGACACGGCGCCGGGCCGCATGGTCGTTTTGGCGCGAGCCCGGCGAGCGCCACCGCAATTCGTCTGACGAATTGCTAGAGCACCCAGGCGTACCCGACCTTGGCGAAGATGGTCCGATCGGTCTGGGTGAACCCGTAGTCCTGGGTCGCGGCCGAGTTGTCGGAGTAACCGACGAAGAGAACCGTGCGCGGGTTGAGCTTGTAAGAGAAGAGGAACTGGGCGAAGAGCCGCCGGTCCTCCGGGTCGCGTCCGTCGCTGTAGAGTTCCGGGTTGAACTGATTGTCCACGTATTGGATGATCGCCCGGATGAAGCATCTGGGGTTGAACTGCCACGAAGTCTGGAGTTGACCGATGGAGGTGGTGTAGAGCCAACCCTCGTCCACTTCCATCCGCTCCCGGGTGTACTTGGGTTCCATGTAGAAGTGGCGGCCGAACCGGTACCAGAATCCGCCGTCGAAGTTGATGAAATCCCCCGGCCGGGTGTTGGCATAGTCGACCTTGCCGCCGCCTTCGAGATTGATCCAGAGCTGGCTGTGTCCGTTGGGTTTGCCGCAGACGTGCAGACGGAGCCTGTTGAAGTCGAAGATCTGCCCGTTGTAACCCTCGCGGACCCGGCTGGGTCGGATCACCGAGTGTGACTGCAGCGGTCCTTCGACGGTGAACTGGACCACGTCCTCGTGGAAGAGCAGGAACCCGGTCTGGTCCACGACGTGGGCGATCTTGCTTTTGAGGTTGAGCCGCGAGTACCAGCTCGTCTCGGTGGCGTTCCAGGTATAGCCGAGACCGGCCTCGTAGATTATGCGGTTCACCCAGGGCATGAAACCGAGATCGGCCCGGAAATCGGTCCCGATGTCCGAGTAGATCGCCCACCACTCCCAGGTGCGGGTGTCGTGCGTGTAGATGACTTCGGCGGCCCAGTCCTCGAAATCGCCTCCGGGCTGTTCGAAGTCTTCGACGACCTCGTCCGGGTATCGGGTCTTCGAGTTGAGCACCTGGGCGATGATCCGGTCGCGGGGCGACAGTCGAATGTCGCCGTCGATCCCGGCGACCCGATTCAGGTATCCCTCTCCGTCGCGGTTGGTGAGGAGACCGCCGAGAGTGAAATGCCTGCCGACGTCGTATCGGTAGCGCAGCACCGTCGAGGTGTTGCCCTGATCCAGTGACGTGAAGTCGGAGCTTTCGCTTCCCGGGATGATGATGTTCGTCACGTCATCCTTGACGACATAGGCGCCGACGGTGTGATCGCCCTCCTTGCCGGTGAGCTTGAGACCCCAGGCGGGGTCGCGCATCATCCGGGTGTAGACCGCGGCCATGGTGGTGTTGAAAAAGTCTGCGCCCTCCATGAAGAAAGGCCTGAGCTCGGGGAAAAAGATGGCGAACGGCCGGTTGACGCTCAACTGGAGAGCATCGGCCTCGATCTGTGAGAAATCGGGGTTGAGGGCGGCGCTCACGGTCAGATTCGGAGTGAATCCCCAGCGGATCGTGGCCCCGAGCTCGATCTCCGGGTCTCCGGCTTCGAGAGGCCCGTCCGGAAGCTCGTCGCGGGTGTCGGTGCGAGAAGCCGTCAAGGTGGGCACGATCTCCAGGTTGCGGCCGGGTGAGACTCCCGCAAACCCCTCGATCTTGTGGGCCTGGCAGCGATAGCAGTTGTTGCTGCGATCGCGGGGGAAGGAGCCCATCTGGTGTGACAGATTGCGGGGATACATGCGGATGGCGTCGAATCCCCAGACCTGGGGTCCGTCGCTGCGCTGAAATCTCAGGGTCGAGAAGGGGATCTCGAGCTCGGCCGACCAACCCCAGTCGGTGATGGTCGCCGACGATGCCCAGATTCCGTCCCACGGCGTGTTGCCGTCCATGGTTTCGATGGTGTCGAGCTGGACACCCATGGGGTTGACCATGAAGAGGTAGTTCCTGCGCTCGTCGTTGAATGTGTCGAGCACGATCCCGATGGCATCGTCCGGGCCGAAGTTGTCCCGATCGGACAGATGTGCGCGGATCGCTGAAGGCTCCGGGTCCTGGGAGCGAAAGCCGATATAGAGCCGTGACTGATCGTGGTAGACCATCACCTCGGTCGCCGCGAGGGGAGGGGTGTTTTCCCCCGGCCGGACCTCGTAGTCGAGGGTTATGGACCAGGCGTCGTCCCAAACCGCCTCGTCGAGGACGCCGTCGACGGTGATTCGAACATCGATCCTCGGGATCTGGTGGGTCGTCGATTCCATTGCTGAAAGGGCCGAGACAAAAAGAAGAGCCCCGAGAATCGCGAATCCCCGGGACATCTTTGAACTGTTTCCTTTGTCGTGAACCCCCACCTCCACCTCCGTCGGGTTCAATTACGGAGGAGAAACGCAAGTGTTTCATTTTTCTGAGATTTACCATATATTTACACCTTTGTGGGTGCGATGGCATCCAATACTGATCGAATCACCGACTCCGATGCGCCAACGAGTGCACAGCCGGAACAACGAGCAGGGATAAAAGGGTCGAGATCATTCCGCGGTTGGCGGCAGCTCGACCACCAGCCAATCGATCTCGGGGTCGAGGGTGGGGCGCCCGCCGCCCGATTCGCCGGGTCGCACACCGCCGCCCATGCCGCCGCCGCGGCCGTCCCTGTCTCTTATACACATCTGACGCTG
>JARFRM010000184.1 GCA_029287235.1 Thermoanaerobaculales bacterium
GCTAACGGCTAACGGCTAACGGCTAACAGCTAACAGCTAACGGCTAACGGCTGAGAGCCGGCGGATCGCTCTGCGACCCGGCTAGAGATCCGTTTCGCGCCTCCGCTTCGGCGGTGGTGTCATCCCGAAGCTCAGCCGAACGAAACGCGATGCGTGCTTCTGGAAGGCCTCGAGCTCATCGGAGCCCGCGTTGACCAACAGGCCGTGCCTCTCGAGATTCGGGTTGCGGCAGAAACCATCGAGGGGAACGCCGCCGATTCCCGAATCGAGATAGAAGCCCACGGTCGGATGGAGTTCTCTTTCAGCGGCCTTTTTCCGACAGTGGTCCGAGAGCTGCGGGACCGCATACATCGAGCCTTCCCAGTCAAAGGTCTTCGGGTCGGGCAGGAGCGGTTGCTCCTCGTCGAAGTAGGGACCCCAGTTATCGAAGGCCTCCCGAAGGAGAAGCTGGCGCCGCCGTTGCAGGTGTTTCCCGATGCGGGTCTGGAGCCGGACCAGATAGTCGGAGAACTCCACCTCTCCACTGGCGTGGGGCCCGATGAGACCGAGGACCACCGCCTGCATGACGTTCGATGGTCCGGCCATGACATTCTGGGCATAGCGGACGACACCACCGCGAAGGCGTGAGGCTCTGGTGAGGAGCGCGCCCGAGCGGAGCCCGGTGACGCCGTGGCTCTTGGACAACGAGTCGATAAAGATGATTGAATCGGCAAATCGTGGATCATCGTCGAACCAGGCCAGCAGTTTGTGGTAACGCGGGTGCAGTCGGACATAGACCGAGTCGAGGATGATGCCGGCGTGGGGCCAGCGATCGAGCACCGCCTCGATGAACGCTCGCAGGCGATCGGGCTCGAGGGTTCGCCCCGTGGGGTTGTTGACGGGCATGGCGTAGACCCCGTCGATATCGACACCGTCCGGGATCTTGTCGATATCTGCCGGGTCGGGGTCCATCCCCCGATCGCCGGGCGGCAGGAGATAGGCCTGCATGCCCTGAAGTGCGATCTGATCCATGGGGCACGAAAACGATGGAATCGGGACCAGGACGGTGGCGGGACTCCCGGTGCCGACTCGATCCCGATGGGCTTCCGCGATGCTGATCATGGCAGCCTGGACCGCCTGGTTGCCGCCGTGAAAGACGAAGACCTCGGGCGCCTCTCCCGGCCTGTTCCTGAAATCGAGGCCGAGCTGGACCTGCCACATGCCGGACCAGGCTTCGATCACCGCCGGGTAACCGAGGGAGTCGAGGTTGTAGGCGAGGGGGCGCGAGGCGAGCTGGTGGAGCCAGCCGGACATATTGTTGAAGGCCGGCACCAGCAGGGCCTCCCAGTCGTCGCGGAGAAATGGATCCTCGGGGTTGTCGGCGGGGACGGTTCGCCAATCGAGGTCGCCGATGGCCGAGGCGAGATCGTTGTACCCCATGGAACGCATGGTGCTGACGGTCCGGCTCATGAGCCGGATAGGCGCGCTGGCGAAGATTTCCTTGAACGAGTCGAAGACCTTGATACGGACATCCTGCTCGCTGCCGCCACCATAATCCCTCATGGTCAGGCCTCCAATTGAGAAGTCTCGGCCCAAGCATGGTAGTACAACCTCGTCACGACGCTTGACAGGCCGAGGATTTCGATGGAACTATGAATGACGGTTCATTCAGCATTCCCGGCGAAGTTCCGGGATTTGGAGGCTCAATGCCGGACAGTCGTTCGTCGCGTCGTCTCACTTCGCGTGAGCTCAAACACGAGAGAATCCTCCGCGCCGCCACCGAGGTCTTCGCCAGCAAGGGTTACTTCGAGGCCCGGATGACCGATGTCGCGAAGCAGGCCGAAGTGGCCGATGGAACCCTCTATCTCTACTTCGAAGGCAAAGAGCACCTGTTGCTCAGCATCTTTGACGACGTTCTCGGGCGGTTCATCAAGCGACTCCAGGAAGAAATCGCCGACCTCGACGACCCGGTCGCCAAGCTGAGGGTGATGGTGCGCCTCCACCTCGAGACCCTGGGGCGAGATCCGGCGCTCGCTCAGGTCCTGCAGATCGAGACTCGCCACTCCCGCCGATTCATGAGCGTCTTCACGCGTGGTAAGCTCGGTGAGTATTTGAACCTGCTACGCAGAATCATCGAGGAAGGACAGGAGTCGGGGGAGTTCCGCCGAGACATCAGTCCCGGTCTGGCGACAAACGTGGTCTTTGGTGCCGTGGACGAGCTCGTCATGAGTTGGGTTCTCACCGATCAGGGGGGGGACCTGACCCGCCACGTCGACCCGATTCTCGGAATCCTCACCCGAGGGATGCTGGCGTAACAAACCAAGAGGGGGGCTCACCGTGGCCGAGAGCAACATTCTCCATCTCTATCGCAAAGAGTTCGACCAACCTCGCGACGAGCACTATTTTCACTTTTCGCCGGAGGGGCAACGGATTCTCAGCACGAGCGCGTTCTTCGAGCGGACGGCCGGCTTCGCGTGCGGCCTGGAAAAACTCGGCATCGGCCGCGGCGACCGGGTCATGCTGCTGTCGGACAACCGGCCCGAGTGGCATCTCAGCGATCTCGCCATCGTCGATCTCGGTGCGGTCGATTCACCGGTCTACGGCACCCTCAATCCGGAGCAGGTTGCCTTTCAGGTCAAGGACTCGGGCGCCAGGGCCGCGGTGGTCGAGAACCCCGAACAGATGGCGAAGTTCCTCGAGATCAAGAGCGACTGCCCCGATCTCGAACATCTGATCCAGATCGAAGGCCCCACCGCCCCGGGTGTCATCGCCATGGCCGAGGTCATCGACTCCGGTGCGGGCGGCGACGCCGGCGATCTCTTCTGGCAGCGCGCCGACAAGGTCAAGGCCGAGGACGTCCTCACCCTGATCTACACATCGGGCACCACCGGCAACCCCAAAGGCGTCACTCTCACCCACGACAATCTGGTGAGCAACGTGCTCGCCGCCTTCCACCGGGCGCCCGTCGGCCCTGACGACCTCGCCCTCGAGTTCCTGCCCCTGTGCCACGTCTTCGAGCGCATGTTGGGCTATCTCTACATGTACCGCGCGCTCAGTAAGGCCTACTGCTCGGTCTACCACGTCGGTGATCTCGTGGCCGAGATCAAACCAACGGTCTTTGCCGGTGTACCCCGGTTCTACGAAAAGGTCTACGACAAGATCATGGACAAGGTGAACCACGCTCCGCCGGTTCGTCGCGCCCTCTTCAACTGGGCCGTGAGCAAGGGGCGCGACGCCTATCCCAAGATCCTTGCCGGAGAGACCCCCGGAGGTCTGGGATACGGCCTCGCCGACAAGCTGGTGCTGTCGAAGGTCCGCGAGGGCCTCGGCGGCCGGGTCCGGTTCTGCATCTCCGGCGGCGCGCCGCTTCCGAGCTTCGTCAACGAGTTCTTCCACTCCATCGGTGTTCGGATCCTCGAGGGCTACGGCTTGACCGAGACCTCGCCCGTGGTCGGCGTCAACGGCGCCGATCCGGGCATGACCCGCATCGGCACCATCGGCAAGGCCATTCGTGATGTCGAGGTCAAGATCGCAGACGACGGCGAACTCTGCATCAGGGGACCCAATGTGATGACCGGTTACTGGAATCTCCCCGAGAAGACCGCCGAGGTCTTCGATGACGATGGCTTCTTCCTCACCGGTGACATCGCCGAGATCGACAGCGACGGTTTCATCAAGATCACCGATCGGAAGAAGGACCTCATCGTCACCGCCGGCGGCAAGAACGTGGCGCCGCAGCCCATCGAGAACGAGCTCAAACGCTCGCCCCTCATCGACAACGCGGTTCTCATCGGCGATCGCCGGCCTTACATCATCGCGCTCATCTCACCCAATCAGGAGGAGCTCGAAAGCTGGGCCACCGCCAAGGGTATCGAGTACGAGACCATCGAGGAGCTCACCAAGATCCCCGAGATTGCGGCGAGCTACGCCAAGATGATCGAAGACACCAACAAGGATCTCGCCCGCTACGAGCAGATCAAGAAACACGTCGTCCTGCCGCTGATGCTCTCCATCGAAGGCGGTCATCTCACGCCGACCCTCAAGGTCAAGCGGCGTGTCGTCGAAAAGGACTACACCGAGCTCGTCGAGAGCCTCTACGCGGACTAGCTAGTCCGCGAGCCGCTCGACCACGAGCAGCGTCGCGTCGTCGTGCAACGGCTGGCCGCATGTGTGCTCCTCGACGGCCCCGAGGAGCTCCTTGCAGGCGGCGGCAGCCGACGGGCACTCGAGCTTTGATACGACTTCGGCGACCCGTTCGACGCCGAACTCCTCCTCATCGGGGTCCTCGGCCTCGGTCAGACCATCGGTGTAGAGCAACAGCAGGTCGCCGGGATCGAGGCGGGTCTCGTGTTCGCTGTACCTGGCGATGGGCATCATCCCAAGGGGGAATCCGCTGGACGAGATCTCGTCAATGCTTCCATCGGATCGGCGGATCAGGATCGGGCAGTGGCCCGCGTTGACGGCGACCAGCCTGCCGTCGGGTTCGAGGCGGACCATGGCGAAGGTTGCGAATCGATTGTCCTCGGTGGCGCCGGAGAGATAGCGGTTGACCCGCTCCGCCAGATCCGCGAGTCCGACGCCGTTGACGGCCATCAGCCGGACCGCCGCGTGCACGCCCGAGGCGATCATTCCGGCGCCGACGCCCTTGCCGGAAACATCGGTGATGGTGGTGATCAGCGCATCACCATCCTCGAAGGCGTCGTAGGTGTCGCCGGCGACGTGGCGGCTCGGGGTGGCCTTGGCGACGAGGCGGTAGCCCTCGACATCCGGAAAGACCTGGGGGTAGAGGTGGGTCTGGATCACCGCCGCCATCTCGAGCTCGTTTCTCAGCCGCTCGCGCTCGAGCGACTCGAGGGTCAAGCGGACGGACTCCATGGCCACCGTGACCTGGACGGCAAAGAGCTCGAGCAGGCGGATGTCGTTGGCGGCAAATGGTTCGGTTCCCGCCCGGGCCTCCTTGTGAGCCGCGACGAGGACGCCGAGGGTTCCGTTCTCGGCCACGAGCGGGATGGCTGCGACCTCCTCGGAGTAGACCCCGTGATCCCAGGCTTCGGTGAGGTCGTCGTCGTCGATGGCCGGGGCGCCGAAGGCTCCGACGCTGGTGGCCGTGGCCGCGTCGTCGCCGAGATAGATGTGGGCGCTCCGAACACCGAGCAGGGCCACCAGATGGCTGATGAGTTCCTCAGCGACCCTTTCGGGTTCGAGGATTCCGCCGATGCTGCCGGCGATGGCGCGGATCGCCTCGAGCTCCCAAAGATGGAAGCGTTCGTCGAAACGGGTTCGCTTGAGCTCTTCGCGGAGCTGCCAGGCTCGGAGGCCGAGACGGGTGGCCGAGAGAACCGACTCGTCGAGCCGTTCCGGCTTGAGCAGATGAAGGCTCCAACCCGAAATGTTGCCGCCGAAGGGAACTGCGGTCCATCCTTCGGTTGCTTCCTCGACCTGGCGCGAAACCGTCCTCGGCCAACGGGCGATATCGTCGTCGTCACGACGGAGGATGCCCGCGCGTGAACCGGTTTCTTCGACCACCGCTCGCAGCAGATCCTCGGCGAACTGTGGGCCCTGGTGGCTGCTGAGTGCGGTGTCGGCGAGGCGGAGCAGTTCAGACAGAGGCATTGCCCATGAGCTCGGATCGGGCCGTATCACGGTCCGGGAAGACCGTTGCGTACTGGACGAGCCCCATGATCTCGAAGGTTTTGGAGATGGTCGGGGTGAGGTTGCAGAATGCGAGCTGGCCCTTGTCTTCGAGCAGTTTCTCCATGATCTCGAGCAGGATTGATACGCCGATGGAGTTGATGATCCGGGTTCCCTCGAGATCGATCAGAAGGGTGCCGCATCCGCCATCGATGAGCTCGGTGGCGGCGTCGGCGATGGCCTGGCCGCCTTCGTTGTTGATGTATCCGGCCGCAGCGATGAGACCGAAACCCTCGCTGACAACGTCTTTCGATAGTCGCATCTGTTCATCGTTCATGGTGCACTCTCCACGTACTTGCGCATTCGAACCAGGGTCTGACCAGGGTTGGATCGAATCTGCACCTCGTCCATGAGTTCCCGAATCAGCGTCAGGCCCCAGCCCCGTTTCGACGTGCACCCGTGAACCCGGGATGCGCTGTTGCGGGGTGCCTCTGCGGGATCAAAACCCTCACCTTGGTCCTCGACTTCGATGACCAGGCAGGATTTCCCCTCGGGATTCTCGGAGGACATCCGAATCACCATCTGGCCGCCGCCGTGTTCCATGGCGTTGAGGCAGGCCTCTACGATGGCGACGCTGGCTGCCTCAATGCCGGTTTGGTGCATGCCGAGGGCCCCGCCAACGGTTTCCACGGCCTTTGCAGCGACCAACTCGACGTTCGGCACCACAGGTAGGTGCAGCACGACATCCATGATGAGCCTACAACTGTATCAGAACGCGAGTCAGGGTCCACGCAAGTTGGAGTTGATGAAGTGGGATTTCGAAGCTGAGGTTCGCGACCTGAGCGGCAGTTACCGCGGCGATCACGGCCAGAGCCGTTGCAGGAATCTTGACGACCGCCAGTGACCTCATCGAGCAACCTCCGCCCGTATGAAGGGCAAGTTCCGTGCCAGTGTTGATGGCGGTTTATGGTGTCGTAAAATGTCGCATTCTACAACGATTGAGTATTTTGCACCGTTTAACATTCCAGAAGTTGATTTTTTGTATCTATTTAGATGGAGAGTCGCGAAATGCATCATCTGGTGCAATACGCTGCATTCTGCGATAGAGGGTGGATCGGTCGATCCCGAGCACCCGTGCAGCGGCGGTTCGGTTGCCTTTGACCGCCCGCAGGACCCGCTCGATGTGGCGTTGCTCCAGCTCGTCGAGCGACATGGTCACATCGGTGGTGGGTGCAGTGTTGTCGTCGGCGTGAAGTCGCAGATCGTCCTCGGTGATGAGCTCGTTGGGAGCGAGGGCAATGGCGGCCTGAAGGGCGTTTTCGAGCTCGCGGACGTTGCCCGGAAACGGAAAAGACATGAGGGCGGCGAGGGCATCGTGTGAGAGCTTGAGGTCCGGCCGACCGAAACGTTCGCCGTAGAACTCGAGGAAGTGGCGGGCCAGGAGTGGGATGTCGGTTCGACGTTCGCGCAGCGGCGCCACTTTGATGACGACGACCCTCAGTCGATAGTAGAGATCCTGGCGAAAATCACCGTCGGAAACCATGGCTTCCAGATCCCGATTGGTCGCCGTGACGAGATGGACATCGACCGGGATCCGCTCTCGTCCACCGAGGCGCTCGAACTCCCGCTCCTGAACGACCCGCAGCAGCTTCGCCTGCAGCGACAGCGTCAAATCGCCGACCTCGTCGAGGAAGAGAATTCCACCTTCGGCGAGCTCGATCTTACCGAGCCGGCGCTGGACTCCGGTGGCGACGCCTTCCTCGATGCCGAAGAGTTCGGCCTCGAGCAGGCTCTCGGGAAGGGCGGCACAATTGAGCGGTACGAACGGTCCGTTGGATCGTTCGGAAAAGGAGTGGAGGAGGCGGGCAACCCTCTCCTTGCCGACTCCCGATTCTCCCCGGAGCATGACATTGACCCCGGTCGGGGCGACGCGACGGACGATCTCGAGCATCTCCCGGACCGGCTCCGACTCACCGACGAATCCCTCGCGGCGTGCGACATCGCGAAGCTCGCGGTTCTCATCGGCGAGCCGCTGACGGTCGCGTTCGATGGCGGCCACCCGCCGGGAGGTCGCCACCGCTGTGGCGACCATGCTGCTCAGAGACAGAAGAAAACGGGCGTCGCTGTCCGAGAAGGGGATGCGGCCGACTCGGGTCTCCTTATCCCCCAGCACGACCAGACCGAGGAACTCCCTTCCCGCTCGGAGGGGCGCCGCCAGGAGTTCAAACGGGGCCTCGCCCTGATCTCGTTGGGCGCGAACATAGCGGCCGGAGGCAAGCTCCTCGAGCAGATCCGGCGGAAACAGGGACCGAACCGCTTCGAAGTTCGGAGCCAGGCCGATGGCTCGGACCGTAGCCTCCTGTCCCCCGGCGTGCAGCGTTGCGACCAGCCCCGATCCGGCGTCGAGGGTGCCGACGGAGCGTTGCAATAGCTCGTCGACGAGCTCCTCCTCAGGGCGAACGCGGCCGATGGTGAGTGACAGATCGACCAGGGTTTCGAGCTGGAGCTCGCGCCAATTGCGGTCGAACGTGCTCATTGGGATCTAGTGTACCCCGCCACAATTGGAGGTGGTATTCGCCAGCGCAACCCGCCGGGAAGGATGCATCGTCGATCGAGACCAATCCCGATTGCGGCGGGGCTCACCGGATCGCCCGGTCCCGGACGGACCGACCGGGACCTGCAGAGGAATCAGAGGGCGATTGCCTGGGCGAGCGAATCGGGAGAAACGGGTTTAGTGAAGACCCGGCCGAAACCATGCTCGAACGCCAGCGATTCGATACTTGAAGAGATCTCGCCGGACAGCAGGATCAATCGGGCGCTGGGAATGATCTCACGCAGCATGGCGCCGAGAGTGAGGCCGTTGGCTCCGTGGAGTTGATAGTCGAGGATGCAGACATCGAAGCTCTCGGGTCGGATGATCGTCATGACCTCCTCGGCCGAGCTCATGGCCGTCACCTCGGCGTGGCATCTCTCCTGCAACCAATCGGTCATGATTTCCAGAAGTGCCGGGTCGTCATCGACCATCAAAACACGTGGACAGGATGTCTTCGACCGGTTCACCATCTCCGCCTCCGGCAAACCAATACGCAAGTGAGATGCCAACTTTGAGCTTGAATGCAGTGTTCGGGGCAGGATCGCCCTGTTCCACTTCGAGAATATCTGTTCCCGGATGAAGCACCTGTTTCGCGCCACCGGCTCGGCTTATCAAGTAAGATGTGGCCGCGTCTGAGGAGGTTCGAGGGTCGTGATCAAGAGATTCAGGGTGCTGGTTAAGGTGTTGTGCGGGTTCTGCGTCGTTCTTCAGCTGGTGGGAGCGGCCTCGGCGGTCTCAGCCGAGGAGCCCAGGGCGATTGTCATCATCACGGTCGATGCGTTACGGGCCGATCGCCTCTCGAGCTATGGCTACCCGCGCCCGACCTCGCCCGCCATCGATGAACTGCTCGGAGACGGCATTCGTTTTGAGGCTGCGCGAACCAATGAGCCTCTCACCAGCCCCTCCATGTGTTCCATGATCACGGGACTCGATCCGCAGGAGCACGCGGCCACCCGCAACGGACTCCGTATGCGGGAAGGACTCGACTCGCTGCCGAAGATCCTCGCCGGTCACGGATGGCGCACGGCCGCCTTTGTCAGCAACTGGACACTGAAGGACAATCTCACCCGGCTCGGGGAGCATTTCGACCACTATGGCGAGGTCTTTACCCGCCGGAGGTGGTTCGGACTACTCAACAGTGAGGCGACCGCCGAGGATGTCACCGATGAGGCGCTCGATTGGGTTTCGGATCACTCGGGCTCGGATCCGGCGACCCCGTTCCTCGTGTGGGTCCACTACGTCGAGCCCCATGCGCCCTACCGTTTTCACTCCGAATATGCCGCCCGTCTCGGGATCGCCGATCAGGACCCCAAGCGAAGTGATCGCTACGACACCGAGGTTGCGGCCGTCGATCAGGCGGTGGCCCGCCTCGTCGGAGGGATCGAAAATCACGTTGCCCCCGATGAGATGATTGTCGTCTTTGCAGCCGACCACGGTGAGAGTCTCGGCGAGCACGACTACTGGGGCCACGGGCGCTATCTCTATGAGCCGTCGCTTCGGATTCCCTTCGGAATGACGTGGAAGGGCACCATTGAGCAGCGGGTGATCCACCGCCAGGCGACGATCCTCGATATCGCTCCGACCATCCTCGGGCTCCTCGGTCTCGAGATTCCCGGCACATTCCAAGGCATCAGCTGGACGGTTCCGGCCAAAGGAGGCGAGCTGCCGTCCGAGCGCGCGATCTGCTATCAAGCGCACAAGGGCGCGGTGCACGGCGAGCACGACAATGATCGGAAGCGGTCCAAGGGCCTGCTGTCGGTGGGGGTTGTGCACGAGAGCCGCAAGGAGATTCTACGGGTCAAGAACAACAACCACATGCTCTTCGATCTCGCCGCTGATCCGGCCGAGATCGAGAGTCTGGTTGAGGAGAACGGGCCGCCGAGCGACCCGTTGCTCGAGTGCCTCGGGTCGATCTCCGAAGGTCTCGGCGCCCTCGATCGACTGACCTCGAAGAAGCTCGACGACGAGACCGTCGAACAGCTCAGGGCGCTCGGGTATATCGAGTAGG
>JARFRM010000210.1 GCA_029287235.1 Thermoanaerobaculales bacterium
GAAGACACTGGTCTTCACCAGCCTCGCATTCTCGCTGTGGCACCTGTCCGAGGTGGCCCTCGACACCGGTTTCGATCTGCCCTGGAAGCAGATACCGGTGTTCATGGTGAACGCGGCGGTTCTGGGCGCGATTTGGGGACTGATGCGTTGGCGTTCGGGTTCGGTGATCGTCGCCAGCGTCAACCACGGCGTGTGGAACGGTTTGGCCTATGTCCTGTTCGGTTTCGGGACCAAGGTCGGCGCCCTCGGCATCGAGAACACCGCGGTCTTCGGGCCCGAGGTCGGGCTGCTCGGATTGAGTGTCAATGCAGGGTTCTTTGTTCTGGTTCTTTGGGGCTGGAAGCCTCGTGAGAGAGCCGAATCACAGGGTTGAACCGCCCGGCTGTCAGATCAGCCTCCCGTAGGATTCAAGGTCAGCCGCGGGCGGGTATAAGACCCGCCCCTGCGTGCGCCGGGCATGGCGCGAACCGACGTGCATGGTGCAGGTAATGGGAATGGGTGCCCGGTTCATATATTCGGTCTTTCTTCACGCCGGCCGGAAGAATCACCGAATGTGCGAACCCGGCACCCTATTTGGCACCCTATTCCGGATCATCCGAATCGTCGGCTGACGAGAAGTGTCTCCTCCGAAGGGCGCCGGAAATCTCCGATGACGCGGCACGCGCCCTCTGATGGGCGGCACCCGTCCACCGCTTTCCGGCTCGTCGGCGTGAACGGAAGTCAAAGCTGGGACTTGAAGTAGTTGACCGACTGTTTGAAGGTCTTCCAGACGTGCTCGACCTCGGCCTTGGACGACTCGAATGAGGCCTCTCCGGTCTGCTTGAGCTCACCGAGCTTGGCCACCATCCGATCACTCGACTCTCGCGCCTTCGACATGTGTGGTTCGAGTCGCTTCCTGGTCTCCTCGCTGACTTCGGCGAGCTTCGCCTCGAGCTTTTCGATCTCATCGTTCCACTCGTCCAGCTGCGCTTTCATTTTCTCCACGTACTCGTCTCGTGTTGCCATCCCAAACCTCCTCGGACGATCGATTTCAGTACCCCGGTCGGCCAGAGCCTCACGGTTTCGCGAGTGAGAGCTGAGATGAGTGTACCGCGACGCCGCTTCGGCTGCAGACCGAAAACGGCGCCGGATGAGAGGTGTGGGCCCGACCTGCTCTCCACTTTCGTACCACCAGGAATGACGAAGAGGGTGCTCCGTCCGAAACCATGTTCCGGAGATTCCGTAATGACCAACCAGAGCCGTTGAACATCTGGAGGATCCACATGCGGTGGAGGATCCGATGAGGAGGCCGTTCGCCCGTGCTGTGGTTGTGGTCGCCGTCTGCGCACTCGCCGTCTCCGGTCGAGCCGCAGAAGTCGGTGCCAGGCACCATTGCCGGTGAGCCTCATGCAGAATTCATCAATATGGCCCGGGCGGGTGTAAAACCCGCCCCTACGGATCCATCAATCCTCTGTAGAGGAGGGTTTTATACCCTCCCAGCGAGATCATTGCGAGTGCAACCCACTGAAGGTCGAGAATTTTGCACGAGGCTCAGGTATCAGGTATGAGGCGCAAGAAAACGAGGGGCCGGAAATCCGGCCCCGGATCACATATCAAGAATCATCGTCGTTGCGGTAGTTACGGCTCACAGGGCGGCTGCACCGGGATGCGCTGCGCAGTGGAGAGGCTACCGTCCGGAATACACCCATAAAAGGGCGGATCGTCACCGAACGGGTCCTGCGCCGGATCGTAGAGGGAGAGCGACCAGTTCGTGACTTCGAGATGGTCGCACTGCCCGGTGACGGCGACGGAACCGGAAAGCTTGACGAGCACCACCGGCTCCTGGCCTCCCTCGGCGAGGGACCAGTGGATCATTGTGTAATCGAAGGTTCTCCTACCGGTTCGCACCCACGTCCCCGTTGTCTGGGACAACGACGTGGCGGGGAAGAACCCACCCAAGGTGGGATCCCCTCCGATCATTCGCATTGAAAGCGGTCCGGTCCAGTGCGAATCGGAGCCATACACGAGCGACCAGGACACTCCCCACGCGGGCGAGCTCCCGAACCAGGCGCCATCGAGCCGGCACACCCCGTTTCCGTTGTTGCCGCCGTTTCCGTCGTTGTCGCCGGCGAAGACCGGCACCACCATGAGTGCCGCACATGTCGCTACCGACAGTGCGCGAAGTGCATTACGTGCTGTCATGTGTTCCTCCCGTGCTCAAATTGATGTTGCGAGAACCGGGACGCGATCCGGACGGACCACGTCGCCTTCAACCGAGGGCCGCCAACCTCCTTTCCGCGTGCCGGACCGGAGCTTCAACGAACCGTCTCCCGACGTCTTCATCCCCCTTCTCTCTCCATCGCTGTACCGGTTGAGGTCTTGTGTCGTTGATATGCTGCTCCATCCCGATACCTTCAAGGCAACGAAGCACCGGATTTGTTACGCGCCCCGGAAGTCGCTGCACAGCCTTCGTCAACGACCCCGACAGCTGAGTCCGTGGACATCAATCCGATTTGTTTTTTGTTGCCTGGTGGACAATATATGTCTTGAGATCGAAACTGGCAACTTCGACTGCGTCGTGTTCGGCCCGACGGTCGTTTACCCGATCGTGCCGGCTTTCATGGGCGCCCGTCAGCGCCAAGCGTGCGAGGGTTGAAAACACCACCGAGTGATAAAATCATAGACAAAGCGAGGAGGCGCGCCTCCACGGGAGGATCTATGCTGACCCGAAACGTCTGTTTCTCATGTGCGATGACGGTCCTGTTCGCGTTGTCCGGCGGTGCGAATGACCTCAACTGGTCGCCCCGCGCGGATGTGATAGGCGAAACTTATGGCCGCGGGCTGCACGCCGCGGGCGAAATCGACGATGTGATCTATGTCGCCGGGGGCGGTTTCATCGGTGCGAGCCTTTGGGATTCATACCGATCCACCGTCGCCTATGTCCCGGGATCCGACTCGTGGTCCTTCCGCGCCACGATGCCGACCTTCCGCGCCGCACCGGGGAGTGCCGTCGCCCGTTTCGCGGGCCAGGAACGTCTGTACGTGGTCGGCGGCGCCGATCTCAATGGCTTCCCAATCGATCACTTCACCCATCCCGACATCGAAGAGTACGACCCGATCGCCGACAGCTGGCGGACCGTCGGCGTCGGTATGCCGGACAGCGCCTACACGTGGGGAACCTGCGCCGTGGTCCAAGGCAACCTCATCTACATCATGGGCGGCACGAGGGATTCTTTCAGCTCTGCCAGCACCCGGATGGCGGCCTACGACCCCGACACCGACAGCTACACCTCTCTGGCGCCGATTCCGATCGGGGTCAGCGACGGCGCCTGTGCGGTGGTCGGCGGCTCCATCTACTACTTCGGCGGCTATCAGTCCGGGACCTGGGGCGCGGCGCCGAACTCCCTGGTTTTCGTCTACGACATCAACGACGACAGCTGGCAGACGGCGATCACCGCGACACCGGTGCCGAGGGCCAATGCCGCGGCGATCGCGATCGGGGCAAATGTCTACATCGTCGGCGGCTGGGATGGCAGCGGGACCTATGGCGGTCTCTACAACACCGTCGACATGTACGAACCGACCCTCGACCAGTGGACCACAGGCGTGCCCGATCCCCTCGGCTGCATCGAGGACGATGGGAGCTCTTACAAAGGAAGATCCGGTCTGACACTGCACAGGGCGAGCGACGGTGTTATCGACCAGGTGTACGCCATCGGCGGTAACATCGGTATTTCGCTTCCGACCCGCTGCAACGAGGCCGCGGCATTTCCGGATATCGGCGAGATCTTCGCAGACGACTTCGAGTCCGGCAACACCGACGCCTGGACGGCGACGTCACCCTGAGCGCCGCTGCGGCTTATGGATAGGACGAGCTCCACATCCAGGTGTTCGCGCCTTCGAAGGCATCGAAAAAGACGAGACCGGCGTCCGACGAGGCGGCCTCGAAGGCACCGCAGTCGCAGGCGGCGCCTCCTGCGGACCCGCCGGCCGCGCGGTAAAAACCCCGCTGGTCGAAATCGATGCTCAGACACCCGTTGATGCCGATCGGCAGCATGTCGATGCCCGGGCTGCCGGCCGCCAACGGGTGGGTCCAGGTCGGGCCGCCCCAGTCGCCGAGGGGCACCAGCAGAGGATCGATCCCAAGCAGGTTGTGGGTGGTCACGCCGGTGAAGGTCCCGCCGTCTTTCTCGATGATGTTGTAGTCGCCGGAAACCACGTGGCCTTTGAGGTCGGCATCGTTCGGGTCGCCGCTGCACACGTTGTCGGCGAACACGCTGTTGGTGAGCCGCGGCCCCTCTCCGGGAAACCCCTCCGAGTAGAGACCGCCGGCGTACATGGTGGTGCCGTTGGTGGTCTGGTTGGCTGCAACGGTGCAAGAGGTCAGTGAACCGTTGCGGAGCTTGATCCCGCCGCCGAGCACCTGCGCGCCGGTGGACCCGTTGCCGCCCTGGGCGAGGTTGGAGCTGACCGTGGTGTTGAAGAGATTGACCTCTCCGCTGGCGCCGCCGAATATCCCACCCCCCTCAGCCGGCCCGCCGAAGCCGGTGGCCACCGTCCCACCGATGGCCTGGTTGTTGCGGACCACGGAGTTGATCAGGTTGAGGGTTCCCCAGGACACATTGATGCCTCCACCCCACGCGAAGCTGTATCCGGCGATCGTTCCGTCGCCGCCCAGTGCCTGGTTGCCCGAGATGGTGGTGCCGACGATCTCGGCGACGTCGGTGCTCGATACGTAGATGCCCCCTCCGGAGGCATACCCGCCATAGCCGTCGATTCCGATGTCGCCGGCCTCGGCGACGTTGTCGCTGATCGTCGAGTCTCGAATCCGCAACCCTCCCATGCTGACGTAGATACCTCCTCCGCGGGAATGTCCGCCCGGTTCTGCGCCATCGCGATTGAGGGTGACGACAACCCGGTCGAGCAGCAGACCGCCGCTGCTCAGGTAGATACCGCCTCCGTTGCCCACTCCGGAATCGTTACCGTGGCGGATCGTCATGTCACGGATGATCACCCTGCCCGAGGAGGCAACGGTGAACACCCTCGCCGGCGCCACGGCGAAGCCCGGGTGGGCCTGTACGACGGTGGCCGAAGCGCCCTGCCCCTGGATGGTGACCGCGTCCGACACGTAGATGTCGGCCTCGGTGTGGACCGGGTCGACGATGTTGATGACGTCGCCGTCCGACGAGGCCGCCAGCGCCGCGCCGATGGTTGCATAGGGCTGACCCGAACCGACGTTGCGCACGGCGGCGTGGGCCGTCGGTGTGGTGAGCGCAACGCCGGTCAACGCCACCATCACCCACGGCAGCGGCCGGCGGACACGTCGAAAAACAGTCCGAAGGACCGACAACAGAGTCTCCAACGCGTTCATGAGGACCTCCCTGACCAGGTCGTCCAATTCAAGTTTGCAACATCACGGTATCTCGATCGTAGCACGAAGGATGGGAACCGCGTCGTTTCCTCTATCAAGGCCGAGCCCGGCTGACGGCTGTCGCGCCCGGCACCGGCCGGCGCGACGTCTTTGGCCACCCGGGGGCGATCCGGCTGGTCAGGGACCGATTGGGGTCGGGAACTGCGGCGTGGTATCGTGACTGCAACATCCAGGGTTCGAGGGGAAGAGGAGGAGTCATGACTGCTGCGGATCCGAATGGAGAGGGCGTGACGAAGACACCGGTCCATCTGTGGATCGTCGGGATCCTGGCGCTTGTTTGGAATGCGATCGGCGCCTTCGACTATCTGGCGACCCAGTTCGAGCTCGAGTTCTACATGGGGAGCTTCGAGCCGGAGATGCTCGAGTACTTTTACGGCATTCCTTCCTGGGCGATCGCCGGCTGGGCCATTGCGGTCTGGTTCGCGTTTGCGGGCTCCATCGGTCTGCTCTTGCGCAAGTGCTGGTCGGTATGGGCCTTCGGCATCTCCATCGTCGGGATGGTGGTGAGCAGCATCCACAGCTATCTCCTGTCCAACGGGCTCGAGATCATGGGTGCGGGTGGGTTTGTCTTCTCGATCTTCATCTGGATCATCGCCTTCGGGCTGTTCTTCTACGCCCGAGCGATGTGCAAGAAGGGTGTTTTGAGCTGAACCCACTGCAATAGGATCACGATTCCTGGGATTTCATCGACCGTGGTCTATTCGCGGGCGGGACGCCCGCTCCACAATGGTGGTTCCGAAGGCATGAGCAGGCTGGAAGCCCGCTCCACAATGGTGGTTCCGAAGGCATGAGCAGGCTGGAAGCCCGCTCCACAATGGCGATCGGTCTTTTGTGGGGTAGGCATCCTGCCTGCCCTTCAGGGTCGCAGCGGTCGGTACCGCGTCTGATGTGAGGCCTCGCTCCGACGCACCCTGGCAGCCTCATGATGACATCGCATTCCTCTGCGGTATCTTGCGGGCGGGACGCCCGCGCCACAAAGGGCCGAGTTCCATTGTGGTGCGGGCGTCTCGCCCGCATGGTGCTGATTCGGGTCATCAGACCCTGTGGTCCTGAACCCAAGGGTTTTTGGGGGGATCAGCTGAGCCCGTCGGCGTGAAGGATTTCGGTGCAGGCGGGGACGCCCGCACTACAACACAGCGGTGATCAATCGGCGCAGGATCTCTTCGCCTTCTTCGGTAGACAGATCGCCGTGGATTCCGGCGATGCTGTTTCCGCTGCGCACCACGGTTGCCTGACCGAAGATCGGATCGGTGACGCGGAAGCCATCGTCGCCGAAGGAGGGCGATCCTCCGACAACGGTGCCGCGCTGCTCGAAGTGGGCGCGGAGCGCCGCCGTGGCGTCGGCGGCCCGTTGACCGGTGCCGAGATCGCTGAGAAAAAGCTCGGCTCGCCGACCGTCGATCTCATAGGTCGCGAGCACTCCTCCAGGCAGGAAGGAATGCCCGAGGAGGTTCTCCGGCACATAGCGCTCGCTCCCGGGCATTCGGTGGTCAACCGGCAGTGAGGCGAAGATCGATGGCGGTGACACCGACCCTTCAACGCCCTCGGTCACCCGGAGCATCAGTGTGTCGAGCATCTCGACGAGCTCGGTTCGTTCGTCGTCGGCCTCACCATGAAAAAAGAACGATCCTTTGTAGGCGGCAGCGATGGTCCCGATCCGGTAGCCCTCCGCGCCCCATTGCCTGGGCTCACGCCCCAGCGGCCTGGCGGCGCTGAAGATTCCAAAGGCGCCGAGCTCGCTTCCCATGTCGTAGACATCGAGGGTGACGCAGGCCAAAGGGTCGTCGTCGTGCTGGTAGCGGATGTGGACGAGGCGGCGAAAGCCGTGGGTGTCGTATCGCTCGGCGCCGCCGTTGAGATATTCGTACAGGGTTTCGGGGGTGTACTCCAGCGGCCCGTCGGCGATGGTCCAACCGGCGAGCTCCGTCACCGGGGGGAGCAGATCTTCGAGCGAAGGCGCGACGGGTTCGATGGGGCTGTCCCCGGCGCAGCTCGCCAGACCGATCATCAGCGCCAGGGTCGGAATCGCCAGAGGGCCTCGGGCGACCACGGTCATCAGGCCTCGCGGAGATCGAGCCGGGCGTGGGCGTCGAGGAGCCCGGCGCGCACTTCGCGGCCGAAGGGACACGCGGCGTTGCACGGGCCTCGGCAGTCGGCGCAGGCTGCGCCGGTGGCAGTGTGGGGGAGCTGCGTGTAGAGCCGCATGGCTTCTTTCTCCCTGCCGTAGCAGCTGAAGTACATCTCGTAGCGCATGATCTCGGCGACGGCCACACCGTGGGGGCAACCGGCCTCACAGGTGGTGCAGAACCGGCAGTAGCGGTGGCGCATTTCATCGGCGTAGCGCCGCAGCATGGCGGTCTCCGCCGCCACGAGTCCGGTTCCCACTGCTGCGACACTTTCCCGGATCTGGTCGAAGCTGGTGAGGGTGACGGCGACGCTGGCGACCTCGGGGCGACCGAGCGCCCACTTCAGAGTGGCCTGGTGGAAAGAGAGACCGCCCGCTTCGAGGTCCTCGATCTCGTGCTTGCGATTGCCGGCGCCGACCTTGAAGACCATGGTGCCGATGCCCTGCGCCGCGGCTCGGTTGAGGATCTCGTCCTGCTCGGGGTAGGAGACGAAGTCGTACTTTGTGAAGAAGACCTGATACCGGCCGCACTCGATCCCGGCCTCGAGACACTCCTGCATCCCGCCATGGTGGCCGGCGATCGCCAGAAAGCGGACCTTGCCCGCCTTGTTGGCGCGCTCGAAGGCCTCAAAGAGCGGTTCGGAGAGGACATCGTCCGGTGATTCCACCTGGGCGTTGCAGTAGACATCGATGGAGTCCGTCCGGAGCCGTGTCAAGCTGGCGTCGATGTCCGCCAAGATCGACTCGACCGTTTCGTCCGGCTTGGGCGGTGGGTTGCCGGTCAGAATGACGACCTGATCTCTCGGCACGCCGATCCTCGCCATGGCCTCGCCGAGGGCTTCTTCCTCACGCCCGTCCATATATCGGCCGGATGTGCAGAAGGTGTTGATTCCGGCATCGAGGGCGGCCGCCATCAGCGGTGGGTTGTCGACGCCGTGCGCGCCGAACGAGATCTCCGACACCTCGAGACCGGTGGCGCCGAGGGGCCGGTAGCGCATCGCCAGAGGAGCGTCGGCCGGTGGTGGTTCGGGGTTGTCCTGCCCGCAGCCGAGCGCGAAGCCGGCGGTGGCCGTGCCCAGCTTGAGGAATTTTCGTCGATCGATGGTGCCAGCCATAATCCCAACCCTCGCTGTTCTTCGGTTTTTGTTGACTCACACTGTAACACCGAGATCAACACATGGGGTCGCTGCGGCAAACGGTTCCGCAGTCGTTGTCATGACGGGTTCGTGACCTCGGCTCGCTCCGTTGACGCGGGTTGCAGGTCCCGGTTCCTCGTGCTGATGGCGTCTCGGGCCTCTTCGCCCTCGACCAGGCGGTCGGGACAGCTCGGACCGCCGTAGACCGCGACCGGATCGAAGCCCTGACCGGCGACGGCGAGATCCAACAGATCCTCGGCCGAGAGGGTCGGTCGTCCGGATCGCTCCTGCAGCGGGATCCGGATGGACCCGATCCCGTCGTAGGCGCGATAGACGACCTCGGTGCAGACCAAACGGTCGGAGCGAAAAAAATCGAAGTCGAAGTTGTAGAGCATGCCTTCGTACTCGGCGATTCGCCCGAGAGCCCGTGCGAGATCGGCTTGGTCGAGCTGCGGCCTGATCACCGCCACCGCATCGACCGCAAGCGTCGTCTCGAGGGGGCGGAAGAGCACCCCATCCTTGAGCGCTTCGAGCACGCGTCGATCTCCGCTCCACCTGGTGGCCCTGTCTTCATCGACGGAGACGTTCATCTCTCGGCGGTCGTCCTCGGAACCGATGTAGAGCGCGGCGTGGGGCCAGAAACCGGGCAGGAAGAGGTTGGTCAGAGAGCGGTCGTGGCGGGTGATGAGCACGTCCCCCGGTTGCAGGAGCGCGTCCAGCCGATTTCGGAGCGCTTCGTCGACCTTGCATGTCGACCACTGGTCGCGAAGCTCAGACGCCGTGCGGCCGCCGGTTTCCAGAACCGCAAAGACCGCCTGTTGACGGGCCGAGGCGCCGCGGCGACGAAATGTGTGGACGAGGTAGTTCATCAGGAGTGCGAGATACCTACGCCGGCTGGGTTCGAGGACCTTTTCGCGCTCGTGAAGCCGGGCCACGAAATCGCCGACCACGGGGTCGTCGATCATGGCATCCAGCAGACGCCGTTGGCTCCGGGCCAAACGCATGGCCTGCTCCATCTGCCGCGCCTTGCCCGGGTTCGTAAAGGACTCGAAGATGGCTGTGTACTGCTTGCGCGGGATGCGATGGAGTCGAGATCCCTCGTTGAGCTTGCGTTGAGTGAGACTGTCCCGCGCAACATCCTCGAGAAGGACCCGGTCGAGTCGGACGATGAGACATGCCGCGGTGTAGCCGAGCACGAAGCAGCGCCAACCGTTGGTGTCGAGGACGCGGCCGACGCTGCCGTCCAACGGTGCGGACACGTCGCCGATGACCTCCCAGAGCTCGGACCGGACGCTGAGAAAACGGGCGAACCAGGACAGCAGCGCCGACTCCTCCTCGGGCCGGAAAAGACCGCGATCGGCGGCGGCCGTGATGGTCTCCGCGTCCGGAGCCGTCGTGCACAGCTCATCGACACCGGCGGCGAGGGCGGTGACGGCTCGGCGGCAACCCGTGAAGAACTCTTCGACCGGCATGCTCAAACGTTAGCATGCGATTCGGCAGGGGGGCGCCATCCGTTTTCGAGCCCATGTGCGCGCCGGGCTCTCCGAAGCCGGCAAGATCGGGGTCACACCCGGCGGCCGGAGGGGAAGAGATCTCCGACCACCGAGTGTGAGGCCCAGTCTATGCGCTTCAGATATCCTCGTGGATGTCCTTCCGCCGCCGGCCGCGTTTCCGGATACGGGGCAGGCCCGCCAGTGCCGCTCCTCCGACCACCATCAGGAACACGGTTCCCTTCATCAGCGGCGCACCGCCCAGCTCCCGAGCGTAGTCCACAGCAGCGAGGAATACGCCTGAAACGAAGTCCCACGCCGAGGTTCCCCCCGACTCGAATCCGTCCGTGAAGATGAGATCCAGATTCGGCGGTTGTGTCGGTGTGCTGGTGGGGGTCGGGGTGGGGACCACGGGTGTTTGGGTCGGTGTCGGAGTGCTCGTGGGTGTGTTCGTCGGTGTCTGGGTGGGTGTGGGTGTGGCCCCCGCGCAGTCGGGATCGTCGCCGTCGTGGAGCAGATCGCCGTCGTTGTCGAGACCGAAGGCGGCGCCGGCGTAGTTCTCGTCGAGACAAGGGTCGGTCGGTTTGTTGGGGTGGTTGACATCGGGTGTGAAGTAGTACACCGGCATCGTGTCCTCGGGCAGGGGCGACGGATCGTTGCCGTGGCAGGTAACGCAGGTGTCGCCGTTGCTGTCCGGCGGAACGCCGGCATTCGTGTGATGCGCCCGAAGGCCGGCTCCCCACCAGTTGTTGTTGGGCACGGACGGCGCCGGGTCGACACCGTGGCAGCCCATGCACCCGACGGCTGGGAAGTTGTCGCCACCGTTGGATCGGTCCAGGTGCACCGGGAACTCGTCGCCGCCGATGTGGCAGACATCGCAGTCGCCGCTGAGCATGGTGGACCGGTGGATGTTGTGGAGGTTGCCCCAGTTCTGCCCGTCCACGGGTGAGATGTAGCTGCCGCTCCGGAAATCACCGTGACACTCTCTGCAGTTCGTGGCGTCGTCGTTCTGACTGTACTGGTCGTAGCCCTCGGCATAGGGCATTCCGAAAACGACGATCCCGACAACGATCAGGGTTGCACGAAAATGGGTTGCTCTCTTCATCGTCACCTCGCTTCTTTCGAAAATTGGACGTGCCCGGAGGCGCTTCTCTCAAAAGAAACTAAGCGATGAACCGCTCAGAAAATGTGATCCAGGCCCTTGAAATAGGTACTATTACTCAATTGCTCAAGAATTCAGGAATAGCGAATTGCCCGATTCGGATCGGATCGCGGCCTCGATGGCTCGCAGCTCGCCTTCGATCTGATCCCGGAGGATGGTGAAGCTCTCGTCGGCGTCGAGCCGTTCGTCGATGAGATCCCTGAACGCCGATCTTCAATGCATCACCGGCGAAGCAGGGCCAGACACTCGATCTGCCTGGTCTGAGGCATCATGTCGATGGCCTGGACCGTGACGAGCTTGAAGCCGCCGTCGATGAGGATGGCGAGATCGCGGGCGAGGGTCTCGGGATCGCACGAGAGGTAGGCCACGGAGCGCGCTGTCGACGTCGTCACCGCCTCGAGTGCCGGTGAATCGGCGCCGACCGCGGAGGGATTGAGGATGAACGCCTCGGCCTTCTCCGACTTGAGGCGGCGTAGGGTGCGGTGTATCGGGTTGGCGATGATCTCGACATTCGTCGCGCGACCGCTCTTGATGGAAGAGCGGGCGTCCGCGACGGAACTCCTGACGCCCTCGACACAGAGGACGTGGCGGAAGAGCCGCCGCAGGGCGAGACCGTGGGTCCCGACACCGGCGTAGAGATCGATCAGGAGGTCGCCGGGCCCGAAGAACTCCTCCATACGGGAGTGGATCTCGGGCAGAAGGCCGAGGTTGACCTGAAAGAACGACCCGGGGGAGACCCGCAGCGCCAGACCGGCCGATTCAACGAAGACCTCGCGGGCCCCGAAAACCGGCTCGATCCGGCCCTTGATGACCTGGGCGCCGCCCTTTGGGTTGAGGTTGACTCCGATGCCGGCGACGTGCGGGCAGCCATCGGCGATCTCCTCGATGGGGAGGCGGGGCATGGTCGCCGCCTTGACGACCAGGGTCAGGTGTTGCTTCTTTGGATCGCTGCCGCAGCGCACATCGATGTGGCGAAGATTGAACGGGAAACGTCCGGACACGTTGATCAGCCTGCGAAGACGGCGGGTGGTTTCGAGCAGCTCAGGAACCAGCACTCCACAATCAGGTGCGTCGATGACGTTGCGGGTCCTCCGCTGGAAGTAGCCGAGCGAGGATTGGCGATCCCGATTGGTGGAGATCGTCATCTTGGCCCTGTTTCGGTAGCCCTCGATTTTCGGCGACGGCAGGGTCGGCAGTATCTGGCTGTTGGCGAAACGAAGCGTTCTCTTCAACACATCCAAGACCCGCTGCCGCTTGCGCTCGAGCTGTGCGGCATAGGGTTGGCCCAGGAACGAGCAGGCGCCGCAATCCTCTTTGTGGGGGCAATCGACGATCCGGTGGTCGGGGGAAGTCATCGCCGCCTAGCCTAACGGATTTCGCGCCGCGGGGTCGGCTTTTCCTTCCCCTCCGACACCGCGATCGGGGTGGCGGTGGACCACTTTGCCGGGATGGTGGCGCTGAAAGACCTTCGAGGTCGGCCGACTCGACACGGGGTGAGGAGCTCTCACGATCGAATTCTCGGGCGGCGTGACAAGCGCCGGGATATTGAGATCAGGTCGTGAATGAAGGTTGTATCATTGCACCATGACACACGCGCTCGTTGTTGGTTGCGGGGTTTGATTCGTGGACGCGCCGCCGAGAATGGCTGAGGGATTTCCTGTTCCCCCGATCTCCGGAGTCCGGAGCACCATCGGCCGCGGTCGTCGTGATCGTGCAGGTGTCCGCTGCGGCGTACCGGAGACGCCACCACCGGTGAACCGGTATACGATCTCCCAGTCATGAGCTCGCGGGTACCGGAGACCGATCATTCCCGCGTGATCCGGTGGGTTCTTTTCGGAGGCATGCTGCTGGTTCAGCTCGTCTTCGTCGGACATCTGGTTCTTCAGGTCGCCCCCGGGTTTTGGGAGGCTCGATGGATCCAGGATGATGCGTACATCAGCTTTCGGTACGCCAGGAACCTCGTTGAGGGGGATGGTCTCGTTTTCAACCCGGGCGACAGGGTTGAGGGATACACGAACTTCCTCTGGACGATGGTGGCCGCGGTTCCGCTGGCAACCGGGGCCGACGATCCGCTCCCATTCATGCACCGCACCGGCCGAGTCCTGTGGTTCGGCAGCTATTTCCTTCTCATGTCCATGGGATCCTACCTTGCTTTTCGGGGCGTTCTCACCGGCCCGCTGATCGCCATACCGCTGATCGCCCACTGGTCGTTCAACCAGTGGTTTCTGAGCGGCATGGAAACCGGGATGGTCTCCTTTCTCTTCCTCCTCACGTTGGTGATCTTCTCCCTGCAGAACCCGAGAAGTCCGCTCCTCGGCGCTCTCCTCGGTGTCTCTTGCGTACTGACGCTCTTGTCGCGGCCCGATACGGTCTTCTTCCTGGCCGGCCTCGCGATGGCTGGGCTGGTCTGTCATCGTTCGTGGTTTCGTGATCGGGAATTCCGGAGACGCTGGGTTCCGGCGTTTTTGCTTCCGGTTTTCTTGATTCACGTGCCGTATACCGTCTGGCGCCTCATCTACTACGGTGACCTCCTGCCCAACACCTACTACGCCAAGGCTGCATACAACCCGGCGTATCAGCGGGGATGGGAGTACCTCGCGAAGTACTTTGAAATCTATGCATTCGCGCCGTTGCTCCTGATCCCGGTGGCGGCCGCCCTGATGACTCGCGATGTGGTGGTTCGTCGTTTTTTGGCCGGTGCGGTTTTCGGCACGGCAGCGGTCTTCTTTTATGTCGTTCGCCTCGGCGGCGATTTCATGGAGTGGCGATTCCTGACTCCCGTTACCGGCGTGGTGTTCGCCGCAATCGGAGTGGGTTTGTTCGTGGTCGGCGAAGGGGCCGTCCGTTGGGTTCTTTCTCGATCCAAGCGCTCGGATGTCCCGGAGAGGACGTGGATGGCCCTGCCGGCCGCGACGGCAGGCATCGCGACCGGTTTCGTGGGGATCTTCTTTCTGCATCAGATCGCCGAAGCCGGACGCAGCCCGAAGCAGCCCGAGGTGATCGTCGGTCAGGAAACGATCCACTCGCTTCAGAAATACGCACTCCCCGAGTACTCGTGGGACGAGATCGGACGCAGCTGCAAATCGCTGTTCCCCGCCGACACGAAGATCGCGACGACCGCAGCCGGGATGATTCCCTACTTCTCGGAGCTGCCCACGCTCGATCTCCACGGCCTCACCGATCGTGAGATCGCCCGGGTGCCTATCGCGCCGTCCGAATCGCGGCGCGTGGGTCACGACCATTTCCTCGAAGACAGGAATCTCATGCGTGGCCGAGGCGTCGAGGTGTGTCTCCCGTGGCCCCAACTGTGGGACTTTCCCCGCGCCCTGGCGCTGCCCGATCGGCCGGGAGAGGAGACGGCGAGTATCAGGTTGAGCGGGGGGCGGTTTTTCGAGGTGGTCTTTCTGAATCCGAACCGCGATTTCGTGCAGGCTCTCCGGCACCGAGATGGGGTGATCTTCAGGGATCTGTCACGGGTCCTTCCGCGAGAAAAGATGGTGACCCATGCTTCGCTGGTGATTTCTCACCTTGTGGTGGACCGCCTCGATCTCGAGTCGGACGACTCACAGGCCGCTCACGGGTTCGAAGAGGTCTTCGATCCGGACGCGCCGTTCGGACACAACTTTCATGACAAAGTGATGGCGTACCCGTCCGCCTTCGAGACCACGGTCCTGAGGGACGCCGGCAGGAGGATCTTCCATCAGGCGAAATGGAAGGTGACGGGAGTGTCGGGAGACAAAGATCTCACTGTGATCGTGCGCCATGATCACACGGTGGCCAGCAGGTACCGGGTAGAGGTCAACGGTCGAGAGATTCCTTCTGAGATGGAATTTCCCCGCCTCCCCGAGTCATGGGGGGAAATCCGGCTGGTGGTCCCTCACGAGTTCCTCCAAGATGGTGAAAACCGTTTCAGGATCACGCGCGACCGCGCCCTGGAGGGTGTGGCGGAGTTCTTTCATATCTGGTTCCTGCAGGAGAGGTAGCCGGGATATCTCAACGGCCGTCTGCTTCGGACGACGATCCGCGGCACTCGGAAGGATTCCGGGGTGTCGTGAAGCGCAAGCCTGATGTGCGCCGGCCGGCGGTGACGGCCGGGGACACCCGCTATTCGCGCCTCCTGATGATCTCGGTCATCTTGCCATCGTCCTCCATCGACCAGATCATGTCTCCGTCATCCGAGAAGCTGAGTTCGTAGACCGTCAGAGTGTCACCCACCATGACCTCGATCTCGGAGTTCTTGGGCATATCGTAGGATCCCCATTCGGAGTCGTTCGCGGTGATGATGCGCTCGGAGAAGT
>JARFRM010000257.1 GCA_029287235.1 Thermoanaerobaculales bacterium
GGGACATTGAATGGATCTGCTGAGAATTGGTCTCGTTGGTTCGGCATTGCTGTGCTCGCTGGTTGCCGGCATCGTTCTCGCCTTTGCCTGTGTGGTGATGCCGGGGATCAATAGGTTGAACGACCACGATTTCCTGCGGTCGTTCAAGGTGATGGATCGAGTGATCCAGGACAACCAGCCTGTCTTCATGCTGGTCTGGGTCGGCTCGGTGGTGGTCCTGGTTGTGACCGCGGCTCTGGGGCTGTGGCGGTTGGATGGCGCCGACCGCATCCTGCTCGTTGCCGCGACCGTCGTCTACCTGGTCGGAGTTCAACTGCCCACCGCAACCATCAACATCCCGCTGAACAACCACCTCCAGGCGCAGGATCTCGGGTCCCTCAATGATGCGTCGCTTCACGACGAACGAACCGCGTTCGAAGCGCGCTGGGTTCGTTGGAACTCGATCAGAACCGTTTTCGCGGTGCTGGCATCCGCACTGCTGATCACCCTGGCCGTCAGGCTTGAAAACCTGCCGTGACCCTGGACGGGTACGATGAGTACCTGTCACAGGTCGTGCCATCGTGTTGAAGCACTCGATCGCATTGGAGAGCACCGATGAAAGCAATCGTCCAGAACGGCTACGGCACGACCGAGCACGTCAGCGTCAAAGAGGTGGAGCGGCCCCGGATCGACGACGACCAGGTGCTGGTCAATGTCCGCGCGTCGTCTGTGAACGCCGGCGATCTGTTCACGGTGAAGGGCAGCCCCTACATGATCCGGTTCAGCGCCGGATTTCCGAAACCCAAGGACTTTATTCTGGGCTGGGACGTGGCCGGGGTGGTGGAGGAGGTCGGCGCGGGAGTTGACGACCTTCAGGCCGGCGACGAGGTCTTCGGCTCGTGCGAGTCGGCCTTTGCCGAGGTCGTGGCCATCAAACAGAGGGCGTTGGCCCGCAAGCCCGCCGGTCTCACATTCGAGGCGGCTGCCGCCGTCCCCACGGCAGCCCTCACCGCCCTGCAACAACTCCGCGACAGCGGCGGCCTGCAAGAGGGTGAGCGCGTGCTCGTGCTAGGCGCGGCCGGAGGCGTCGGCTCGTTCGCGGTGCAGCTCGCCAAATACTTCGGCGCATCGGTGACCGGGCTCTGTCGGACCGACAAAGTGGACTTCGTTCGCTCCATCGGCGCCGACCATGTCATCGATTACACAGCCGAAGACTTCACCCGCAGTCAGGAACGGTACGACCTGGTCCTGGACAACATCGGCCGGGTCCCATTCTCGCGGATGAAACGGGTGCTGACTCCGACCGGCCGGCTGGTGCCCAACAGCGGCCACGGGGGGATGAGCCACGTCATCTCAGGCATGCTGCACGGAATGTTCTCCAAGAAGGTGACCGGGATGAAGATCGCCAGCCTCAACCGGGACGATCTCGATCTGCTCGCAGGGTTGATCCAGAAGGGCGACATCACACCGATCATCGACCAGGTCTTCCTGTTCGAAGAGACCGCGAGGGCGATCGACCGCCTGGATGGGGGAGACGTGAAAGGAAAGGTCGTCGTCGCGGTGAGCTGACCCAGCTGCTGACAGGAGCGATGGATGGCTGGCGCCCATCAAACACCTTCGCACCCAAACTGAGACCAGCGACTGTGGTACGTTCGAGCCGCGTCAAAGGCAATTCCTCACCCTCAATCTCTGCATGCGGCGATCCCGGTGGACCGGTTCATCCGGCTTGAAATGAAGGCATGCGACAGGAGCACCATGAAAATGTTCGGAGTCATCGGTACATCGAAAAAGGAAAACGAACGTCGGATTCCCATCCACCCGGACCATCTGTCGCGGATTCCGGATCACCTGCGCCGCCGACTCGTGTTCGAAGAGGGCTATGGCGCTCCGTTGGGGGTGCCGGATTCAGAGTTCGTCGCGAATGCGGGCGGTGTTGCCCCGCGCAGCGAGCTGCTGGCCGATCTCGGGTTCGTCGTCCTTCCCAAACCGGGGTTGGAAGACCTCGAGTTGCTCCGCGAGGGCGGCATCCTGTGGGGGTGGCCCCACTGTGTCCAGCAGCGGGCTCTGACTCAGGTGGCCATCGAACGCAAGCAGACGCTCATCGCCTTCGAGGACATGTTCGTCTGGGCCCCCGATGGGTACGCGGGTCGACATACCTTTTACAAGAACAACGAACTGGCCGGCTATTGCGCCGTGCTGCACGCGCTCGAACTCAGAGGGATCGACGGCCACTACGGCGATCAACGCAAGGCCGTGATCATGAGCTTCGGCGCGGTGAGCCGGGGGGCGATCTACGCGCTCAAGGCCCGGGGATTCCGGGACATCACCATCTGCATCCAACGCCCCGACCACGAGGTTCGAGAAGAGGTCCTCGACTGCCACTATGTTCGTTTGCACAAGGGCGGCGACGGTGAGCACCGCATGACCGTCATCGAGCACGATGGCTCCCGGGGGCCGCTGCTCGACCTGCTCGGCGACGCGAGGATCATCGTGAACGGGGTCTTCCAGGACCCTGACGACCCCCTCATGTTCGTCACCGACGATGAGGTTTCGGAGCTCGAGCGCGATTGCCTCATCATCGATGTCAGCTGCGACGAGGGCATGGGTTTCTCCTTCGCCAAACCGACGTCGTTCAACGAGCCGATGTTCAAAGTGGGCTCGTTGGACTACTACGCCGTGGACCACACACCCAGCTATCTGTGGGACAGCGCATCCCGATCGATCTCGGCCGCCCTGATCGTCCATCTCGAATCGGTCCTGGGCGGCCCGGAGAGTTGGAGCCGAAGCGAGACGATCCGGCGTGCCATCGTCATTGACAATGGCGAGATCCTGAACGAAACCATCATCTCGTTTCAGAATCGCCAGAGCCACTACCCCTACGAGCCGTTGGACACCCTACTAACGGTGCCGTCATGAAGAAGACTTTCGTTGTGACCCATCCTAAAATCAAGAGAACGAGGAGTATCGGAAGGGTGCCACGTTCCCCATTATCGGAAGGGTGCCACGTTCCCCATTGCACCAACCCATAGCCCAAACAACCAACCCATCGCCGGAAACGCCAACTCGTGCGATTAAGAGCCGCCGTGCGCCTCAGCCGTCCACCGGGATCAGCTGCTCGTATCGATGGGTACCACGTATCACATTGGATGGGTACCACGTATCACATTGTGACGTTGCTGCCGGGCGAACTGCGGAATGTGAGATTGTGATACGTGGTACCTATCCGGTACCTATCCAGCCGCGCAATTCAACAAATGTGAACGTGGCACCGATCGTCGACATCCCCATCGGTCTTCCCGACGTCCCCGATCCACGGCCGGCCGATATCGAGGCGAGAAAGCTCCTCGGCCGGCGCGGCTCCAGCGTGTTTCCCATCGGTGGCACCTATCTGGAGATCGACTGCGACGTTGAAAAGGGCCCACCCTCAACTATGGGACTACCAACCTAGAACCAGATCGGCCGATGACCTCGCCCACGAGTGTGGAAGTGTGTACGTGGCACCGATCTTGTTGGGCTCTGTCGATCCGACTGATAATGCAATCGTGTCTCAAATAGGGTAAGCTCTCAGTGTACGGCTGTTGAACGAAGAACCTGATTATTGGTGCCCCATTGGTGGGCCTACTGCAGCGGACGCGGAGAAACGCATGATCGGCACGACACTTGCGCAATTCGAGATCACCTCCAAGCTCGGCGAAGGCGGCATGGGTGAGGTGTGGCTGGCCAAGGACACCAAGCTCGGGCGCGAGGTGGCGCTCAAGGTCCTGCCGGAGGAGTTTGCCCAGGACCCCGAGCGCATGGCGCGCTTCGAGCGCGAGGCGAAGGTCCTGGCGAGTCTGAATCACCCGAATATCGCGACATTGTATGGATTGGAATCAGTCGAATCGGGGACGGGACAGACCACCTTCCTCGCCATGGAGCTGGTGGAGGGCGAAGACCTTTCCGAGCACATCAAGCGTGGGCCGGTGCCGTTCGAGGATGCGGTCGCGATTTCGCTTCAGATTGCCGAAGCGCTCGAGGCCGCCCACGAGCAGGGGATTGTTCACCGGGACCTGAAACCCGCCAACATCAAGGTCCGGCCCGATGGCGCGGTCAAAGTGCTGGACTTCGGGTTGGCCAAGGCCTGGGATTCAGACCATGGCGACTCGAGTCTTTCTCTGTCTCCGACGATGACCGCCCACGCTACCCAGGCGGGACTGATCCTCGGCACCGCTGCCTACATGAGTCCTGAGCAGGCAGCAGGTGTTTCCGCAGATCGACGGGCCGACATCTGGGCCTTCGGGGTGGTGCTGTGGGAGATGCTCACCGGCCACAAGCTCTTCGACGGCGAAACGGTTTCCCACGTTCTGGCGTCGGTGCTCAAGGACGAGATTGATGTCGAGGAGCTGCCGGACGAGACGCCCCCGAAGCTCCGGGCACTGATTGCCCGCTGTTTGAGGAAGAAACCCCGAGAGCGGCTCCAGGCCATCGGCGACGCCCGCATCGTGCTCGAAGAACCGATGGACGAAGCGGAGCTGGCGGTGGATGCCGAATCCGCAGCCGCCATGGTGGCGGAGCCTGTTGCCCGCTGGCGCCGGGTCCTGCCATGGGCGGTCGCAGCTGTTCTCGCATTGGCGTTTGCAGCCGCCATGTGGTCGGTTCTGGGCCAAAAGGGGCAGGTCATCGCTGCCACCGTCGCCCCCGCCGAGGGCACCAATTTTCACCTCAACCCGTCGAGCCCCGGCCCGGCTGCGGTGTCGCCGGACGGTCTCAGCATCGCCTACTCGGCGCGCGATGCCGACGGTGAGGTGCTGCTCTACGTGCGCCGAATCGATGCCCCACAACCGCAAGCGTTTTCGGACACTCAGAACGCGGGCTATCCTTTCTGGTCGCCAGACTCACGATGGATCGGCTATTTCAACCGTGCCGAGGGCACGCTGAAGAAAATCGACACCAGGGGAGGCCCACCAATCACCCTGTGCCGGGCCCCCAACGGCAAGGGCGGGAGCTGGAACTCCGACGGCGTGATCGTCTTCGCGCCCGACGCCAACGGACCCCTGATGCGGGTGTCATCGGCGGGCGGGGAACCATCCCAGCTCACCGAGATCGATACCACCCGGCACAACTCGAACCGCCACCCGCGCTTCCTGCCCGATGGGCGTCGCCTGATTTATCTGGCGCGCGGCATCACCCCGCCTCAGAGCAACCTCATGGGCGTGGACACCGAGAGTGGCGAGACGACCGACATCATGCCGTTGGTGACCCAGGCCGAGTACGCGAACGGCCACCTGCTCTTTGTCCGGGAGGGCGCCCTCATGGCGCAAGCCTTCGATCCAACGGCCCTCGAGTTTACGGGCGATGCCGTGCCTGTTTCGGAAGATGTGCTCGTCGTGACCGGGGCATCGCTGGCCACCTTTTCGGCATCGGATACCGGGATCCTCAGCTACATCACGGGCCAGGCCGACGTGCAGTCCGAGCTCGAATGGCGCGATCGAGCAGGCAAGGTCGACGGGACCCTCGGGGATCCGTCCTCCTATCGATCGCTGGTCGTTTCCCCGGACGATCAGATGGCGGCGGTGTTGGTCACTGATTTGGCCATCGGCACCGAAGACATCTGGATCTTCGACCTCGGGCGCAATCTCAGAAGCCGTTTTACGTTCGACCCGGCGCTCGACGTCAACCCGGTGTGGTCGCCGGACTCCCGCAGCCTCTACTTTGCTTCCAACCGCGGCGGCAAACAGGGCCTGTTCCGCAAGGACATCGCCGGCGCCGGCAATGTGGAGCTGATCCTCGAACACGATCGAAACCTCTGGCCGTCGAGCGTTTCGCCAGATGGCAAGTGGCTTTTATTTTCGGTGCCGGGCGAAGGAGCCGGGCAGAATATTTCCGTGGTTTCACTCAACGACACGTCCGAGAGAGTGCCGTTCCGCCATACCGAGTTTCAAGAGGCGGCCGCCGTGTTCTCGCCCGACGGGCGGTGGGTGGCCTATCACTCGGATGAATCGGAGGAGTTCGAGGTCTACGTGACGCCGTTCCCCGGGCCCGGGCGCCGCTGGCAGGTGTCGACCTCGAGCGGTGCCTATCCGCAATGGAGCGCG
Source organism: Thermoanaerobaculales bacterium (assembly GCA_029287235.1). Taxonomy (GTDB): domain Bacteria; phylum Acidobacteriota; class Thermoanaerobaculia; order Thermoanaerobaculales; family Sulfomarinibacteraceae; genus JAHECW01. The sequence continues at coordinate 6,054 of JARFRM010000257.1, forward strand.
GATGGGCGCCAGATTGTCTTCACCCGAATGAACGGCGTCCTCGTCTCAGCCAGGGTCCGGGCCGACGGTGAGACCTTCGAGGTCCTGGGCGAGGACGAGCTCTTCACCATGCGCCCGCCCGAGACGGGGGGTGCCTACTTCTCGATCGCCGGCGATGCGGAGCGGATCCTCGTCATTCCCGGGACCACCGAGCGTGCCGACTCGTTGCTTCATCTGTTGGTCAACTGGCCGACGGCGTTAAAAGCGCGTCGATAGGTGCCACCGCTTCAAAGCGGAGCCACCCTTCAAAGTCCACAACAATGCGATGAATGCTAAGGGTGGCAACCATTCATTTTGCAGAACTTGACGCACACAACTTAATTCCTTTTGTCTAGTCAATCACAAACGTCGCGGCACAGGTCGGATAGACCACATACTCTTCGGTGTCACCACTTTCCATCGTCAGGGTATAGGTTCCGGAAGACGAAAAGTCCGAGATCCTTAAGTGGTAAACCCACCTTCCCGTGGAAGGATTGAACTCAAACTCGTTGCCTTCGGTTGCAGCGCTGGGAGGAAGCTCCTCTTCTGGCGGCACCGGGGAACCCGGGACACCGGGATCCGACGTGACCTCGATTCTCGGCGGAGAGAGAATGTCGGCGTCGGTGATCGGGTAACCGGCGGCGTCAAAAAGCTGTGCTTTGAACGGGAGCACTCGATTCGGGGAAGGCGTCACCGGGCCACGATCAAGCGGAGGTTCAAAACCGACACACTCGATGGCGTCCCCGAAGTACCCAAACTTCTGAATACGGTGGTTTTGAGTGTCGGCGACGTAAATCTGTTCCATGTGGTCGACTGCGATTCCCACTGGACCGTCAAACTGGCCCTCACCGGTGCCGGGTTCACC
>JARFRM010000285.1 GCA_029287235.1 Thermoanaerobaculales bacterium
TGAAGGTGATGGTCAAAGAGTGACTCCGGATCATACAGTCCTCGCTTTCTCAATGGACAATCCCCAGGCGTCATCGACAACGCGCACCGTGAACGTGGCCCGAAGCCGAAGGGTCGTCGGTTGGTGAGCAGTCTCGATGTCTGTGAATATGGTGTCCGGAGCAACGCCTGTCAACCCGAACTCATGCCAATATCGATTCTGGGCCGGGCTTCCTCGAGCCCGGCATCCCATCCGGCACCCGACCCGCCAATGCGGTACCCGTTCACTCGTCAGATCATCGGCCATCCGAACTCGGTCGCGATCCCGAGCAGAATCTCGAATCTGAGGAGACTTCCGGTGATTGTCCAGTATCGCCGAGATATTCGGTTTACGTCACTTTCGCGTCGACCTTTGCGAGAGCCTCTTCGAAATAGCCCTCGAAACGGGAGGCAAACGGGGAGTGGAAGGGAGAGACCTTCCGGTTGACCAACTCAGCTCGAAATCCATCGCCGAGCGGTGAGGTTCGGTAGTCGAAACGTGTGGTTCCCATCCACCTGAGTTCGACCACGAGGCTGTTGCCATCGAGGCTGATCGACACGTATCGATCGAAATCGCGGGCAGCGAGCTTGGAGCGGATCGCCGCCACGAACTCAGCCGGTTCCAATCCTGGCACTTCGAATGAACGCATAGCCCCAACCCGACAAAAACAAGCGGCGGGCGCAGTGGGTAACCGCGCCCGCCGTAATGTAATGGACCGTTCGCGGATTAATCGGCAGCCTTGAACTCGTGAATGGCGGCCTTGTTGTCTTTGTTGTCGGCCAACACGACGACCTTGGAGTGACCGTTGTCCTGGTGGCAGGCGTCACAGGTTGCCTGGGTCGGGATCTGGAGTCCATTGGCGACTGCTGCGTCCCGGTCCTTCATGATGCTCATCTTTTTGAAGTCGGCACCGGCGCCATGGCACGCCTCGCACTGAACGCCGGCGAGACTCTCGTCCGAGTTCGTCGCGTGGCAATCGAGGCACTTGGCCTCGAACGCCGGGTCGGTCGAACCCTTGGCGTCGTCAAGGGCCTTGGCGTGGCTGGTCTCCAACCAGGAGTTGTATTGCACCTTGTGGCACATCTTGCATTTCTCGGCGCCCACGTATGCGTGATCGCCGGCCGAAACGTTCAAGGCGGCAAGGGCGACAACCGCCAATCCAAGCGCGCAGATGATCGTGGCCTTTCTCATCGCGTATCCTCCTTTTTTCTTCCGGCAAACTCAGTGTGCCGCTGGGGGTCGAATGTAGCACTGTCTCAAGACTTGATCAAGAACGACACTTCGGTGACGATCGGCTTTTACGAGATTGCTACAGCTCCTCATATATAACCATACGACGAATCATTCAATAATGTTGCAAAGTTCGAAAAATACGATAGTTGAACATTCGTTCAATCACCGAGTCATCGATCACCATCGCTCGATGTCAACTCCGTCAAAGACCACGAGTTGACTCTCCTGGGACAATCGATTCATCACCAGTCGACCCGAGTTGGGGTCCACCGTGAGTGGGAGGAATTCCATCTGGATTGGTGGACGGGCTCCCAAATCCAAGCGACTCCGCATCGACCAGCGCGCTTCATCAGGATCGGCGTGCCACAGCTCGAGACTGCCGTCATCCGCCGACTTCCGCAGTTGGAGCAGATGTCCCGTTTCCGGATCCCAGACCACACGACCCGGGTCTTCACTCACCTGGCGTGCTTCGCCCCCCTCGCTGGCGACAACCCAGGTTCCCTGATCGGGATCCGACTCCTCGGTCCAGATCGAAAATGCGATGGTCGAGCCGTCCGGACTCCAGCTCGGGTAGTCTCCTCCCGGTCCGCTGACGGCTCTGGGCTCACCTCCCGCAGCCGACACCACCCACACCTGCAGCGGCGACCCTCCCGCGTAGGCGATGCTCCCACCGTCGGGAGACCACGCGACGAACTCCGAGTTTTCCAGATTGCGGGCCAGGGTGACCGGCTCACCGCCTTCTCTCGGGCGAACCCGAAGCTCGGTGGCGCCATCAATGCGCGCCAGATACGCCACCCGGGTCGAGTCCGGGGACATGATGGGGCACGAGGCGGACTCCTCGCCATCGGTCAGGGGTCTCTGGAGGCCTTCGGAGTCGCGGACCAGCACTCTGAGCTCCTCACCCTGTCGTCTGAGATAGACCACATCGCCGTTCGAGCCGGCGCTGCCCCAACCCACCTTCGGCGTATCGCACACCAGACACTCGGGCTTGCCGCCATCGGGATCAACCGAGATGATGTCGTAGGTCTGCCGAGTGTGAACCGCTGCGAGCCGACCGTCGGCCGAGAAGACCGGGTACCTGAGTGCTCTCTGATGGTCGGGAAGAATGGCCTGGATTCCCTCCGCGGTGAGCTTGAGCAGCTGTCCGCCAACCGATGCGACCAGAGCTTCGCCGTGCGGCGTCCAATCCGCGCCCCACAACTTGCTCCCCGGCGCGAGCCACTCATCGATGTTCTCGCCGGTCTCGTCACTGACGAAGATCCCCCGGTTGATGTCGGTCGCGCCGCCGAGCAGAGCAAAACCGCCCCCGGGACGCGGATAGACCTCCCACCACGACACCCCGTCACGGCTGTCGATCAGCATGCGCTCTTCGCCGCTCTGAAGATCGGTCTTCCAGACCGCAGATCTTCCATCCACGAAGCGCGTATAGAGAATGGTCGTGCGATCCATCCACACTCCGTTGGCCGCCTTGGAAATCTCCGAGACCGGTGGGCCGCCAACGGCCGGTACGACCTGCAGCGACCGGCGACTCCCGGTGAGCACCGACACCACAACCGCCGCGGCATCCGGAGAGAAATCCGGGTGGTCGTGAATCTCCCGTCTGCCGCCCTCGACAAGGATCCGGGGTTCCTCACCATCCACCGGGACAATGAGAATCTCTCCCCTCTCCCCTTGGGTGCGACCCACGGCCAGCAATCTGCCGTTGGGACTCCAGGCCGGTCGATAGAGACTCCCAGGTCCGTCGAAGAGCTCTGTCATGGTCCAGCGTCCCGGATCGGGCCGGAGGGGTTCCCAGCCCTTGCGTCCGAACCAGAGCCCGGTTGCAGAACCGATCCCGATGGCCACCGCCGCCACCGCCATCAACACTCGGCGTCGCCGCGCCTTTCGAACCCTGCTTGCGGCCACGGCACCTTGCTTGTGCACAACCGTCGCCGCGCCCGACGATGACGACGCCTCGATCTCGAGCACCATCGCGAGGACGCGCCCGAGCGCGGTAGCGTCGGCGTATCGTTTCGACGGATCGCCCTCCAAGCAGAGTTCGTCGATTTCGTAGTTCGCCGGGTTCAGTCCGGGTGCCAGATCCTCTACCGGTGTTTGCTGTAATCTAACCACCGCCTGCAGCACGCGCATGGGGGTGTCGCCCTTGAACGCCCGCTCCGCCGTGAGCGCTTCGAAGAGCACCGTGCCAAACGAGAAAATATCGCTCAGGGGCGTGACCTCTTGCCCGAGAGCCTGTTCCGGCGCCATATACGGACAGGAACCCAACACCATCCCGGGACTTGTGAGAGTGTCCTCGGGCACTTCACCGTCGCGATGCGTCAACCTCGCCAAACCGAAATCGAGAACCACCACGTGGTCCTCATCGTCAACCATGATGTTCGAGGGCTTGAGGTCTCGGTGGACAATCCCGGCCTCGTGCGCCGCCGCAAGCGCACGGGTGACCTGTTCCATCCACCCAAGCACCTGGCGAAACGGCAAATCGACGCCAATCAGCTGATTCAGCGGTTTTCCCCGCACAAGCTCCATCACGAGGAACGGCAGTTCCTCGCCGGTCCCGGGATCCGCCGTACCGATGTCGTAGATGCCGACGACGTTCGGGTGTTGCAGCCGGCCCATGGCACGTGCCTCGCGCTCGAATCGGCGCTGCGCCGACGGGTCCGTGACAAGCGACGGCGGAAGCGCTTTGAGAGCCACCGCCCGCTCGAGGAGTTCATCACGGGCGTGCCACACCGAGCCCATGCCACCGATGCCGATGCGCTTTTCGAGCCGATACCGTCCGAGGGTCACACCGGGTTCAAGCTCACGAGACATCATCACCACATCATAACGCCGTTGGGAGCCGCGGGTCTGAGATTACCCGTTGTCCGGCTTTTCCGAGACGGGCTGGAAGAGCCACCGCTCTCCGCCCAACGCCGTTCCATCGGGCTCGTGGCAACGGCGGCACCTGGCCTCATAGACATCGGTGGCGCCCACCAGGACACGCTTCTCGTCCTCGATCAACCGTTGGGTATAGCTCGCCGACGCTCCACATCTGGCGCAGATCGCCTGGATCTTGTGAACCTCCTCGGCAATGGCCAGCAGCTCGGGCATGGGGCCGAAGGGAACACCGCGGTAGTCCATATCAAGCCCGGCGACCACAACTCGCTTGCCGAGATTGGCGAGGTGGGTGCACACCCCGGGCAGTTCATCGTCGAAGAACTGTCCTTCGTCGATGCCGACGACCTCGGTCCGCGGGTCGAGACGCTCGTGAATCTCCGCGGCCCGCTCCACCACCTCGCACGGAATCCGCCACTGCGAGTGAGAGACGATATCGTCTTCGGAGTAACGATTGTCGAGGGCCGGCTTGAAGACCTGGATCCGCTGGCGGGCGATGGCCGCACGGCGGAGGAGCCGGATCAGTTCCTCCGACTTCCCGGAGAACATGGGTCCGGCCACGAGCTCGATCCAGCCTCCTCCCGGACGAACGGGGTTCAATTGACACCTCCCATGGATCGAAAGAGTAGCACTGCTCCGACTTCGGTAGGATAGAGCCTCGATCGATTCAGGGAGCCCCCATGCCACACAAGACCATCGACGAATTCAGGGCCGAACGATCCGCGCTCACCGAGCTCACCCTGGAAAAGGCGAGCCTCGAGATCAAACGGTTCTTCAGCCTCGACAACCAGGCCTACCGGGAAGGCGCTCTGCCGGTTCAGACCAAGGAAATGCTCGGCCTCGTGGCGTCCATGGTGCTCCGATGCGATGACTGCATCTTCTACCACCTCGATCGCTGCCACGAGGAGGGTGTGAGCACCGAAGAGCTCCAGGACGCCATGTCGATAGCGTTGGTGGTCGGAGGCTCGATTGTGATTCCCCATCTTCGGCGCGCCGTGAGGGCGTGGGAGGAGATCCTGAACGGGAGTTGACAGTCGACTGTTGACTGTCGACTACTTGTTGACCTGGTGCACCGCCTTGCCGAGGGCGGCTTCGACAGCCTCCTGAAGAGCTTCCGACATGCTCGGGTGCGGATGAATGGTCAGAGCCACGTCCTCGAGGAATGCGCCCATCTCGAGCGCCAGGGTCGCCTCCCCGATGAACTCGGAGACCCCACGGCCGACCGCCACTACGCCGAGCAGTTGCTGGGTTCCCGCATCGGCGATGGCCTTGACGAAACCATCGGTGGCCTCGAGGCTCATGGCCCGTCCCGACGCCTTGAAATTGAAGGTGCCGGTCACGACCTCGTACCCCTGCTCGGCGGCTTCGGTTTCGGTGAGACCGGTCCAGGCGACTTCGGGATCGGTGTAGACAACCGCCGGGATGGCCACATTGTCAAAAGCGGCAGGCTCGCCGGCGATGACCTCCGCCGCGACCTTGGCCTCCTGATACGCCTTGTGCGCGAGCAGCATCCCGCCCGCAACATCTCCGATGGCATAGATCCCCGGTACGCTGGTCTGCTGCCGGTCGTTGACCGTGATGAATCCCTTGTCATCGGTGGCGACACCGACCGCCTCGAGCCCGAGATCGGCGGTTCGCGGGACCCTCCCGACGCTCATCATCACCAGATCAGCCGGGATGCGAATCTCCCGGTCGTCGGGCCCGATCGCCACCAGCGCCGGATCTTCACCGTCATCGTAGGAAACGGCGCGGTGATTCAACAACAACTTGATCTTGAGCTTCTTCAGCCGCCGCTGGAGGGCCTTGGCGGCATCGCGATCGAGGCCGGGGAGGATCTCGGGCAGGAACTCGACGATGGTCACCTCGGAACCGAGCTTGGCGTAGACCGTGCCGAGCTCGAGACCGATGTATCCGGCGCCGACGACCACCAGCCGCTCCGGAATCTCCTCGAGCGAGAGCGCCTCGGTGGAGCCGATGACCCGTTCGCCGTCAAACGGAAGATTCGGCAGCTGCATGGCTGATGAACCGGTGGCGATGACCGCCGACTCGAACTGCACTTCCAGCACTCCGTCCTCTCCGGCTACCTCGAGGCTGCGATCGGTGAGAAAACGGGCCGATCCGTAGACCACCTCGACGCCGTTCTTCGAGCACAGAAACTCGACGCCGCCGGTCAGGCGATCGACGATGCCGTCCTTCCATGCGACCATCTTTGGCAGGTCGACCCGCAAGCCATCGACGCTGAGCCCCATCTGCTCGCCGTGCCGGATCTCGTAGGCGAGGTCGGCGGCATGGATCAATGCCTTTGACGGGATACAGCCGACGTTGAGGCAGACGCCTCCGAGGCGCGGGCCCTTGTCCACCAGGATCACATCCCTACCGAGCTGAGCCAATCGCAGTGCAGCCACATAGCCGCCGGGACCGGCGCCGATCACCGCCACCTGACAACCGCGAGAAACCGAACCGACAACCATCACAGCCTCGCCATCAGTAGTCCCGGTTTCGAAACCAGGTTGACCATATCGGTCATGAATCGGGCACCCTCGGCGCCGTCTATCCACCGGTGATCGAAGGAGATGCTCATATACATCATCTTTCGAATCACGATCTCACCATCGACCACCACGGGGCGGTCCTGAATCTTGTGCAGACCGACAATCGCCAACTCGGGCTGATTGATGATCGGCGTCGCGAAGACACCACCGAGGGGGCCGATGTTGGTGATGGTGCAGGACCCTCCCCTGAGCTCGTCGAGCCTGAGCTTCCGCTCGCGGGCCCGACCGGCGAGATCGACGATCTCAGCGGCGAGCTCGACCATGTCCTTTCGATCCGCATCCTTGATGACGGGGACGATGAGCCCTTCCGGGGTGTCGACCGCTATGCCGATGTTGTAGTACTTCTTGAGCAGAATCTCTCCCCGTTCCTCATCCACGCTGGCGTTGAAGATCGGGTGGTCGTTGAGCACCGTGACCAGGGCCTTGATGAAGAACGGCAGTAGCGTGAATCGGCCGCCATCGGCCTCCACCGACGCCTTGACCGTTCGGTAGTGCTCGAAAAGATCGGTGACGTCCGCCTCTTCGACGTGGGTCACGTGGGCGGAGATCTGCTTGGATGCCCTCATGGCGCCGGCGATCGTCTTGCGAAGATGGGATACGGGGATCCGCTCCACCTCGCCATCGGCCGTGACCTCGGCAACGCCTGCAGGCACGGCCGTCGAGCCGGGCGCAACCGGTGTCGCCGGCGACTCGGCCGCACGTTGCACATCCTCATCGGTGATCCTGCCACCCGAGCCGGAGCCCTGAATCGCCTCAAGATCGACCCCAAGCTTGCGCGCCAGCGCCCGGGTGCGCGGGGTCGCCAACGGTCGGCGTTTGCCGGAGACCGGGGCAACCGGTGTGACCTCGGCAACCGCCGGAACTTCCACCAGCTTCGGTGAGTCCTTCTTGCGTCCCGACTCGGGCAGGGCCTCCCCCGCCTCGCCGATGGTGACCAGAGCGTCGCCCACCTCGATGGCCGAGTCCGCGGGGACGTGAAGCATGAGCACAGTGCCGGCGTTGGGCGAAGGCAACTCCACCACCGCCTTGTCGGTCTCCACCTTGAGCAGGGGTTGATCTTCGGCGACGGTCTCACCCTCGGCAACGAGCCATTCGACGACCCGCCCCTCGTGAATACCCTCGCCCACATCGGGAAAATTGAACACATGTGCCATCAAATGCCTCGCGACCTTCTCGGATCCACCCGGTGAACCCTCAGAAATCCATTGTTCTTCTGACTGCCTTCGCGATCCGATCCCTGGTAGGGAGATAGAGCTTCTCGTTCTTGGCCGCCGGAAAGACCACGTCGAAACCGGCGACCCGCTGCACCGGCGCGTGGAGGTGAAGCAGCAGGTGCTCGCCGATGAGAGCGGCGATCTCACCACCGAAACCGTTGGTGCGCGGCGCCTCGTGAACCACCACCGCCCGACCGGTCTTCTCGACGCTGGCCAGGATGGTGTCTCGATCGAGGGGGTTGAGAGTCCGCAGATCGACCACCTCGACGCTCACGTCCTCGCGGGCCATCATTTCGGCCGCGTCGTGGCAAACCCGAACCATCGCGCCCCACGAGATCAGGCTCACGTCGTCGCCCTCGTGGTCCACCGAGGCGGAGCCGATGGGCACCGTGTACGGTTCGGTGGGGACATTGTCGCGGAAAGCGCGATAGATCCTCTTGGGCTCCATAAACAACACCGGATCGTCGTCGCGGATGGCCGCGGTCAACAAACCCTTGGCGTCATACGGATTCGACGGCACGACCACCTTGAATCCGGGAGTGTTGAGGAAGAGCGACTCGTAGCTCTCTGAGTGGTGCTCCGGGGGATGGATCCCCCCCCCGTAGGGCATTCGCACAACCATCGGAACCGTGAGATGCCCACGGGTCCGGTTCCGCATCCGTGCTGCGTGACCGAAGAGCTGATTGATGGCCGGGTAGACAAAGCCCATGAACTGGATCTCGGCCACCGGACGGAGGCCGGTGGCGGCCATTCCCACCGACATGCCGATGATGGCGCTCTCGGCGAGCGGAGTGTCGATGACGCGATCCGACCCGAAACGCTCGATGAGTCCGTCGGTGGCGCGGAACACGCCACCATCGACGCCCACGTCTTCGCCCAGGATGACCACCGACGGATCGCGGTCCATCTCGTCGCGCATGGCATCGCGGACGGCCTGCGCGATGGTCAGTTTCTCGGTCTGTCCGGACTCGTTGATCTCGGACACGGTGATCTCGGCCGTACTCATGAACCCACCTCCTCGAGCACCTCGGCCATCTGTTCGGCCAGGTGGGGCGGCAGATCCGCATACATGTGGGTGAACAGATCGGAGGGATCCTGCGGCGGCATGGCTTCGAGGGCGGCAACCTGCGAGTCCACCCATGTGTGAACCTCCTCGAGCAGGGCCTGCTCCTGATCGTCATCCCACAGATCCCGACCTTGGAGGAAGAGGCGGAGCCTCAGGATCGGATCGCGTTGCTGCCATTCGGCGACCTCCTCATCCTCGCGGTAGCGGCTCGCATCATCGGCGGTGGTGTGATCGCCCAGTCGATAGGTGACCGCTTCGATCAGGGTCGGACCGCCACCGCTCCGCGCCCTCGCGAGAGCTTCGCCGGCCGCAGCGTAGACCGCAAAGACATCGTTGCCATCCACCTGAATCCCGGGAAAGCCATAGGCGTGAGCCTTCTGGGCCAGGGTCTCGGCGGCGGTCTGTTGATGCAACGGGATTGAGATGGCCCACTGGTTGTTCTGAATGACGAAGACACTGTTGGTCTGGAAGACACCGGCGCAGTTCATGGCCTCGTGGAAGTCTCCTTCGGAGGTCGAGCCGTCACCACCGAGGGTGACCGCCACTGCGTTCTCGCCGCGAAGCTTGAGCGACAGCCCGACCCCGGTGCCGTGCTGCCACTGGCTTCCCACCGGGACCGCAACCGGAAAGACCCTGACTCCCTCCGGATACGCCGAGCCGCGTTCGTCGCCGGCCCAGTAGGCGTAGATCAGGTGGCCGGGAACCCCCCGGAGAAGCATGATTCCGTGTTCGCGAAAAGCGGGGAGCAACCAGTCGGTCTCATCCATCGCATGGGCCACACCGGTCTGGATCGCTTCCTGTCCCTTGATCGGCGGCCAGGTCCCCATGCGACCCTGACGTTGGAGCTTGAGCGCCTTGTCATCCATGGCTCGCATTCGAACCATGTCCCGGTAGATCTCGCGGACGGCCTCGGGACCGAGCTCCGGCATCAGGTCCTCATCAACGACACCGTCGCGATCAAGGATCTCCAGACGTTCGGTGACGGCGTTGTAAACCCGGGTTCGCGGCATGCGCACACCTCTCAGTTCAGGTCTTGTCTTTACAAAAACAGGCTGGCGGCTCAGGGTATTTCGAAGCCCTTGATCCACCCGAGTTCGGAATCCCGAGCAGGATTGGCCTCGCGATTATATCAACTCCGCCGATTCTGACCGCATTCCGCCATCGGGCACGGGAGCCCAACGGTCTTCCCCGTACGCCTTAAGGTGTTCGGGCGCCGGGTCCGGCCGCGGACGGATCTCGAGATCCAACCCGAGCCCATCAGCCAGACGATCCAGTACCGCCTCCGCCACCCGCCCCCAATCGACTCCGGAAACGGCCGGCGCCAGACCCCGCCGCACCCGAGAGGCATCGACGCCGAAGACATCGGAGTACAGATCGGCGTCCAAACCGAGGAGGATTGCGGCGTGGATCAAAATCCCGCCCTTGCGCCTCGCCTGCGAACACCCCACCGCCTTGCGCCCTTCAACCACGAGGGTGTCCGCCAGCTGCTCCTCGAAGCAGATGGGCGATCGAACCCGGCCGGCCCGCTCCGGTCGAGCGATCCTCTCGACCCGGCCGCCGACGGCGATCAGGGCGGGCTCGAGCACATCCAGGAATCGATCGTAGAGACCGACGATTCCCTCGGACCAGGGGTGCTCCGAGGGAAGCACCAGGGCAACACCGAGATCCCCCCGGTGGATCACCCCGGTGCCGCCGCTCAGCCGACGCAAGACCGGCACACCCTGCTCACGGCACCACCCGAGATTGACCTCCGCGGCCTTCTGAGCATAGCCCAGCACCACCACCGGCCCGGGCCAGGACGTCACCAGCGCCGAACAACGGCCCTCGGCGGCGCGAGCCAACAGCTCCGCTTCGACCGCGAGATCGTGGCTCGGCGGTCCCGTGGATCGGAAGGCCTCGAGCTTCACCGAGGCCCGCCCCTGCGCCGAGCCTTGAAGCCCACCAGCTTGACCTGCTCAAGTGGTCGAAAAGGCGCCTGCCGCGAAACCCCGGAGAGGAGCGCACGGCGCCAGCGGGCGGGTAGAGCATCCAGCACCCGTTCGACCGCACCGATGGCGCCCAGGCGTCCCGCCCGCGGTGGTTGACCGGGGCGACGTATGGCCCGCACCTCGCCGAAACCGGCCCGGCGGAGCCCATCGGCGAGATCGGCGTGGGTGTACTCGCGGAGATGAAGACCGACGGCCCGATCGCTGAAGCCTCTGGAGATATCGTGCGGGCCATAGATTCGGTTCGGCGTGACGACCAGATAGACCCCGTCCTCCGCCAGGAGATCGAACACTTCGACGAGGTGATCCGCGAGATCGTCGGGGTGGAGGTGCTCGACGAAATGGCAGCTCAAGGCCACGTCGACGCCGCCCTTCGGCACCAGAGCGAGGACATCCCGGGCGGCGACAAAACTGAAACCCGGGGGCGTCGAACCCGAAGGAAGACCCGGATCGACCGCATCCACCGCCCACACGCGATCCAGTCTTTGAGCTAACGCCAGGCTCAGGTCGCACCTTCCCGCTCCGATCTCGAGAAAGGTCCTTCGACCTTCGACAAAGGGTGCGACGAGCTCGAGCAGGAGACCAACCTGAGCCCGCTGAGCTTCGCTGTCGGCGGGCATTTCGACCCTTCGGAAGAGCTCTTTGTAGATCTCGGTGTAGAGCGTGCGACGCTCCTCCTTCGAGGCAACCCGCAGGCGGTTCGCCAGTTCGCGTTCGATCTCGAAGTGACGTCGGAGTCCCTCCCCGTCGGCGTCTCGGTCGGCGCCACCCACGGCTCAGCTCCGGATGAGGTTCGGGTGAAGAACCTCGTCCAGACGGCGGCGCCGGATCGGCCAACCATCGGGCAGAAGTGCCGCAAACGCATTCGATGCAAACCACCGGTCGTCACCCGGGTAGGTTGGAACCACCAACCGCGGAAATCGGGCGAGGATCTCGCGATCCGGCACGGTGCGCCGTGCGGCGATCTCGAGTCGCCGGCATTCGTTGTCTTCGAGACCCGAAAAAAATCCATCCGCCGCCCGCAGCTGCATCAGAAGGTGCCCGTCGGACACCGTCGGGTCACCGGCCTGAGGTCCGAGCAACATGCGAGCCAGCAGGTGTCGCGCCGCGCCGAACACTCCCCGTTCCGAGAGACGGCGGCGCCACCGTTCGCCCCGCGTCGGGGGTGAATGACCCTGGCCGAACGGGTCTGTCGCCAGGGGCCGGAGTCTGGGATCGCTGCCGGCGAATGCCGTGAGACGGTGAAGGAAGGTTGCATAGACCGCGGGTCCGAACGCGGCTCGGTGCTCGTCATCGGCGCAGGAGAAAAAGGTCCGCAGAGCGTTGCGTTCGAAGAGCACGCCGCGTCTGAAGTTTCCGAGCCCCGCCGAAGTTGCGCCGCCGCGGTGACGCGCGACGGCGTCCGGCGCGGCCACCACTTCACGACCAAAGGCCCACAGTCGCCAGCCGAGCTCGACATCCTCGAAATAGGCGAAGAGATCGGGGTCGAACCCACCGAGCTCGTCCCAGTCGGCGCGGCGGACGGCCATGTTCCCGCCGCACCCGAAGGGCAGAGCTTCGCCTGCCGCGGGTGGTTCGATCTCACCCACCGGCCAGCCCTGACCGATCTGGAAAGCGTGGGTGTCAAAGGTGACGCCGCCGCGGACGAAATCGTGTCGGCTCCCGTCCCAGCTGACGAGGCGTCCGGCGGTAGCCGCAGCGCCCGGATTGTCAGCCAGCGTGTCCAGATGCGCCTCGACAAAGCCGGGCTCGGCGGCAGCGTCGTCGTTGAGCAGTATCAGGACCTCGCCGGAGGCTGCGTCGGCGCCCAGATTGACGCCGCCTGCGAAACCCAGGTTGGTCTCCGATCTGACGACCTTGAGCCAGGGCCACCTCTTGATTGCACCCTCTGCGCAACCATCTGCCGAGGCATTGTCGACCAGCACGACCTCGTACCGACCGTCAACGGTCATACCGTCGAGGGGGGCGATACTGTCCTCGAGATGGTCCATGCCGGCGTGGGCAACGATGATGATGCTTGCGCGGGTCATCGACCGGCCCAGCGCTTCAACGCCCTTTTGACCCGAGAAACCACGGGTTCTTCGGCGGTGCTCGACCCCGGGGCAAGTTCGACAAAACGGTCCCGGTGAGGATCGCGGTACGGCGTGGCTGCAAAATCGAGGAGCGGTCGTGAAACCATGCTCCAATTCTTCCCCGCGGCCCACCGCCGACCGGCCTCGCCCGCGGATTCCCGCGACTCGGAATCGGCCAACAGGCTGCACACAGCCTCCGCGAGGTCCGCCGGATCACCCGGCGCCACCGTTCGCCCGGCGCCGAAGGCATCGACGACCCGCGACATGGATCCGCCCGCGGTCGCCACCACGGGCAGACCGAGCCAGAGCAGATCCACCATCCGGGTTCGCAGACTGAGATCGGTTTCGAGACCGGGGTTGTGGGTGACGACGGCCAGATCCGCCGCCAGAGGGAGCTCGAAACGACGCTCGTACGGCCGCCAGCTCTCGAAGCGAACCGATGACCCGAGCCACCCACGCTCTCGAGCCGTCCGGCGCGTGAACGCTGCGGCCGACAACGGCGTTTCATCCGGGTGGGGGTGATCGACGAAGACCACCACCGTTTCCGGTTCGCGTTCGAGGATCGTCGGCAGGGCATCGAGCACGACCATGGGGTCGTACCAGTCATAGATGCCGCCGTAGTAAAGCACCGGCGCGCGGTCGTCGACACCCTCCAGAACATCCGACTTCGACCTGCGCGCCGGTGGATCTCCGGCCGGAGTTCCAAACGGCAGTTCGACGATGAGCCGTTCCAGGGTCGGGTCGTTCTCGAGGACCAACGGGTTCACCCGACCGAGCGCGCCCAGCCAGCCGAGGTAGAAGCAACGCTGTTCGTCCGACGAGCAGACGAAGAAATCGCCCCGCCCGAGCTGGAGCTTCCAGGTCGCGTGATCGGTGCGGTATGGCTCGAAGCCGAGCTCCCGGTGATAGTGGAGATTCTCGATGAGAAACGGATCGTAGAGATCGACCACCACCGGAAGATCGTCTCGCTGGGAGAGATAGTGATTGCCGAGATGGCCGTGGAGCAAGACCCAGTCGTGCCCATCGGCCTGGGCGCCGAGGGCGTCCGGGACAGCCTGGACGACCTCGACGGGGGCCTTCACGGCCTCGGCCTCCTCGGGACCGTTGGGGATGGCCAGGGTCACTCCGTGGCCGGCATCGCTGAGAACCTCGGCGAGGGCGACAAAACGCGTCCCGACGCCGGCCGTAAGCCCGCGCACCGGCTCCGGACAGATCATGAAGACCCGGCTCAGGAGCCGCCTCCGGTCCAGCCTTGTTGCGACTCGACACCCATGGGCGGATGGTAGCAGAGGAGCTGGGTGTCGGGAGTCAGAAAGTCAGAAGGTCAGAAGGAAATCCGCGAGCCTCTAGCAGAATTCAAACCTCTTCTACGTTCTCAGCTCTCACCCTCGAAGACCTTCCAGCCTCCGAAACCCGGAAGCACCTCGCGGTCGGTGTACTATCAACAGGACGATGCAATTCAACCTCACGCCACCGACCAAGACGACGGCGATCTCCGCGCGCCGCGTCCTCGTGCTCGCCCCCCACTTCGACGACGAGATCTTCGGATGCGGCGGTTTGCTCGCCCAGCTGTCCGAGAGCGGTGCCGAGATCCGGGTCCTCTATCTCACCGACTCGTCCGGCGGCGACGAGATCACCGAGAACAAGAAACAGTACGCCGCGCGACGCCGCGCCGAGGCCCAACGAGGGCTCGACATCCTCGGCATCTCGCAGCTCGAAGCTCTGTCAATCCCGGACGGCGCTCTCGCCGGGCACGTCGATGCCGCCGCCGAGGCCGTCAGGCGCGTCATCGGCGAGCATCGGCCGGATCTGCTCCTCTCGGTCTCTCCCTGCGAGGTCACGTCCGATCACCGCGCAGCCTTCGCCTCGCTGCACCGGGCGCTGTCGAGCCTTAGGGGCGGAACCGGCCTCGATGCAATCATGACCGGCTGCCGCATCCTGCTCTACGAGGTCAACCACCCCGGATACCCGGATGTTCTGGTCGATGTGAGCCCGCAACTCGGTCTGCTCAACGCCGCCATCGACGCCCACGAGAGCCAGATCGAGCTGCACAACTACCGCGAGGCGGCCCTCGGAGTCCGTCACTTCCGCGCCCTCTCGCTGCCGGCCGCGGTGACCGCAGCAGAGTCGTTTCGTGAGATCGGTCTTCCCGACATGGTCACCCACGGCCACCCCGGCCTCGTCCGCCGCCTCGGAGGGATTCCCGACACCGAGGAGATCCACGAAGGTCCACCGGTGAGCGTGATCATCCGGACCAAGGACCGCCCGGAGCTTCTCGCCGAAGCGTTCGGCAGCATCGCCGACAGCAACTACCGGCGGGTCGAAGTGGTCCTGGTCAACGACGGCGGTTCGCCGCCGGCCGTCCCCGCCGAGTTTCCGTTCCCGGTCGTTCGGGTCGAAATGGGCACCAACCAGGGTCGAGCCGCCGCCGCCAACGCCGGCGTCGATGCCGCCACCGGCGACTATCTTTGCTTCCTCGACGACGACGATCTCATGGAACCCGATCACCTGGAGATCCTCGCCGGTCTGGTTTCCGCGGCCGGCATTCGGGTCGCCTACACCGACGCCGCCGTCGGGATCTACGAGCTCGAACCGGCTACGGGCTGGCTCGAGGTTGATCGGCGACTCCCCTACAGCCGGGACTTCGATCCCGAACTCCTGCTCGTCGACAACTACATTCCGTTCAATACCCTGATGATCGAGCGCGCCCTCTTCGACGAGGCGGGGCCGTTCGACACGGGGCTCGAGTTCTTCGAGGACTGGGAGTTTCTCGTTCGCCTGGCGGCTCTGACACCGTTCCACCACCAGCCCCAGGTCACCGCCGAGTACCGTCACTTTCGCGGTTCGGGACACCACATCCTGGGCGCCCAGCCGCACCAACGTGAGGATTTCCTGCGTCTCAAGGCGACGGTCATCGAGCGCCATCGCAAGCGGCTCGACGCGGATGTGGTTGCACGGATCGTCGATCGGCTCCGGAGTGAGTCGGTGGCCGCCACCGAGTCCGACGCGACCGCCCGCCGCGAGCTCGCCGGGGAGCGCCTCGAGCACATGGAGATGACCGACGCGTACCACCGGTTGAACGGCGAGTGCGAGGCCCTCCGCCAGGAGAGATCGAACAATCTCGGCCACATCGAACGGCTCGAAGAAGAGCTCAGGACCCACCGCCGCGCCCTGGCCCAGCAGGAGAGCGAATTCCATGTCGAAGAGACCAAACTCCGGTTGAAGCTGACCGAACAGGAAGAGCACCTCGGTCGGCTTTATGCCGAAATCGAACGGCTCACCGGGCTCATCGAAGCGATGGAGAACACGAGTGCCTGGAAGCTCCACCGGAAGATCGAGAAGCTGCGAGGTCGCAGCTCGTAGCTTTTAGCTGTTAGCCGTTAGCTTTCAGCTTCCATCGCAAAGTCTTTGGAACGAGAGGTTCTCTCCGATGAGGATCGAGACCAACATGTGATAGCCGGATGAAGACCCCAGCCGTCGGCCGTCAGCTAGCCCGACCTTCTCACCAATTTCCTACTGCGGCCGACGATGCACAGCACCCAGCTGTGATTTCTCATCTCCGGGTGCTCAACGTACTGCAGAGTACGCCTCCGCGCCCGAAGATGAGAAATCCCAGCTGTGCACAGCGCCTCGACGCCCTCGTGACGA
>JARFRM010000295.1 GCA_029287235.1 Thermoanaerobaculales bacterium
CGCTGTGCACAGCTGGGATTTCTCATCTTCGGGCGCGGAGGCGTACTCTGCAGTACGTTGAGCACCCGGAGATGAGAAATCACAGCTGGGTGCTGTGCATCGTCGGCCGCAGTAGGAAATTGGTGAGAAGGTCGGGCTAGACCCTCCCTCCACGATTGCCGAAGGGTCGATTGGCGCAGTAGAAGGACCTTCTTGCAGGGGGCTGAGCTCTCAGTTACACGACGAGATCCTTCGCCACGGGGCCCGCGCTCGGATCGGATTCACGGCGACCGAACCGGTCCGCGATCGGGCAGTGACCCGCTCCAGTCGAGAGTCACGTTGATCTGCCGGCCCGAGGGCTCGTCCCCGCGAAGAATCATCAGACATGTCCTACTTCTTCCGCATCCAGATCTCGGTACCGCCGCTCCGGTACTCGACATTGTCCATGAGCTGATTGATGAGGAAAATCCCGCGACCGTGGTCGGAGAAGACATTCTCGCCCTTGACCGGACTGGGGATCCCACCCGGATCGAAGCCCGTGCCGGGATCGCGGACGATGACGAGCATACCCTGATCGATCTCGCAGGCGACGCAGACCTCGATTGACTTCGACGGATCGTCTCGGCAGCCGTGTTGCACCGCGTTGGCCAATGCCTCGAGCAACGCGACTTCGACCTCGAACTCACTGCCTTCGGCGCACTCGATCGAGCCCACAACCTCCATGATCTCGTCCACCGCCGGTTGGATGGATTCCACGTTTCCCGGGAGCTGAAAATCGAGCTTGAGCAGCAACCGATCCGGATCAAACTCGCATTCGTGCTTTTCGACATCGTTCATTATTTGCTCCCGCAGTCGGGTAGGAACCCGGCCCGCATCCAACCATCGGCCGAACTTCGTCAGACGTCGGAGGTCCTTCTTCGGAAATGGTAGCACCTACCCCGCAAGCTGCTGCCGGATCGGCTCTCGTCGATTCATCACTTGAGTTTGCGACCGACCACCAGCTGGTAACCCTGGACCTCGGGTCCTCGCCCGGTGGTGGTGTCGGCCGCTTTCGAATCGCTCGACAGGGCGATGTTCCACTCGTAAAGGTCGGAAAACGTGTCCTTGAGACGGTAAGAGATACGCTCGAACTCACCGCTGAGGCCGTATCTGACCGCATCCTCCTCCCGCGCCCACATGGTCACAGAGAGTATGCGTGTCCGGTTTCCGGCGCCGGCCACGAGAAAGGCGCCGAGACAGCCCGGGATCTTTGCCAGAGCAGGCCGAACTTCAAGCTCGAACCGGCGCTCGAACTCGTCGAACGCTCCTCGCCGCAGCCTCGCAGCCACCATCCTCAAAAAAACTCTTTCCTCACCGACCTTTGCCAGGACCTGCTCGTCGGCGTCCCCGGCCGAGTCCCAGGCTTCGACCTCCGGGTCGATCCCGGTAAAGACCACCGCATTGCCCGCACCCGCGAGATCGGTCACCCACTCTTCGGCCTCCTGCAAGAGCTCGTCGGACTCATCCAGGAGCCGGTCGAAGACACCGCCGTGCTCGTATTTCTCAGCCGCATCGGCGCTCGTCCACACCGTCATGGAAATGTAGTCGTCTCCGTGAATCGTCCCTTGAAGGAGGCTGGCGAACAAACAGCCGTCTGTTTGTTCGAGCTGAGGGAACACCCTGTCCTCATAGAACTTCTGAGCGTCCCAAATCTTCTCTTGCTTGATTTTCAACCGAACGAAGCGCAGATGCATGGGCGCCCCCGTTTCATCTCTTCAGTCGTGGGTTCGTTGGTTCATTATGGCGTATCCCGGTCGGATCCCGCTTCTCGCCATCCGCGGACGGAGATCATCCCCCTCCGCCTGCCACATCCCGCCCGAGCCACCGGCCCCATGCGGTGACAGGAGATGGCAGCCGCCGCTCTTCCGTTCAGATTTCATTGTCGGGACGCTCCCCTGTTTTCGAGATTGTATCTCGTTCACAATAGCAACACAAGAAACGGAGAACTCATTCACGGGGTGGTTTCAGAATTTCCGGCGGAGCAAGAGTCGGCAGCCCTTCATACCCTGCGCACCAGCACCACTGTGCGGTCGTCGACATAGGGCACCCCCCGGACATAGGCGTCCTGATCGGCGCTGATGGTGGCCGCCAGCTCCTCGAGGGACTCTGCCCTGTGCTCCGCGCAGAGTTCGGCGAGGCGTTCCTCGCCATACTCCTCCTCTTCGGGATTCTCGGCCTCGGTGAGACCGTCGGTGTAGAGCACCACCGTATCCCCTATTTCGAGGGTCACGTCCTCGCCCGCATAGACTGCGGAAGGGAGAATCCCCAACGGCATTCCGGTCGATTCCAGCAGCTCCACTTCACCGCCGGTCCTGAGGACGATTCCCGGGTTGTGTCCGGCGTTGCAGAAGCGGAAAACACCGGAAACAGGATCGAATGAGGCAAGAAATCCAGTCGCGTACTTTTCGGGCGGGGTCCGCTCGAAGAGAAGATGGGAGACGCGATCGCAGATCTTCTCCGGCGGCACGCTGTCGTGGATCGGACCCGCCGCCAAGGCCTCGAGGGACGCGGTTAGAAGCGAGGCGGCAATCCCTTTTCCGGACACATCCGCCACCATGATGGCGCAGGTGCCGTCGTCAACCAACTCGACCTTGTAGAAGTCGCCCGAAACACCCCTGGAGGGGATGTTGTGCGCGTAGATCTTCCAGTCTTCGATCTCGGGCAGGGCGCTGGGCAGGAGACCGACCTGAATCTGTCGCGCCAACGCGACATCACGCTCGAGACGCTCGCGTTCCAGCGCCTCCTCCGTCAAACGGGTGTTGCGGATGCGCATGGCCGCCACCGACGCCAGCGAGGTCAACAGCTCCATATCGCCTTCGTTGAACTGCCGGATGCCGAGCGTCGATCCGAGAACGATCATTCCGAGTGCGCCCGCGGGATCGAGCAGCGGCGCCGCCACGAGCGAGCGGACGCCGGCATCGAGCAGGCTCATCGCCTGGTTGAATCGCTCATCCGCGGTGGTGTCGAGAACCAGTGCCGCCTGACCCTTCTCCACAACCTGGCGGACGAGGCTGTTCGAGTAGAGAGATTTCGAGCCATCACCCTTGATCGATCGGGTGGCGGCCCGATAGTACTCACTGTCCGCACCCTTGAGAAAGATGGTTCCCTCCTCGGGGCGGAGATTGTCGAAGGCCCGGTCGAGGATCAGTTCAAGGAGGTCTTCGAGGGAGAGGTTGCGGTCGAGTGACTGGTGGACCTCGTTGAGGACCTTGAGCCGTGCGGTGTAGCGCCTGAGAACATCATCCTCGACGCTGACCGCTCCGCTCGATATGGCCTGTGGCTCCTTGAGCAGGTCGGCCGCCGATCGAAAGACGGAGTGGCCGTCGAACTCGATCCCGGCCGACGTGAGGGCCGTCGCCTCGCCGGCGCTTTCCGAAACGCTGATGGTCGTGCTCCCGACCCTCAGGCTTGTGCCGATCCCGACCGGTGTCGGATCGGTGATCTGGCGTCCGTTGAGGAGGGTCCCGTTGCGCGAACCGAGATCCTCGACCAACCACTCGCCGGCCGATCGAAACAACCGTGCGTGGCGCCGGGACATGGACCGATCGGGAACCGCGATCGCGGCGTCCGACGATCGACCGATGATGACCGAGTCGCCGTCCGGCTCGTGGTCGAACGGCGCTCCCGTGGTGGGCACAACATGCAGCGAAATCGTCAAAATTTCATCTCTCCTCGGTGATGATGAACCATCATCACAGTCATTCCACTGAGATGCAACCTCAAAATCAGCAATCTCCTTCCCGAAAAAGAGCGAAAAGGCACGGCGACCTCGCAACCGGAAGACCAGGCGCTCCTGGAGTGTTGTTGCAAAAAGACCGAGACTTGACACGACGCTTGTCAAGGCGGAGAATGACCGACCGTCGGCCGTCCCGGCGCGACCGTGGAGGAATCTCATGCCACTTTACGAGTACCAGTGCCACGAGTGTGAGAACCGCTTCGAGCGGATCGAAAAGGCGTCCACTCTCCACGACGGCGTGTGTCCTGCATGCGGTGGGTTGGCCCACCGGCTCCTCGGCGCGCCCGCCCTCAAGTTCAAGGGCTCGGGGTGGTACGTGACCGACTACGGCAAGGGCAACGGCAGTTCCCCTGCGTCGAAGACCAAGACCGAGACCACGACCGAGACCGAGACCGCGAGCTCGGCCAAGACCTCCGACAAGACCACTTCGAGCTCGCCGGCCGACTCCAAGGTGGCGTGACCCTCGTCCGTCTCCGGATCGAGAGCCTCCTCCCGAGGGCCGGCCCCCGGGCCACAATCCTCCAGCGCTCCACCACCCGCCCGGCGTGCCGCCTGCTTCCGACCCGGAAGACACTCGGAGGTACAGCCGTTCTGACCTCGCTCCACGTGCTAGGATTATTCTGAAAACGCACTCTCGACTCCGCGGCTCAGCACTGGAGATCGACACAGGAGGAAACGTGGCCGACCCCAAGCTCACCGATGTCGAAGGAATCGGACCAAAGACCGCCGACCGGCTGAAAACTCTCGGAATCGATTCCGTCAAGGCCCTCGCCGCCGCACCCGCGGAGCTCATCGCGACCGTTCCAGGCTTTTTCGCGAGCCGCGCCGTGGCGGTCAAGACCGCGGCAACAGAGCTCGCGGGCAAGGTCCAAAGCGCCGCCGTCGCGAGCCGACCCGCAGCGGCAAAAGCCGGCACCAAGCCCACGCCTTCGACCAAGAAGCCCGCGATTGGGAAAACGACGTCCGTTAAGAAGAAGGCCAAGAAGAACGAGCTGAAAAAGAAACAGAAGAAAGCCAGGGAAAAGAAAAAGGCAGCCGAAGCGAAGAAGCTCGCCAAGAAGAAGGCCAAGGTGAAGGCGGCGGAGAAAAAGAAGGCGGAGAAAAAGGCGGCGAAGAAATCCGCCGACAAGAAGAAGCGGAAAAAAGCGAGAGCCAAGAAGCCCACCGACACGAAAAAGACCGCTAAGAAAAAAATCGCCAAGGCCAAGTCAAAAAAGAAATCGCCGAAGAAAAAGTAGCCAGACACCGGACGGCTGCGAGTTTCATGACGCGGTTTCTCCTCCCCCCGGATCTCGACGAATCCTTCCTGGTGGGAGCCCTAGACCCGGGCCACACCCTGAGGCTTGGCCCTCCGGAAAGGCTCACCGTCACCTATCTCGACACCTTCGACTGGCGACTCCACCGCGCCGGTCTCGCGCTCACCGAGGAACGCGGCCGTCGCCGGCGTCTGGTGCTCTTCCAACCCGGCCGTGACTCTTTTGTCGTCTCGACCGGATCCACGCCGCGAACGGCGGACGACCTGCCGCAGGGCCATCTCGCCGAGACCATCGGTCCGCTCATGGACATCCGCGCCCTGGTGGAAATCGGCGAGCTCTCGGTTGAACGCCGGGACGGTCGTGTGGAAAACCACGAAGGCGACATGGTGGCGCGGATTCGCCTCGAGAGATCCGGGGCCCGGGCCGCGAACGGCGGTTCCCGGAGTTTTGCGAGCAACACCCTCCGAAGCAGCAGCTCCGATCCCTTCAACGCCCTCGTCAAGGCCGGCGGGGTGGAGGAGATTCCCCCCCACGATCTCGAGGTCGCCGCCGAAGCCGGCGGTAGAATCCCCGGCGGCTACAGCTCCAAGCTTCGTATCCGGCTCGATTCCGAACAGACGGCGGGCGCCGCAGCACGGACGATTCTGCTCGTCCTTCTCGACACCGTCGAAGCCAACGTCCCGGGTACCATCGACGACCTCGACACCGAGTTTCTCCACGATCTCAGGGCCGCCTGCCGACGTTCCCGGTCGGCCCTGACCCAGCTCGAGGGCGTTCTCCCCCCGGAGGTCGTCGCCCACTTCAAAACCGAGTTCAAGTGGCTGGGCGGGATCACCGGCCCGCTCCGCGATCTCGATGTCTACCTCCTCGAGATGCCCACCTACCGCTCCCTCTTGACCGATGCGCTCGCCGGGAATCTCGAGCCCCTCGAAAAGCTCATCGCGAAGGAACGCGCCATCGCCCACCGCGCGGTGGCTCGCGCCCTTCGATCCCTTCGATTCAACCGTTTTGTGGAGAGCTGGAGAGAGGCGCTCGAGAACACCGGGACGGATTCGGCCCCTCTCGCCGACCGGCGGATTGCCGATCTCGCCGCCAAACGCATCACCAAGGCGTACCGGCGCGTCCTCAAGCGTGGCGGCAACCTCGGCCCGGAACCACCGGCCGAAGCTCTCCACCGCCTCCGCATCGACGCGAAGAAGCTCCGTTACCTCCTCGAGTTCTTCCGCAGCCTCTATCCGAAAACCGAGATCACCGCCCGGATCAAGGAGCTCAAACGACTGCAGGACATCCTCGGTGGTTTCAACGACATGGAGGTTCAGCGAGATCGGCTGTCGGGCTACGCTCGTGAGCTTCGCTCCGACCGCGGCGTGAAAACATCGAGCATTCTCACCGTCGGCCGACTCTCCGGAGTTCTCGAACGCCGCCAAGAAGATTTTCGCCTGGCATTCCACGACGCGTTTGTCGGATTCTCCGGCGAGCCGGCACGCGCGGCGTTCGGCCGCCTCTTCGGCGGAAAGGGGTCAATGTGAAGAGTCTCGCGGTCTGGACGATCAAGGGAGGGGTCGGCAAGACCTCGGCCGCCGTGAACCTCGCCCACGCCGCCGCGACCGACGGTCTGAGGACGCTTCTCTGGGACCTCGACCCGCAGGGCGCGGCCAGCTTCTACCTCCGTATACCACCAGGCATGGAAGGGGCCGTCGAGTCCATCACCAGGAAGAGGACCGCCCTCGCAGACCTCGTCCTCCCCACCGAGTTCGACAATCTGACCATCCTGCCCGCGGACTTCGCCTACCGCCATCTCGACCTCGCGTTGGATGCCACGAAGAAACCGAGGAAACGATTCGCGGCGAAGCTCGACGGCCTCGCCGACCGACACGACCTCGTGATTCTCGACTGCCCGCCATCGGTGTCGCTGGTCTCCGAAACCGTCATCAAAACCGTTGACGCGGTCCTGATTCCGGTCATCCCGTCGACCCTCTCCATGCGCACTCTGCACCAGGTGCGCGTGTTCATCTCGGAGCAGGGCCGCGGCGCCGACGTGCTCCCGTTTCTCTCCATGGTCGACCTGCGGAAGAAGATGCACAACGAGCTCGGTCTGGCCTGCCTCGCCGATCCTGCCTTTCTCACCGTCGCCATCCCATCCGCATCGGTGGTCGAGAAGATGGGCATCACGCGGGCCCCCGTCGCCGCCACCCTTCCCTCACAACCCGCCGCCCGAGCCTTCACGGCTTTGTGGAGAGAGATCAGAGAACGAATGGAGATCTGAGTCCGCCTTCTCGAGATCGGGATCGGGATCGGGATCGGGATCGGGATCGGGCGAAGGTACACTGACTCGACCGGATCGAGGGGGAGAGCATGAGCCACGAACCGACCGGAGCGATCGAAGGTCTGCCCGAGAACGCACGACGCCCGCTGGAGCCCGGCGAGGTCTACATCCCGGTGGTGCCCGATGAGGCCGGGGTCTACGAGGTCACGGCCCGGGCGGTCACTCTGGGGCTCATCTTCTGCGCCCTCTTCGCCATGGGCGCGGCCTTTCTGGCGGTTCGCGTCGGCCAGGGCATCGAGGCCGCCATTCCCATCGCCATCCTCGCGATCGGTCTGTCGCCCATGTTCGCGCGCAAATCGACCATCCTCGAGAACGTCATCATCCAGTCCATCGGCGCCAACTCGTCGCACGTGGTCTCGGGTGCGGTCTTCACCATCCCGGCGCTCTACATGCTCTCGACGGAGGTCGGTTCCGGGGTCGCCCAACCGACCATGCTCCAGGTGGTGATGGTCTCCTTTCTCGGCGGCTGCCTCGGGGTGCTCTTCCTGATACCGCTGCGCTATCACTTCATGGTCGAGATGCACGGCAAGTTCCCCTGGCCGGAAGGCACCGCCACGACCGAGATCCTGCTCACCGGCGAGCGGGTGGGCGGCCAGGCCAAGATCCTCGCCCTCGCCGCGGGGATCGGAGCGGCCTACGACGGCCTCGTCACCTCGTTCCACCTCATGGCGGAGGAGATCTCGTTCCGCGCGGTTGGTCTCGGCGGTCTGCTCGAGCGCCACTTCATGACCCTGCGGGTGCTCAACAACGCGGCCATCGTCGGTATCGGCTACATCGTCGGCATCCGCTATGCGGCCATCATCTGCGCCGGGTCGTTCCTGTCCTACTTCGTGCTGGTTCCTCTGGTGCACGCCATCGGCACCAACGTCCCGGGCGTGCTCGGCCCCGGGACCATCCCGATCGCCGAGATGGACCCGGACACCGTCTTCAAGTACTACGTCCGGATCATCGGCGTCGGCGGCATCGCCGGCGCGGGAATCCTCGGGATCCTCTCCTCCATGCCGTCCATGGTGCGCTCCATCGGCGCCAACATCGTCGGAATGAGCCACCAGGACGAGCGCGCCGTCACCGAGGTCCCCCGCGTCGATCGATCGCTCTCGGGCGCCTTCACCCTGGTGGGTCTGGTCATTTTCGCGATCGCCGCCTTTCTCTTTTTCAGCTACGGGATCGGTATCGGCGGCTCCATGCTCTACGCCGCGGTCTGCACAGCCCTGGTCATGCTCATCGCCTTCCTCTTCGCCCCGGTGGCCGCCCGCGCCATCGCCATCGTCGGCACCAACCCGGTCTCGGGGATGACCATGCTGACCCTCATCGTCACCGGGTTCGTACTTCTCAAGCTCGGACTCTCGGGCGGAAACGGGATGTTCGTGACCATGATGGTCGGCGGCGTGGTCTGCACCGCCCTGGCCGCCTCCGGCGCCCTGGCCTCGGACCTCAAGGTCGGCCACTGGATCGGCGCCACCCCGGCCAAACAGCTCGGGCTCAAGTTCCTCGGCACCCTGGTGGCCGCCGTCTTCTGCGGTCTGATGATGTGGGTGCTCGCCCAGGCCGACCCCGGCCAGGGCTTCGGCAGCGCCAACCTCCCGGCCCCCCAGGCCTCGGCCATGAAGGAGATCCTGGTCGGGATCTTCGGCGCGGAGACCTCGCCGCTCCAGTGGTACCTCTTTGCCCTCGGCGTCCTCTTGGCGCTGATCCTGCGGATGACCGGGGTGCCGCCGCTGGCCTTCGCCCTGGGAATGTACCTGCCGATGGAGCTCAACACCCCGGTGCTCATCGGCGGCATCCTGTCGTGGCTGGTCGCCAGGAGACGGGAGAGTGACGACGACGAAACCGTCAAGGCGAGAACGGATCGAGGTGTTCTCATCGCCTCGGGCCTCATGGCCGGCGGCGCCATCATCGGCGCCTTCGACGCCATCGCTGCGGCCATCGTCAAACAGGTGGCCGGAACCACCGCGCCCAAGAACGTCATCCACATCCTCTCGGACCACGCCTTCGAGGGCATTCCCGGCGAAGTGTTGGCGACAATCTCGATGTTGGCGCTCTGCGTCTTCGTCGTGTGGTTCTCACGCAGCGCGAAAGCACAGGCGTAGGTAACGTTTTTGGCATTGGGTTGTCTGCAGGGTCAGCGAGGCTGAGCCAATGGCCCCGCGGTGAGGACCTCGCGGTTCGGATCGACGATGACATCGGCGTTCGTGTCGACCTCGAACTCGCCCCGGCCGCCCGGCATCGCGACGATCTCGCGTCGATCGCCGATCTGCACCGGCAGCGGCATCTCGAATGCGGCGTCGTTCCACTCGAGGGTGACACGATCCGTGGGCCCTTCGTTCACCCTGCTCATCTCCCACGCCGGCAGCTCGGCGGTGAAGAGGTATCGCTGCCAGAACCAGGTGAGATCGCGGGCGGCTTTCGTCTCCACCAGGCGGATAAACTCATCCGTGGTGGCGAAGCGGCAGGCTGACGGGTTGTCGCCGTCGGCGAACTCCCATAGCGCCTCGAAGAAAGCCTCGTCACCCATCAGCAACCGAAGCATGTGGAGCACCCAGGCGCCCTTGGTGTAGACATCCGGGCTGAAGGCCTCGGCAGCGGTCAGGTCCGCACCTCGGATCACCGGAACCCGATTGATGGTCCGTTCGCGAAGCTTCTGCATGTACTCGAGATAACGCCCCTCCCCGAGAGTGTCGAGCACGTAGATCGCCTCCGTGTAGGTGGCGAAGCCCTCGTGCAGCCAGAGATCGGCCCAGTCCGAGGCGGTGATCTTGTTGCCCCACCATTCGTGCGCCAGCTCGTGCAGCA
Source organism: Thermoanaerobaculales bacterium (assembly GCA_029287235.1). Classification (GTDB taxonomy): domain Bacteria; phylum Acidobacteriota; class Thermoanaerobaculia; order Thermoanaerobaculales; family Sulfomarinibacteraceae; genus JAHECW01. The sequence continues at coordinate 10,130 of JARFRM010000295.1, forward strand.
GCAGCTCGTCGAAGCCGAACTCGTTGTCCTCGAAGCCCGCCCCGTAGGCGACGATGGTCTGGTGCTCCATCCCGTAGTAAGGGGCGTGAGCGACCCACAGCTTGTCGGCAAAGAACGGGTACTCGCCGATTCGGCGACCGAGGACATCGAGAATTCCCGGCATCTGCGACCACACCCGTCGCGCAGCCTCGACCGACTCCGGAATGGCCCAGAACACGAGGGTCTCATCCAGGCTCCCGTCGACTCCGTGGTAGGTCGTTTCCACCGGAACGTAGGGACCGATGTTGAGTGAAACACCGTAGTTGTTGATCGGTCCGGAAACCCGCCAGTTCGTGGTAACGGTGCCGTCGGGGTTGGCGATCTGTCCCAGGGGCCTCCCGTTGGAAAGACCCACCAGGCCCTTTGGGATCGTGAGCGCGATCTCCATCCCCTCATCGGGCTCATCCGACGGGTGATCCTTGCACGGCCACCAGTTGTCGCCACCGTCGCCCTCACTCGTGACGCCGATCCAGGGGACACCCGAGGGTGTTTCGGACCACACGAATCCGTCCACCCACGGTGCCCTGAGCGCCGTCTTGGGCTTCCCTCGGTAGCTGATCGTGATCTGGTGCCGGTCACCGATGTTCCAGGACGCGGGTAACGAGACGAGAATGACACCGTCATCGTGCTCGAAAGCGGATGGCTCGCCATCGACCTCCACCGAGGTCACCTCGAGTCGGCCATCGAGATGAACCTCGAAGAGATCGAGTGGCTCGATGGCCTCCACCGCCACCCGGTTGATTCCGCGTAGGCTCCGCTGGTCGGGGTTCACCGCTATCTCGAGGCCATAGTGACGGACATCGTAGGCCGCCATCAGCGGCCGCAATTCCCCTCCCGAATCGAGCATCTGATTCTTGACGTACCAACCGGCGGCGATGAGGACAAGGAACACGATCAGGAGCACCGCCGGGATCGTCAGCAGAACCGCCTTGAGCCAGAAGGGGAGCCGCACCATCAGCTCTTTCTACGAGCCAGCAGCGCTGCTCCCAGACAGGCGATCATCACCACGAAGAACGCAACACCCTTCGGGCCGACGGTGGGCACCAACGGGAAGAAGCCTTCGAGCGCACGGGCGCGAATCATCATCGCCCGGTGGTCGTTGAAGGTGGGGTCGAAGGTGTCGAGCACGCTGGTCCACTCGTCGGCTCTGTCGTCGATGAACCAGCCGTCGACGACAGGGGAATCCGCGGTCTTGTCGACACAAACGAAGAAGTAGTCTTCCTGGGAGGGGTCCCATTGGACCCCGAGGTAGAAGACCTCGGTCGGCGCGTGCATATCCGCTCCGGAGACATCAAACGAGTAGAATGCCCCGTCGGGGTAGCTCGGCACCAAGGTCGCGACCGCATCCACCGACTCCTCGGGGAAGAGCGCCGGCCGACCCCCACGGTCGCGATAGAGCTGAACCTGAAATCTCAGTTCGTCATCCATCCGAGTACGAGTCCAGCAGATGCAGATCTCCTCCATCTTGCGCGACCGAAATTCGGCGGCCTCGAATCGCTGCACATAGCGCCCGTCCACCACCGACGGTACCCAGCCATACCCTGTCTCGAGGGTCCCGTCGTCCTTCACCACGCCATCGGCGCAGTCGTGACCACCGAGGACCGCGATGCTGTCGCCGACCGAAGGTGGAGCGAGATTCGTCCCGGCAAAGGCGTTCGAGAGGGGAAACAGGAGGGTGCAAATCAGAGGACACAGGATGTGGTCGAGCTTTGATGCCATTTCCGGATTCTACAGGGTTGAGAGGAATCTCCGAAGATCCCCCGCCACCGCGGCCGTGTGCATGTAGGTGTTGGTGGGGCACTCGACGGCCTCACCGTGGGGCAGGGCCTCAACGATGCGGTGCACCTCTTCGCCCTGGTGCAGTTTGTCCGAGGAAGCGTAGGCGACGGCGACGGGCATCTCCACCGTCTCCAGGCCGGGGAAGAGCGAATAGCCGAGCACGGCACGGGCCGAGAGTTTCAAGCGCACCGGGTGGGCCGCTTTGAGAGTCCGCTCGTAGCGGGCCATCTGCTCGGGGTCGACGCTCACGTTGACCCGGAATCGTCTGAGGTACCAAACCATGAACGGGCGAGCCATGTGGTAGATGGCGGCCGGCATGTAGGTCAGCGCTCTGCCCCAGCTTGGGAAGCGAAACTCCGCGTTGGGTCCGACCAGAAACGCACCCCGACCGGCGAGGCGCCCGTCCTTGGACCCTTCGAGCACCGCGTTGGACCCCATGGAGCTGGCGAAAAACACCCTCCTTTCCGGGTCGATGGCGAGCCGGTCACAGACTTCGATGACGTCATTTCCCAACCTGGGAATGGCAAAGTCCGCCGGCCGGACATGATCCCGTTCGAAGACGGCCGATCGCTTTTCGCGTGTTTCCATGTAGATGACCGGCCGCTCGCGGACAAGGACCTCGAGCAACGACCGCCAACCCTCGATGACCGACACCCAACCGGCAACGAATACCAACGGCCTCGCTCCCGTGCCCGGTTGCCACTCGTAGACCGTCAAAAGGACACCGTCCTCAACCTCGATCTGATGTCGGCGGAACTCCACACCCGCAGCGATGGGATCAATTGTGAACACGATCTGCAGATTATCAGAACAGAAAACCTCATCGGGCGAGGTACACTCGAATGGTGAGTGAAAAGGTATCGTCCCACTTGCCGATCTTCGACAACCAACCGGACGACGACGATGCGTCCTGCTCCTCGAAGGTCTATGTCAGCAATGAGGAAGCAGTCATCCTCGCCGGTATGCGGGAGCTTCGCGAGCAGGCCGTCGAACTTCGACGGCAGCTCAAGGACGCCGACGATCCGGACGAACGCCGCCGCATCGAGACCGAGCTCGCCGAGCTGCGCGCCCAACGCTCCGACCTCGCCATCCGTCGCGAGCAGGCCTTCAGACGCAAGATGATCATGCTCGGACACTTGCCGCCGGACGAGCAAATTCGCTTGTTCTAGCCCGCAGTGCCGGGGCGGGCCGGCGGCCCGATCTGCGGCATCTCAGACCCGGGAAAGCGCGGCGACCTCCGCGTGCCGGAAACAGCTCACGATGTGGTCGTTGACCATCCCGGTGGCCTGCATGTGGGCGTAGACGATGGTCGGGCCGACGAACTTGAACCCACGTTTTTTGAGATCCTTGGAGATGGTCTCGGCGAGGGGGGTCTTCGCCGGGATCTCGGCCAGGGTCTTCCAGACGTTCTGGATCGGTCGGCCGTCGACAAAGCGCCAGATGTAGTCCGCGAAGCTGCCGAACTCGGTCCGGACGTCGAGGAAGGCGCGGGCGTTGCCGATCGAGGCCGCGACCTTGGCCCGGTTGCGGACGATGGCCGGATCGGTCAAGAGCCCGGCAAGCTTGGCATCGTCGTAGCGCGCAACCACCTCGGGGTCGAAGGCGTCGTAGAGCCGGCGGTAGCCCTCGCGCTTGTTGAGAATGGTGGACCAGCTCAGACCGGCCTGAGCGCCCTCGAGGATGAGGAACTCGAAGAGCGTCCGATCATCCCGCACCGGCACGCCCCACTCGTCGTCGTGATAGGCGACATAGAGCTCGTCGGTCCCGCACCAACCGCATCGTTTCTTCTCGATCATCATTCCTCCACAACCTGCCGCCTTCAATGCCATCTTCGCCGACGAAACTCCGACGCTACAAGAGGGGTTTGAGGAGGGCCGGTTTGACGTGCCACTGGAGTTCGCCACAGCCCGGTCCAAGCCTGGACCAGGTGTCGCCCCTGACGGAAACACAGGCCAGGCCCGCCGTCGGCATGGCCACGAGACTGCCCCCGGTGAGGTGCGACACGAGATCCGACCAGGTGGGTTCGTGGCCGGTGATGAGGATTCGCTCGGCGGTCGAACCATTGGCCGCGACGCCGTCGAGGACATCGGTCAAGCCTCCGCCGTAAAAGGCGTCGACGATTTCCATGGGGGCCGCCCATTTCCCGGCCTTGTTCGCCAGCTCCGCCGTCGTCCGGGCGCGCACCGCGGGTGAGCTCAGAATCAGATCCGGTATCGCCCCGACCTTGGTGATGAACTTCCCCATCCTCTTGGCCGCTTTGATCCCGCGTGACGACAGGGGGCGCTCCCCATCGCTGGACAGCCCGGTCCCCCACTCCGACTTGGCGTGACGCATGATCAGGAGCTCGGGCATGTTTCTCTCCTTTCAATCTCATCGATCACCGCCTGCTGCACCACCCGACCGTCGTCGAGTCGCATGGCGGTGAGGCGACCACCATAGACGCACCCAGAGTCGAGGCAGATCACGTCCCGGGCGCGATAGAAACCGAGCATGGCCCAATGGCCGAAAACGACCGTGTATCCCTGGCGAAACACCGCCGCCGTTTCGAACCACGGGTTGGTGCCCTCCGGAGCGGTCCCCGGAGGACCCGTGAAGCCGAGGATCGCTCGACCGTCCGGTCCCACCATGCGAATCCGACTCATCACCACCGCCGCCGCCGCCAGTTGCTCATCTCGAGGCAGATCAACATGCCACGGGTTCTTGCGGTTGGCGTGGATGGCGGCCACGAGCGCCGGCCCATCCCGATCGGCGCACTCGGCCTGAATGACCTCGGCGTAGCCCTGGGCGAGCTCGATGTTCCACTCCGGCGCGAGCCCGGCGTGAACGATTACGAAGGGCCCGAACTTGTACATCATGGGCCGCCGCTGCAACCACTCCAGGAGATCGTCTCGGTCCGGGGCCGAGAGCACGGCGTCGAGGGTGTCGCCCTTTCTAGCCCGGGCCACGCCGCAGGCCCGTGCGAGCAGGTGCAGGTCGTGATTGCCGAGCACCGCGCTCACGCGATCGTCGTGGTCCGCAGCCCAGCGCAGGACCTCGAGAGAGAACGGCCCGCGGTTGACCAGATCGCCCACCAGCCACAGTTGATCCCGGACAGCGTTCCACTCGATTGTCTCGAGCAACCTCTGCAGCGTCCGCCAACAGCCGTGGATGTCTCCAATTACCCAGGTCGCCATCTGTCCTCGAGTTCAACAAGATTTCGCCGGTCGCGACGAGCCCTGGAAGGCGGTACCGGCGCCCCACATGATTCGACCGTCCAACGCAGCGTCCCATCATTATCCACGTTCCTGACTCGACGTGACGCTGAAACCGGTTCGACCTCACTGACCCCGCCGATTCGCAGGCCGGAGGAACCCGGTGCATCCGCTCGCTTTGAATGTCGGGAGAACCACGCGATTCCTCGTTCTGACCTTTGTCGCCATGATGGAGATTCCGGCCGCCGCCGACTAGGCACCTGCAGCGCATACGCTGGTAACATTCCCGCCATGGTCAAAGTGATTCTGATCTCGGTGATCGTCGGCGCCGTTGCCGGTCTTCTCCGTGGTATCCGGGTCGGAGACCGAGAGGCGGAGGTGGTTTCCAAGACCGCCGCATCACTGGCCTTCGTCGTCCTCGGCGCCCTGAGCTGGCGGAGCGGCGACCCCATCGCGACCTGGCTCCTCGTCGGACTGGCGCTGTGCGCCGCCGGGGATGTACTTCTGATCCGGGACCGTACCTTCGATCTCGGACTCCTGAGCTTTCTGCTCGGCCACGTCGCCTATGTGGCCGCGTTCCATGCCGCGGCGCCGGTCACCGAGTGGACGAGGTGGATCCTGCTGCCCATTGCACTGGCGAGCTTCGGGGCTCTGGCGTGGCTGTGGCCGCACCTGGGCCACCGCAGGATCTCCGTGGGTGCGTACGTCCTGGTGATCACAGTCATGGTGTGGGGCGCTCTGGCAGTGACCACCGGAGGTTTCCTGGGCCCGAAAATCGCCGTCGGGGCCGTTCTGTTCTATCTTTCCGACCTCACGGTGGCTCGCGACCGGTTCGTTCAATCCGACTTCATCAACCGCGGCATCGGTCTGCCGATGTACTACGCGGCCCAGGTTCTCATCGCCCTTTCAGTCTGAGTGGGAGCACAAACCATGCCTTTTCTTCGATTGCTGATCCTCACCGTCATGCTCGCACTCCCGGTCTTCGCCCAGTCCACATGGGAGAGCCACACGCGAACCGGCGAGTACGCCTTTGCCGTCGGAGATACCGAACGGGCCGAGCGGGAGTTCCAGTCGGCGCTCACCATCGCTCAGAAGCTCCCCCCTCCGGACCGACGCCTCGAAACGAGTCTCGGGAACCTGGCCCGACTGTATGATCACCTGGGCCGATTCGCCGAGGCCTTCCCCATGTACCAGCTTCAGGTGGCTGCCGCCGAGTACCGTCTCGGGGGCGACGAACCGGAGTTGCTGATGCCCCTCCTCGGCCTCGCCAGGGCCGCCATGCAGTCGGGGGACATTCCCGCAGCCGAGGATGCGCTTCAGCGGTACCGGACGGTCGCCGCCTCCTCGGGCGCGGCCGATCCCGGCCAACACTGGATCGCCCTGGCCATGTTGGCGCGGACCTGCACTCTCCAGGAGCGCGATGATGAGGCCCTCGGTTTTCAGCGGGAGGCCGTGGCGATCCTCGAGCAGGCCCAGGGGCCCACCGCGATCGAACGCGCCACCGCCCTCGAGTCCCTGGCCCAGATGGAAATCCTCCACGGCACCGCCGATTCGGCCCCGGCCCTGCTCGTCCGCGCCGCCGAGCTGCGCGCCACCGACGACGAGGGCGGAAGCATCGCCACCATGCTCACGGCGGCGGCCCGAACCGCCTTCGGCGCCGGGGAGCTCGATGTCGCCGAGCTGTTGGGGGAGAAGGCTCTGACTGCGGCCGTCGACGAAGGCGAGGATCCCCTTCCCATTGAGATCGTCCTGGGCGACATCGCTTGGATGCGGGTGCGCCGCGGCACGGACAACCTGGGTGATCTCTACCTCGGCGCATCTCCGGGGCCGGAGCTCGATGACGCCTACAACCGGTTGCTGAAGATTCACGGGGCCGTGAGCGGACAACCCGACACCGCGATCATTCACGAGAATCTTACCCGTCTGGCCCAGGTGGCCGCGCTCCGAGGCGAGGTCGAGGACAGCGCCCACTGGCAGCGCCTCTTCGTCAAACTCGAGCTCGAGCTCGCCGGCGCGGATTCCTCCGCGGCCATGGCCGCCCAGGAGAATCTCATCGGGCTCTTCACCGCCGCCGACCGCCCGGATCAGGCGTTGACCGCCAACGCGTGGCTCATCACCGCTCAGGAGAAAGCCTGGGGCGAGTCCAGTCCGCGTCTCCGGCCGACTCTCGAGCGCCAG
>JARFRM010000122.1 GCA_029287235.1 Thermoanaerobaculales bacterium
GGACACCGACAGCGACCGGGACAGGGTCAGAGGCAGCGGCAGCGACCGGATCAGCGACCGACATGATCACCCTGGTTGTTCTGAAACGACGAGTAGCCGAAGGGGTCACCGTGGTCAAGGGGTCGCCCTCCGAGGGCGATACATTTCACCCCTTGACCACGGTGACCCCTTCGGCTGGGGGGACGGCATGAACAACCAGGAGGTGATCATGCACAACGCTCTACCGAAAACCGGCCTCATCGCTCACCGCAAAGCCCTCGAAGCCGCCGGACTCGTCATCTCGATCGTGATGCGCGTTCCTGCACCGCTGAAGAGCCTTGCGGATCAAGTCATTCGAGCCGCCAGTTCTGTTCCCGCGAATCTCTCAGAGGGTCATGGCCGGTCCGGAAGAGATCGGCTGCACCATTGGCGTATCGCCTATGGGTCCGCCAAAGAGGTCGACACCCATCTTCGTCTCCTCGTTATAGCAGGCGCCATCGACAAAACCCAAACCGCTACGGCAATCCGGCTCTTCGACGAAGTCCGAGCCATCACGTGGCGTCTCCTCCACCCGAAAGCATGACCACGACAGAACACGGATTTGGGCGTTCAGCGGGACGTGCCGGGTCCGTATTTGTGCTGGAACCGCCTCCCGGCACCGTTTCGCGTCCCGCACAAATGGGGACCGGGCACTCCACGGGAAGCGCGCAGAAGGTCGGCTGTTCCGGCCACGAGGGAGGCCGCCGTTCGCTCAATCAGCGTGGTTGCCGCCCTTCCTGTCACCACTGAACGACCACGCTGATTGAGCGACGCTGGGTCGCCAGGGGCGACCCAGAAGGCCGGGGTCGGGAGAATCGGTTCGCAACGTCCGCGTCAGGGGCAGCATCTCCTCTCGGCGCCGCCCCCAAGCAGCGCTATAGTCTCCAGGACCGAACGACGAAGCCCCTGCGGAGAGAGCCATGACCAAACGAACGAATCGACGCTTCTTTACCTGCATTCTGCAGCCATTCCTCTTCGTGATGCTCATTGCCGCTCACGCGCCGGCCGAGGTCGAGCGCATCGAGATCACCTCGCGCGAAGTTTTTTCGGATGGGATGGTTTTCGGCGACACCGGCGCCTACGAGAAGATCCGCGGCCAGCTCTTCTATGCTGTTGACCCTGACAATCTTGCCAACTCCGCCATCGTCGATCTCGATCTCGCGCCCCGAGGCGCAGACGGGAAGGTCCGGTTTCAGGGGGATTTCCTTCTGCTCAAGCCGGTTGACTTGACGCGCGGCAATGGCCGCCTGCTCTACGACGTCAACAACCGCGGCAACCTTTACATGCTGCGCCACATCAACGGTGGGGCACGCACCAACGACCCGACGACCGCCGAGGACGCCGGGAACGGCTTTCTCATGGAGCAGGGGTACTCGCTGTTGTGGTCGGCGTGGAACTGGGACGTGGTGGCAGGCAACGATCGGCTTCAGATCGAGCTTCCCATCGCCACCGAGAGCGGCGAACCCATCCGCCAGCGAATCGTGGCCGAGATCGTCAACAGCTTCGGCCGTGGACCGGTACCCTCCCTGCCTTTGGCGTGGGGCAGCAGCCGGAGTTACCCGGCGCTCGATCCGGAGGACAACTCCGGAGCGGTGTTGACGGTCCGCAACGCTCCGGGTGCCGAACGTCAGACCATCCCAAACGACCACTGGAGCTTCGCCAGGATCGAGGATGGCGTGACCGTGCCCGACCCCACCTCTGTCGCGGTGGACGACGGTCTCCTGCCGGGGAAGATTTACGAACTCATCTACGAGGTCCAGAACCCGCGGGTGGTCGGTCTCGGGCTTGCCGCGGTCCGCGACGCCATGGCCTTCTTCCACTTCGACGACGAGGATCGCTTCGGCAACCCGAACCCCCTGGCGGTGCGCGGCACTGATGGAAGTCGGGACTCGGCGATGGATCTCGCCTACATTTTTGGGGTCTCGCAGTCGGGTCGATTCATCGTCCACATGCTCTGGCAGGGTTTTCACGTCGACGAGAAGGATCGGATGGTCTTCGAGGGGGCGAGGATTCACGTCGCAGGCGGCGGCAAGGGTGGGTTCAACCACCGGTTCGCCCAGACGACTCACCACCCGAGCCATCTCGAGGGCAACTACTTCCCGGCGGATCACCCGCCGTTCAACTTCCTGCCCGATGGATCCCCGGCGGACAACGATGTGCTGGCCGAGGCCAAACGACTCGGCCACGTGCCGAAGATCATCATGATGAACAACACCCTCGAGTACTGGGCCCGGGCGGCGTCGCTTGTCCACACCGACCCGGCGGGGATCGTGGACGCCGCTTTCCATCCCGACGTCCGCTACTACATGACCAACGGCGCTCCCCACGGCGGCGCCGCGACCCGCGCTCGAACCGTGACCGAGCACGAACGGAACCCCCTCGCGGTCGCCCACCTCCAGCGCGCCATGCTCGACAATCTCGACCGGTGGGTCGGCGATGGGATCGAACCGCCGCCAAGTCGCTACCCACGCATCGATCGGGGTGAGCTCATCACCGCTGCAGAGCACGCCCGGCGGTTTCCGGCAATCCCTGGGCTGCGCCACCCGGGGCGCAACCTGCAACCGCCACGGGTCGACTATGGAACCGACTTCTGGACCGATGGGGTTTTCACCGAGGTTCCGCCCACCATGGGCGAGCCCTTCCAGACCCTGGTCCCTGCCTTCGACGACGACGGCAACGGGGTGGGAGGCATTCGTCTGCCCGAGTTGACGGTGCCTCTCGGCACGTATCAGGGCTGGAACCCGAGAGCCGCCGCGTACGGCGCCCCGACGTATCTGACTCGTTTCGACGGTTCGTTCTGGGCCTTTGAACCGACCGAGGATGCGCGGCTGCAGATCAAAGATCCACGGCGGTCCATCGAGGCGAGGTACGGCGACCATCAGGACTACGTCGACCGGGTCGCGGCCGCGGCCCGCGAACTCGCCGCCGATCGGGTCCTGCTGGCCGAGGACGTCGATGCCTATATTGACTTCGCCGGCCGGCTCGCCTGGCCGCCGGAACCCGTCGACGCCGCGCCCCACTGGCGCACCGGCCCAGGTCTGACGCTCCCCAGCGTCGACGGGATCACCGCCGAGGTGGCGGTCGCGTCAGCGGCAGCGGCGTCCGGAATCGCCGAGATCGCGCCGACGGTGATGGCCACCGAAGGTCCTGCGGTCGCGCCGGTGTCGACCGGCGTCGGACCCGAGGTCAGCGCGACCGCGGTCTCCTCCGCGGGTGGTGTTCAAATCTCGGCCGAGCCCGGACTGCAGGTCTTCCTCGACGGCGAGCCCATGGGGGACACCAGCAGAATGGAGGACGGCCTTTTCCTCACCGGTGTCGGCAGGGGCCGGCACACGATCCGGGTGGAGAAGGAAGGGTTTCAGTCCCAGACCTTCGAGGTGGACGTCATCAACCGGCCCATCGAGGTCGAGGTCGGGAAATTCATCCCTGTGATTGACGAGGTCGCCGCGTCGTCGCGCGTCGCGGATGCCGCGACTCAGCAGGTGGGTTCGTTGGTGGTGACATCGGCGCCGCAGAACATCACCGTCGAGATCGACGGCCGGGTGGAGGAAAAACGAACCCCGCAGCTCTCCATTGGCGGTCTGCCGGTTGGTGAGCACCAGATTACCTTCCGCAAGGACGGCTACGATCCCGTTACCTCGACCATCACCATCGAGTCGGGGGCGGAGAACACGGTCCACGGCGACCTCAAGTCCACCAGGGTCGAGGTGGTCCACCTGGGCAAGGGCTCACTGCGGGTGATCTCCAAACCCATGAAGTGCACCATCTGGTTCAGGGACGAGGTCCACGACAAAACCCACGACCGGTTCAACCTCTCCAAGATCCCTGCCGGCGAGTACCCGATGATGGTGATGATACCCGGCCGGAAAATGGCGACGACGGTGCTCATCGTCGACAACCAACGGACCACCGTCGAGGTGAGCTTCATGAAGGGGGACGACCCGTTCGTCATTACTCGGGTGCAGAAGTGAAAAGGTCAGGAAGTTAGAAGGTGAGGAAGTTAGAAGGTGAGGAAGTTAGAAGGTGAGGAAGTTAGAAGGTGAGAATGGAGGGATGGCTCCGCCGTGAAGCTGCTTTCTAACCCTCTAACCTTTTTATTTTCATACCGTCCTCAGCGGCAGGGACCGCAACCGATACCGCAACCGTAGCGGAAAACCCTCTCCACCGGGACGTGCCGGGTCCGTATTTGTGCAGGAAAGATCCTCCGGCAACGCGGCGCCTTACGCACAAATGGGGACCGGGCACTCCACGGCTATGGCGCAATGAGCATTTCTTCCCGTTCGCTAGCCCGACCTTCTCACCAATTTTCGTCACGAGGGCGTCGAGGCGCTGTGCACAGCTGGGATTTCTCATCTTCGGGCGCGGAGGCGTACTCTGCAGTACGTTGAGCACCCGGAGATGAGAAATCACAGCTGGGCGCTG
>JARFRM010000013.1 GCA_029287235.1 Thermoanaerobaculales bacterium
CCTTCTAACTTTCTAACCTTCTAACTTTCTAACCTTCCAACTTTCTAACCTTCAAACCTTCTCACCTGCGACGGTGCGGTGCACCCACCACACAACCACGGCCATCAATCCGTCGAGGATGCCCGAGGTCCAGACCGCCCACGGGATGGGATCGATGACGGTTGCGGTGATCAGAAAGACAAGAGCGATCGTCTTGGCGGTGATCACTATCGAGACACCGCGATATTGACGATACTCGAGGAGGTAGGCCGCGGCGAGTACCAAATGAAAGATCCCGGCCTGATAGGCGAAGAAGACCGGGTCGATGCTCCGCCATCCCGCAAACCTCATGGTCCAGTGCGGAGCCAGAAGAAACATGCCGCCGACGATGATGCTGTGCAGAGCAACGAGGAATATCAGGAGACGTTCGTGATTCTCTGTGATTCGCATGAGGTGTCCTTGCTGGTCCTGGTCAGGCCCACCACAGCTCCGGCTCGAGCGGCGTCTGCCGGGGCTCGGCTTTCACACCGAGGCGTCCGAGCTCTTCGATCACTGTGTCCAAGACCTTGTCGACTGCGGCCTGAACCGGTTCAGACAGGGTTGTTCCCTGTTCGACGGTCTTGGGAACGACCCCGATCAGGATCATCTCCTGAGGACTCGCATCGGTGAGTTCGGTGGCCATGAGCGATTCCCTGAGGCCTGGCTGATGGGGCGTCAATCGGGGTGGGGGAGCGGAGCCGATGATTTCACCGTCACGATAGATCTTCAAGGTCCCCGGTGTCCCCTTGGATGAGACCGTGTCGAGCACCATCACCGATCGAGCGTGCGAGATGTAGGGAAGGAAATCGAGTCCCGGCGTTCCCCCGTCCACCAGTTCGACGTGATCCGGGAAATCGTAGCGGCTTCTGAGGATCTCGACCGCGTAGGGGCCGAGGCCGTCATCGCCCATGAGAACGTTGCCGATGCCGAGAATGCGGATCGGTTTGGGAGCGTCGTTCATCGAAGGAGTATAGCGGAGCAAAAGAGGTTAGAGGGTAAGAGGGTTAGAAGGTTAGGAGGTTAAAAGGTATGAGGGTGAGATGGACCTTCTCGCCAGCGAGCGAAGCGAGCGCTGACCTTCTAACTTTCTCACTCCTCACCAAGAAAAAGGGCCGGGAGTCGCCTCCCGGCCCTGGGCTTGATGAAAGCAGCTCTCGCGAGCTACAGCACCTTCACCTTCGCCTGCTCGTTGCCCTCGGGGTCGAGGGTGTGGATGGCGCAGGCCAGGCACGGGTCGAAGGAATGGATGGTCCTGAGAACCTCGAGAGGTCTCTCGGCATCCGCGATGGGGTTGTCGATGAGCGAGGCCTCATACGGGCCCAGCTGTCCTTCGGCGTCGCGTGGTCCGGCATTCCAGGTCGAGGGAACCACGCACTGGTATTTCTTGATTTTGCCGTCCTCAATGACGCACCAGTGCGACAGGACGCCGCGCGGGGCCTCGTGGAAGCCGACACCCTGGATCACGCCCCTCGGGAACTCGAAAGACGTGAAGACCTCGGTGTCGCCACTGGCGATGTTGTTCACCAGCAGGCCCCAGTGCTTGAGAGCATGCTCGTTGATGACGGCGCAGCGGATGGCGCGCGCGGCATGACGACCGATGGTCGAGTGGAGGATCCCCGGTCCGAGCTTGGTGCCGGCCACCGATGAGGCGATCCCGAGCGCTGCGGTCGCCCACTTGGCCGTGGTCTCGTCGCCCTGGGCAAAGGCCGTCAGGACCTGGGACAGCGGGCCGACCTGCATGGGCTTGCCCTGGAAGCGAGGCGCCTTGACCCAGGAGTAACGACCCTCGGCGTCGAAGCCCGTGTAGTTGGGCACCGTGTCCTCTTCCCACGGGTGGAGCTGCCAGTCACCATCGTACCAGGCGCGGGCGATGCTCTCGGCGACGTTGTCCTTGAAGTAGGGATCGTTGAAGCCGGTGATGGGCTTCACGCTTCCGAGGTCGGCATTCATGATCGTGCCGCCCGGCATGTCGAATGTGGTCCCGGCAGTGTCGAGCGGCATTTCGGGGACCGCAAGGTAGTTGGTCACGCCGGCGCCGTAACCGGTCCAGTCGGCGTACATGGCGCCGATGGCGCAGACATCCGGCACATAGACCTGTTCGACGAAGGTCTGAACCTCTTCGAGGAGACTTTTGACCTGGTAGAGCTTGGTCATGTTGAGCGTCGCCTGGTTGTCGAGGTTGATGGCGTTCATCACACCGCCGACGGTCAGGTTCTGGATGTTCGGTGTCTTGGAACCTAGGATCGCCACGGCCTGCAGCGCCTTGCGCTGAGCGTCAAGTGCCTGCAGATAGTGCGCCACCGCCAGAAGATTGACATCCGGCGACAGCTTCATGGCGGGATGGCCCCAGTAGCCGTTGGTGAAGATCCCTAGCTGGCCGGCTTCGACAAAGCCCTTGACCTTCTCTTTGACGGCGGTGAGCGCCTGAACGCTGTTTCCGGGCCACGGTGAAAGCGACTCGGCGAGCTTGGAGGCCCGTTTCGGATCGCCGCTCAGGGCGGAGACCACATCGACCCAGTCGAGCGCCGACAGGTGGTAGAAGTGAACGATGTGATCGTGCAGCGCGTGCGCCGCGATGATCAGGTTACGAATGAGTTGAGCATTCATCGGCACCTGGATGCCGAGTGCGTTCTCGACCGAGCGAACCGACGCAATTGCGTGCACCGTGGTGCACACCCCGCAGATACGCTGGGTGAATGCCCAGGCATCGCGTGGGTCGCGACCCTCGAGAATCTTCTCGATACCGCGCCACATCTGACCCGAGGACCAGGAATTCTGGACCTTTCCGCGGTCGACCTCGACGTCGATACGCAGATGTCCCTCGATCCGCGTGATCGGGTCGACAGTGATCATTTTGGCCATCTGAGACCCCCTTCTACTGAGCCGACGCTTCAGCGGGAACACCGCCGAGGATCGGGTAACGTTTGACGATGAAGTAATACATGGAAATTTCGAGGGCGATCACTCCTGCGGTGATGAAAATCTCGAGGAACGACGGGAAGTAGGTCTGTCCCGGCGCGGGCTGATACGCAGTGATGTAGGTGTCGAACCGATACATGCTTCCCGCGAGCATGAGCAGGATGGAGGCCCTGAGCATGACCGGGAAGTGCGATCTGCGCTGTTTGCTCGCCAGCATCCAGAGCGGGACCGCGAAAAGACCGATCTCCGCCCAGAACACGACGCTCAGCCATCCCGAGTTGAACATCAACGGGACTTTTCCGCTGATGATCAGATCGCCGAAACGCAGCACGAGGTAGAGCGAAGTGACAACGACCATCGCCCCGGAGAGGGAGATGAGCATCGAGTCTTCACGTTCACGTTTGAAGAGGCTGGAAGACAGGGACGACTCCCAGACCACCACCGCGTAACCCATTCCCACACAGGAGATGAGAAAGAGCAGCGGGATCCACGGCGTGTACCACAGGCCGTGCAGCTTCTGACCACCGAGGAGCATCAGTGTTCCCAGTGAACTCTGGTGCATGGTGGGTAGGAGCACACCCATGGCGATGATCCACACCAGTGCCTTGTCGTAGAACTTGAGACCGGCTTTGGCGAAACCAACCAGGGCCGAGCTCTTGGAGGTCGACTCCCACTTTTCGAGAAAGGCGGGTCCGAGCTCGATCCAGAGCACGCCGATGTAGGCCATGACGCAGAGGGCGACCTCGAGCAGTGCCGAATCCCAGTTGTAGTTGCCCATGTCGGGGAAGCCCCCTAACGGGATGCGCCAGACACCCCACCACCGGCCCACGTCGATGACGATGGCCAGACCGGCCATGGAGTATCCGAGCGCGCTGGTCAACAGCGCCGGTCGTACCAACGGGTGGTACTTGCCTTTGTTCAGGATGTAGCAAAGTATGGCGATGGCGTAGCCACCGCAGGCGAGTGCTGTTCCGGTGACGACGTCGAAAGCGATCCAGACGCCCCACGGGTAGTAATCGGTGAGGCCGGAAACGACCCCGATACCGAAGATGAATCTATAGGCGAGCACGGCGACCCAGAGGCCGAGGAAGATCACCATGAAGGTGACGAACTTCTTGTTCAGGGGTCCGCCGACGGGCTGAGCGTGGCTATGGCCTGCCATTACCCCTCCTCCTTCTTCGCAGCGCGGCTGTTCCGCCACATCACGAGTCCGAGAACCCCATAGAGCGCCACCGGGGCGATAAAGCCGCGATAGATCCCGTGCTGGATTTCCCGGGCCTGCTTGGCGGTGCCCTCGTCGCCGAGGGTCGGCAGACCGAGCTTCTCAAAGTTCAGATCGGCAAGATAGAGTACCTGAGTGCCGCCGCCGTCGGTCAGACCGAAGATCTTCGGCTCACCGTCAGGGCCCCAATAGCGTTCGGGGCGATCGGCGATCCGCTGTTTGGCATCCTCGATGAGATCGGTGTACTTTCCGAAGATCACCGCCTCTTTCGGGCACGCCTGGCAGCAGCCGGGGAGGGCGCCCTCGCGGAGGGTGCCGGTGTCCGGGTCGTGAATGATGTGGTTGCAGAGCTCGCACTTGACGATGAGCGGCACACCCGTGTTCCACTGGAACTTGGGGATGTTGTACGGGCACGCGACCTGACAGTACCGGCAGCCGATGCAGCGATCCGGGTCCCAGGTGACGATGCCGTACTCACGCTTCTTGAACGCGCCGATCATGCATGCGTTGCAGCAGCCCGGATCGACGCAGTGCATGCACTGCGATTTCATATAAGAGGTCTCGTCGGCCTCTTCATACAAACGGATGATGTTCTTGGTGTCACCGGAGAGATCCTCCGGCGGGTTGTACCGGTTGCCCGGCATGTTGTTGGCCGTCTTGCAGGCAGTGACACAGGCTTGGCAGCCGATGCATTTCGTGGCGTCGTAGAGCATCCCGACGGCATCGTCTGGCGCCTCGGCATACTTCTCCGAGGCCTCCACGGGGGCCACTGCTCCGGCGCCTGCGACGGCAAGGCCTTTTAGCAGCGTTCTCCGATCCATGCTCATCCTAGCCCTCCGTTTCCCCCTCGCCGAGTTTCTTGGAAGCCATGAGGGCTCCGCCGACTGCGGCTCCGGTGGCGAGTCCGACGACGCCGGCCCATCCGGGTGTGATGGGGCCGCGCTGATCGGACGGGTGAATGGGCGGAACGTAATTCGGGGGAAGGGCGGCCTCTTGGAAGAGGGGCTTGGTGAAGCCGACGCCCTTGGTTGTGCATCCGAAGCATGGAGCACCGACACCGATGGGCCACGCATCCGGCACCTCGTTGAAGTGCAGGGTCGAGCAGTTGGCATAGGTCTCCGGGCCCTTGCAACCCATGGCGAAGAGGCAGTAGCCGAGATTGTGGCCCTCATCGCCGAACTCGCGCACGAAGCGGCCGGCGTCGAAGTGCGCACGGCGCGGACAGTGCTCGTGGATCGTGCGCCCGTAGGCGAAGAGGGGTCGATTCTCGTCGTCCAACGCGGGCAGGGTGCCCATGGTCAGGAACTGGAGCACGACACCGAGGAAGTTGTAGGGGTTCGAAGGACAGCCTGGCAGATTGACCACCGTCTTGTCCGGGAGAATCTCCTGAGCGCCCACCGCACCGGTCGGGTTGGGATCCGCAGACGGGACACCGCCCCACGAAGCACAGGAACCGATGGCGATGATTGCGGCGGCGTTTCCGCCGACCTCCTGGAGTATATCGATCGCCGTGCGACCGGCGATCTGGCAGTAGATGCCGTCCTCCTTGGTCGGGATCGCTCCCTCGACAACGCAGACGTACCCACCGGCCGCGACAGCATCGTGCAATGCCGCTTCGATCTGGTGACCAGCCGCCGCGAACAAGGTCTCGTGGTAGTCCAACGAGACTATGTCGAGGATCAGCTTGTCCAGAGTGGGGTGGGTGGTTCGGAGCAACGACTCGGTGCAGCCGGTGCACTCTTGAAAATGAAGCCAAATCACCGATGGCTTCAGGCCCGCTTCGGCCGCTTCCGCCCATTTGACCCCGGTCGCAGCCGGGAGTCCAAGGGCCGCGGCGGCCATCATGCAGACCTTGACGAAGTCCCGTCGATCCACACCCTCATCGGGGAGATCGCCGGGCAGGTCCAACAATAGATCCCTCCTACCCATCTTCGCCTCCTTTAATCGAATGGCCACAAAAAGATCGAACGTCACGAAGAACTCCAGACAGGATAGGGAGATCTCCCGGCAGTTGTCAATGAAAATGGCTGAATTCCTAATGAATCTCAAGATCGAAAGCGTTTGTGAATGCGATTCAATCTTAATTTTCGGACCCCCGGTTCCATGATTCTGATTCAATTCTAAATAATCTCACCGGAACTATCTGCGAACAAGCAGCTTACAAATCTCCAGCTCTCGCAACCTCCGAGTGTCGATTTATTAATCCCGCGCGGGTCGTCTTCATCGACTGGGATTTTCGTTCCTGATCGCGAGTGCCATTCTCAATAACAATCGGGTTGTTTTCATTTCGTCTCTTTCGAGCTCCCCCTGAAGGTGTCTTGTCGGTCAGAAGAGCGTGAGTTTCATCACGCCCAGGGCGAAGAAAACTCCTCAGCGTCGGTGAGCGCCGTTCCCGATTTCTGGATATGGGAGAGCCTCTTCGCCTATTTGTCGACCACGGATTTCTGATTTCATCTCCGCCACAGCGAAAACGCCGGCCGGATTGGGGGGGCTGGGGCGAAGACATCGTGAATCATGTGGTTCAGCTTGAGATTTACTGTGTGAAACAGTTCACATTTGCTGAGTTTTTGGTTACAATCACGGCGTGATCGGGAGGGGGAGGAAACCCGGCCGTTGGGTTCGGGAAAATTGCTTTCCCATTGAAGCTGAGGTCGGATCTTTTTGTTGCGGGAGAAGGAGGAAATCGTGGAACCAATGCACTTCATTTATCTGACACCGGTGGTGGCCATCATCGCCCTAATTTTCGCCTATATGAGGGCGGCCTGGGTTCAAAAACAGGATCCTGGGAACGAGCGGATGCAGATCATCGGCAAGTGGGTCGCCGACGGCGCCATGGCGTTCCTCAAGCAGGAGTACCGCGTGCTGGCGATCTTCGTCGTGGCCGTCGCAGTCCTGCTCGGCGTGTCGAACCAGATGGTCGGTGCGGCGCAGAACACCAACGGCATCATCGCGGTGTCGTTCATCCTCGGCGCCCTCTGCTCGGCGCTGGCCGGTTTCTTTGGGATGAAGACCGCCACCGCGGCGAACATCCGCACCGCATCGGCTGCCCGCAAGGGGCTCAACGACGCCCTCCAGGTCGCCTTCAAAGGCGGCTCGGTGATGGGTCTATCGGTTGCCGGTCTGGCTCTCTTGGGACTGGGAACCCTGCTCGTGGTGTACACGAGCATGATCGACGGTGCCCTCGATGGTGGCGACGCAACCATGTTGGTGCTCAATCTTCTTTCGGGCTTCTCGCTCGGCGCCTCGTCCATCGCGCTCTTCGCGCGCGTCGGTGGCGGTATCTACACCAAGGCCGCTGACGTCGGCGCCGATCTCGTCGGCAAGGTCGAGGCCGGAATTCCCGAAGATCACCCCCTCAATCCCGCCACCATCGCGGACAACGTCGGCGACAACGTCGGTGACGTTGCCGGCATGGGCGCCGACCTCTTCGAGTCCTACATCGGTGCGGTCATCTCCTCGATGATCCTCGGCGCCGCCTGGTACGCAGGTCTCGACGCCGCGAGCTCCGGCATGGGAATCAATGCCGTCATCCTGCCGCTGGTCATCGCCATCATCGGTATCGTGGCCTCGTTCCTCGGGTTCTTCCTGGTCAAGACCAAAGAGGGCGGCGATCCGCAGAAGGGCCTCAACCGCGGCACCTTCGGCGCCGGTATCTTCATGGTCATCGGCACCATCTTCGCCATCAAGACCCTCATGCCCGCCACGCCGTTCACCGTCACCGACGTCATCGCCGGTGAGCCGACCTTCACCTGGATCGGCATCGCCATTGCCGTTGTTGCCGGGCTCATCGCCGGCATCTTGGTCGGGATGATCACCGAGTACTACACCGCGACCTTCCGCAAGCCGGTCGAAACCATCGTCGAGGCCTCGAAGACGGGTGCCGCGACCACGGTCATCCAGGGCATTGCGGTGGGGATGAACTCCACCACTTTTCCGATCCTCGTTATCAGTGGCGCAATTCTCATCGCCTACCAGTTCGCCGGGCTCTACGGTATCGCCCTGGCCGCCCT
>JARFRM010000099.1 GCA_029287235.1 Thermoanaerobaculales bacterium
CATTTCGTGCAGCAGCGGCCAGGTCGCCAAGTGGGACGGCTCGGCCTGGGCGTGTGCACCTGATGACGACACGGCGCCCCGCGACGCAGGAAACCAGATCAACCTGTCCGGCAACACCCTCGACGTGGTCGAGGGACCGGGAAGCGGTCTGGATGCCGACGCCCTGGACGGGTTCGACTCGACCGCATTCTCACCTCTCGTGCACCTGCACGATGACCGCTACTTCACGGAGACCGAGCTCGGCACGTCCGGCGCCGGTGGAGCGGTGCACTGGAACAACTTGACGTCTGTTCCACCAGGATTCGCGGACGGAATCGACGACGACACGATCTACAGCTTCGGTCCTGGTCTGATCGTGGACAGCGGCCGGGTCGTCATTGATCCCTCCGCCTTCTCGACCCGGATCTCAACCCTGGGTGACGACGCCTCTCACACCTCGGTAGCGATCGGCGTCGACGGCCTCGCGCTCATCAGCTACTACTACGCCACCGGCAGCGATCTCAAGGTGGCTCACTGCAACGACCTGGCGTGCACCACTGCGACGACCCACACGGTGGACAGTATCGGAAGCGTCGGCAGAGAATCCTCAGTCGCGATCGGCGTCGATGGACGTGGGCTGATCAGCTACCGAGACAACGCCACCGGCGACCTCCGAGTAGCCCATCTTCCGATCGGTTACTGAAAATATGCAATGCACTTCCCTGGCTACGAACGAAGAACCACTGGTCTTCGAACTTCCCATCGCACGGCTGGCCGCGGCCCACGCGCAGATCAACTTCCCGAGAGACTGACCCGGTCGCTCTAGAGGTAGCGAAATTCGAGCCCGCGCTCTTCGGAGCGCGGGGTTTTTTCGCGCGGATTTCTGAGGATGGGCTCGGAAACAGACGGCTGGAGAACCCAGGCGGCACCTGGGTGATGGAGAGGTGAACGCGCGAGCTTGCAGCGTCTTCTGGGAGATTCGGTATCGGCGTCGCCATCAGCGAGGAGGCCGTTGGGTCGGATGGTGTCGGGGTTGCGAGGGCCGTCAGTGGGGTGGTCGCTCCGTGGCTGACGGAGCCACCGTTTTTATGGAAGTCGAGCGAGTCTCTTCCAGCACCGTTTCGTTAATGCTCGACAACCCTCGGCAACACACCGCCGGGCCGACCGTGGTGCGGCACCGCGTCTTCGACTCCGCGAGGATCGATGAAGCGCTGCATCGAAGCGCTGAAGTACAGGCAACCGATTTCTTCGGGAGGTCGGGATGTGGCGAAAGGTTTCACCGAATCGAGGGCCTCGATCCACTCTCGTTTGAGCACGTGGAGGTCGATCGCTCCGGCGAGGTCGAGCCTCGCGAGATCTTCTTCACGGATCCTTCCACGACGCCGCAGAAGCTCGAGGATGGACAACGGCGAGAACCCGGGGTCCTTGCCGCAGGCTGCCCAGCACAGCGCCCCCAGGACGAGTTCGTTGCGGTGGAAGTGCAAGGTATCGAGGACGTCCCTCGGCTCGTCGCGGCCGACCAGCGCGAGGACCTTGTTGACGGCGAGATCGACCGGGTGCAGGAGGAATCCGACACGGTCGTCGTGCACCGCAGGCATGAACCGCCAGGCGGAGTCGTGTGCCCACTCGACCTTGGTCGAGTGAGACCCCTTGCGAGCGATTGCCCGGACAAGACCCGGCTGCTGCGTCTCGACGTCGACGCCATAGCCCTTGCGCTCCATGAGCTGTCTATCGGCAGCGAACGCCTCGGCCACCCGAGCCTCGGAATCGTGAAAGTAGTCCAAATCGCGGCTGTATCTGGCTGTGTTGGGTTCCAGGAGTATTGCCGCTCCACCGGCAAGGTAGGAGTCAGGGCTTCGGTTCCCCGACAAAAGCCGGGCGAGTTCCGCCTGATAGTCGGTCAGCGGCACAGCTTCCCCGCAATCACCCACTCCTCTCGCCCACCGTGTTTCCTGAGTTGCTCGGCAACCCAGGCAACATCCTCCGGACCCACGACGTACTCCGGATCATAGGACCAGAAACACTGGGAGTGGAATCGGCGGTACGCTCGCCTCGCTTCCCGTACCTTGACCATCGCCCGAGCGGTTTCGGAATCGAGGTAACGACGGCTCTTTCGACCGCCGCGCCGGCCGATCTCAGCAAGATAGGCATGGATCGTCTGTACCATGGATTTATCATAACCCGCTTACGTTAATTTTTCAAGCGACCGCAGGCAGCCAGTTGACACGGTTCAGGACGGGTGCGGAGATGGCAGCAGTCCTGAAACCACTGCGCCACTCGACCCAGCGAGCACATGCTCTACGACAACATGATCGAGAAGGGCCGTTCCATCAGCCCGAAATTCAAGGTCGGGATCTGCGGCGAGCACGGCGGCGAGCCCAACTCGGTGGAGTGCTGCCACCTGGTAGGGATGAACTACGTCAGCTGCTCACCCTTCCGTGTGCCCATCGCACGGCTGGCCGCGGCCCACGCGCAGATTAACTTCCCCCGCGGCTGAATCACGAACAACCCGGTGAGGGGATGACGACGACCCGCGCTCCTCGGAGCGCGGGTCTTTGTCGCTGGCCGGAATTCTGAAAATGAGCTCGGAACCAGCCGGCCGGAGATACCAGGCGACACC
>JARFRM010000131.1 GCA_029287235.1 Thermoanaerobaculales bacterium
GTGTCGGGCGCCGGATCGACGTCGGTGGTCCCCTGCTCGTAGTTCTCGTGGGCGCCGTTGGTCATGTTGAGCCACACCGCCATCAGCTGTCGGTCGAACTGGACCTCCATGTCGCCGTCGGAGTTGGCCGGGTGCTTCATCTACTTGGCCGATGCGATGGTGTCGGCCACCGTCACCTCGGAGAAGATCTCACTCATGTGATTGACGATCGCGAGGTAGCACTCGAGCTCCTCGGCGGTGAACACCTTCACCTTGCGGAACTGGTTGTACCAGTAACCCGCGCTCCGGATGAGCTGGTTGTTGCCGAAGATCACGACGTCGGTGTGATCCTCACCGTGCCCCCCGTCGTCGTCGTCCGCGAGGAAACCGACGTTGTAGTAGCAGGCCTCGGCGAAGGCATGGGTCTTCATATCGGTGACGTCGCGTGGGGCGTGCTCCGGACTCGGCAGCGGGTCCGGACTCCCGGGAACCGGCACCCCGACGAGATAGTCGGTGGTCACGTCCGGCGCCGGCGGGCCGTCGTCCCAGTCCCAGCTCAGGAAGAGATCGTCCGACCCCGGATCAGTTGACCGTCCGGAGAAGTCCACGTCCTCACCGGCGTGCGCGATGAACATCGGCGATCCGCAAACGTCGATGGTGTTCGACTCGTCGATCTCGGCCGTCGGGTCGACGTTGTGGACGGTGAGACTGAAGGCATCCGCCCCGACTCCGCCGTCGTCGTCGGCGACCGCTACGGTGATGGTGAACCCGCCACCCGCGTCGTTGTCACCGTAGAGCTTTGATCCGGTGACCGTTCCGATGTCCGGATCGCCGCAGTCGGAGCCCTCGACGGTGACCACCAGGTTCCCCGGGTCCATCCATCCGGGGTAGCCCCAGTCGATGGTCGAGGTGTAGGTGTCGAGCCAGCCTGGATCGGAGAAGTGGGCGAGCACGTCGATGGTCTCTCCCTCGTCGATCTCGGTAAGCTGGCCGCCGTCGATGGCGACGTCGGGCGGAACATTGTCGATGACCACGTCCGCGCTCTCGCAGGTTGTGGTGTCGTCGTCGGAGCCGCAGACCTCGACGGTGTAGATCCCGTTGTCGCCGTAGCAGTGACTCACGCTGAAGGTCAGGGTGGCGTCGGGACGCACATTCTCGAGCACCCCGCCGACGTCCTCGACCGGCGATCCGTCACCCCAGTCGATGGTGCCGGTCAGCACGTCGAGCCAACCGGGATCGCTGATGACACCGGGCACGATGAGCGGAGCGCCCTCGTCCTCGGGGTCCTGCGGGTCGAAGGTCACGGTCGGCGCGACGTTGTTCACCGTCACCGTGGTCTCGTCGATGTCGCTCAGGAAGTTCTCGTTGGTGACCTTGAGTCGGACGGTGTAGACCCCGTCCTGACCGACGCCGTCACCGACGGGGTCGAAGTCCGGGGTCGGCCCGGTGGCGTCGTCGAAGAACCCGTCGTCGTCGAAGTCCCACTCATAAGTCAGCGTCGTACCACCGGGATCGAAGGACCCGGTGCCGTCGAGGGCGACATCCGTCCCCTCGTCCGTGGTGTACGGCCCGTTGGCATCGGCCACCGGCGGCTGGTCGAAGCTGACCCGCCAGACGCCGCGACCGCGGGTGCCGACGTACATGTCGATCACCGTGCCCCCGGTCTCGTCGTGATCGAAGTAGGCGTACCGGGGCTGCGGCAGATGCGGGATCGCGCCGCCGGTGCTGTCCGGATCGGTGACCCGGACCCAGTCATCACCACGGTCGGTGGACAGGAAGACACCCGAGTCCCAGCCGCCCGCGGCGAGGATGTTCTCATCCTCCTCGTCAAACGCGACCATGGACGGCTGTCGATAGCCGCTGAATCTCTGCGGCCCGTTGGCGCCTCGCAATGTACGCATCTTGAAGTCGCCGCCGCCGATCATCAGGTCGTCGAGCTCGGGGAACGCGGTCCAGGTCGCACCGCCATCCTCGGTCAGCATCATCCTGGGATCCCCGGGGTTGGGGAAGGAGGCGATGAAAAGCCGGTCCGGGTCGTTCGGATCGACATCGAAGACGCTGAGCCAGGTGTCCGGTAGGTTGACCAGGGTCCACTCGTCGCCGCTCGGGTTGGTCCCGACAAAGCGCCAGAGCTCGTCGCGCACCCTCCCATCGCATCGGCCGACCTGAACGTAGAAGGTGGGTGTTCCTCCGTCCACTGCGGCCTTGACCGCACAGATCTTGTCGTCGCCGCCGGTCGGCGGCTCAACGGGTGCTGTGTCATCCTCGAGCTCGGTCCAAACGATGGGGCTGGCGGTCACATCGTCGGTGACGTAGATGCCCCCATCACCATTGTTGGCTCCGGTGCAACCACCCTGGACCTCATCGGGCTCGTCGATCTCACCGTCACCGTCATTGTCGATGCCGTCGGGGTACATGCAGTCCACCGTCAGCACGATGTACTTGTCCTGGCCGAAAGTGTCGGTGATGTCAGGGAACCGAAAGCCGGGAAGCAGTCCATCCGCCGGATACGTATTGATCTCCGGAGTGGATGTGAGACCCGGGTTGCCGAGGTACATCTTGTTTGCCCTCGGACTGCCGCAGCACACGGTGTACAGCGCGTTGGTGTCATCCGCCGCGAAGTCGAATCCGTCGCAGCAGTCCCGGTTGTTCCACGTGGGCAGGGTGGCGCCGGCATCGGTGGATCCGAAGGTCCCGTTATCTTGAAGGCCGAAGTACATGTCCTCCATGTCGGCGCCCGGTTTGTCGACCCCTTCCATGGCCCACAGCCAGAGCCCGTGCGGCGTGATGGTCGGCTGCTCCCAGTTGGGATCGTGGCAGCCCGGGCTCGTGGTGTCGGTGTTGTAGTACACGCCGCCGTCGGAGGAGAACACCTCGGGGCAGGCGTCGTCACCGACGGTGACGTCGAAGACGATGTCACCGACGTCGTCGTGACCGCCGACGGAGCGGGTGAAGGGTCCATTCCAGCCGGCGGCGAGCGACCACGGGTCTGGAATATCATCCCACGCCATGGGGCAACGGAGACCGGCGACGTTGCTGGTGCACTCGCCCCGGAACAGACGGATGTCGCCGTACCACAGGTCGAAGGCGTCACCTGCGCGGTTGTTGACCTCGACAAACGGGATCCGCCCCTGGCGGCCCGAGTCGGGAGTGCCGAGGTTCGTCCAGCTCACACCGCCGTTGTCGGACTCGTAGACATCCTCGCCGACAGTGGCGAAGATGACATCGGACTCGTCAGGAGACGCGTCGATGGAGCACCACCCGCCCGGCAGGTCGACGGAGGGTGCGCTCCAGGTCAGGCCGCCGTCGTCAGACCGCTGGTGGCCGCGAAAGCCGCAGATGTCGATGATTCCACCGTCGTGAACCACCACGTCGATGATCCAGTCGTTCTCCTGGCCCGGGTCGGGCTGGATGATGTCCCAGGCGAATCCGCCGTCGTCGCTCACCGCGAGTCCGCAGTTGGTGCCGATGTAGACGTCGTCGTGATCGTCGGGATCGACGGCGATTCCGAAGGCGGAAATCTCGTCGTCCACGTCGTTGAAGGCACAGTTGGTGCCGGCCGGCGGCCACGCCACATGGTTCCAGGTCACTCCGCTGTCGTAGCTCACATTGATGCCGGCGATGCTGGTCGTCCGGCCGTCGTACTTGGAGGTCGCATAGACCCGGTTGACGGCGCCCGGATTGACCTCGACATCCCACGCGCCGTTGGGGTTGTGATCGTCGAGCCGGGTCCAGGTGAGACCGCCGTCGAAGGTCTTGTAGATTCCGCCCCACTCGCTGGCGGCGTAGAAGATGGAGTTGCTGCCGGCCACGGTCGCGAGGCCGTTGACCCGGCCACCGGTGGCGCCGTCGGCGTCGGTCGGATCGAGGTTCGAAGTGCTCGGGTTGACATCTTCGAAGGTGAACTGGGCCTGTACCACCGGGGTGATCCCCAGGGCCAGGACGAGGGCGATCGCGATCGACAAGAGGCAACGAGTTGATGCGAAGGATGAAACTACAATTTCGTTGAGCGTTTTCATCGCCGCCTCCTACTGCTCGAGCCCGTCGACGGGACAGACCGACGACATGAACCCGACCGGGCTGCTGGCAACCCAGCCTTCACGAGTCTTGAACAGAACCCTCGCACGGTAGAAGACGCCGGCACGCAGATCGCGCGTCACCGCCGAGAACATCGGTATCAGCGTCTCGGTGGAATCATCCGTCAGCGCCAACGATCTCGGGACCACGATGGAGTCGAACCGTCCCGCCTCGAGCCCGCCGGGGAACTTGCTGAAATCGATCCTGAACTCGTCTGACGACACCAGGTTCTCGAGATCGACGGACCGGGAGACCCTCGTGGGGTCGATGGTCCAACGGATCTTCGCCTCGGGGCTTCGGAGCGTGACCTCGCTGCACCGGGGGTCGATCTCCACCACGATTGCGCCGTAGGCGTCGCTCTCGACGGAGAGGGTGTCCTTCTCTTCCGCTACCAAACCCCCTGTCGGGACCAGGAACAGGCAACCGATGAGCAACGTCGCCAGCGCGGCAACTCGCGGTGGTTGACGGCTGTGAACAATGCTCTGACGATGAAACCTCCGCCCGCGATTGAGATGCGTCGGCGCCTCTCGTCTATCCATCAATTTGAATCTGGACAACATGGGTACCCCCCTTTTTTTGTCGCCAAAGTGGCGACGAGCCCGCCGGCTGTCTCCCAGAGGTACAAGAGCCCGGACGCCCCATGCGACCGCCTCGCCTCCGAGATGCCGGACGAGATTTCATCTGCGATTCCCTTTTCTATGTGCATCACCCTAACGAAGTCGCATTTCAGTTGTCAAGAACTTTGGCGATTGTGCGCAATCTCCCGGGTCAACGAGATCCGCACGCCGCCTCGTCGAGGCACTATGCAAGCTCCAGACGCTGCTCATCATGGAGCTGTCGGTACAGGCCATTCCTCGCCAGCAGCTCGAGGTGGTCACCGCGCTCGACGATCCGGCCCTCGTCGAGGACGAGAATCTCGTCGAAGGTCTCCATGACCACCAGGCGATGGGTGATGAGGATGGTGGTTCGACCGGAGAAGAGTTCGAGCAGGGATCGCATGACCCGGCCCTCGGAGATGAGGTCGAGTCCCGAGGTCGGTTCATCGAGGACGATGACAGGTGGATCGCGGAGCACCAGCCGCGCCAGGTCGAGGCGCCGGCGCTGGCCACCCGAGAGCTGCAAGCCGTGCTCTCCGATCCAGGTTTCCCAACCGTCGGGAAAGCTGCGGATCGTCTCGAGGAGATCGACGCGCCGAGCAGCGCCGTCGAGCTCCGTCTGACCGGCCTCGGGTGCGGCCAGCAGCAGATTGTCACGGATGGTGCCGGTGAAGAGATCGGTTTGTTGCGGCAACACGCCGACCATCGACCTCAGTGTTTCCAGGGAGAACTCGATCGATTTTCGTCCCGCGAGCCGGATCTCTCCCTGCGAGGGATCCCAAAAACGAAGCAGCAAATGCGCCAACGTCGACTTCCCGGCGCCGGAGGGACCCACCACCGCCACGCGACGGCCCGCGGCGATCTCGACATCGAGCTCGCTCAGCGCCGCCCGGTCGGCCCCCGGGTAGGTGAAGAAGGCTCCACGCAGATCGACGGCGGCGCCGCCATCCATTCGGGCTTCCGCCACCGGATCTTCGGCGTCGCTCACCGCCGGTTTCACGTCGAGAATGGCGAAGACCCGATCCGCCGCGGCGAGCTGCTCGGAAAGTCCGCGGGCCGCCGCGGGCAGCGGCTGAACCGCCTCGAAGGCCGCCATGGCCACCAGACAGACGACGGCGACACCGACGCCGGTCATCCTCCCCTCCTCGACCATCGGGATGGCGGACACCAGCACGAGCCAGGCGGTCGCATGGGTGGCGAAGGTCACCCCGGCGACTCCCAAGGCTTCGATCCGGGCCGCCCGCTCACGGAGGAAGGACGATGATCTGGACAGCTCATCGACCCGCTTGAGCTGAGATCGACCCTGGCCGGATGCGAACAGATCAGCCATTCCCTGGATGCCATCCACCACCGCCGCCGCCAGTTCGGAGCGCCTCGATGTCAATTGATGAGCGATGGCGCGTCCAAGATGAAGGGTGCCGAGAGGAATGACCACCGCGGTGGCGGCGAAGGCGAGGACAAAGACCACTGCCAACTCGGGTGCATAGGCGCCGAGAATCGCACCAGCACCGAACGCAACCACCACGGCCACTAGGGGCGGCGCCACCGCCCGGATGAAGAGCTCCTGCAACGACTCCACATCGGTCACCACGCGGGTCAGAAGATCCGACGAGCGCATCTCCAACTCCAACGCTCGCGCCGGGACCAATGGTTCGAGCGCTCGGAAGAACCACCGCCGGAGGCGTCCCAGCAGCCGCAGGGTCACGTCGTGGGAGACGAGTCGCTCGAGATAGCGGAAGACGCCCCGGCTCAGACCGAAGAAACGGACCCCGACGATGGCCACCTGGAGTTCGGCAACGGAGGGCCTCAGTGCGGCCGAGGATATGAGGAAGGCGGCGGTGCCCATGAGACCGATTCCGCTGCCGATGGTGACGACACCGAGCGCCACCGCCGCCGCCATCTGCCAGCGAAAAACCGAAAGCAGACGGAGCAGACGGAAAAGCGTGCTCATGCACTACCTCCACGAGCATGGACGAGCCCGCGGTAATGTCCGCAGCGATTCTCGAGCTCCCGGTGAGAGCCCTGATCGACAACGCGACCGCTCTCGAGAACGACGATCCGGTCGGCGACCTTCACCGTGGGCAACCGGTGTGCGATGACCAACGCCGACCGCCCCTCGAGCAGCGTTTTCAGGCTCTCATCGATCTCGGCCCGGAGCCGCGGGTCGAGGTCTTCCGCCGGTTCGTCGAGGATGAGAATCCGTGCATCGGCGAGCCACGCGCGGGCCAGGGCCAGTCGTCTGAGCTGGCCGCCGCTCAGCTTTGCTCCACGCTCACCGATCCGGGTCGCCATCCCATCAGGAAGGCCTGCGATGAACTCCTCGGCCCTCGCGGCACGAAGGGCCGTCTCCATCTCGTCTGCCGAGGCCGCGGGTCGGGCAAGTCGAATATTCGCTTCGATGGTGCCGGCGAAGAGGTGCGGACGCTGTGGAACCCAGGCCACCCGCTGGCGCCAAACCTCCGGCTGGATGGCAGCGGCATCGACACCGTCGGCCGTGAGCCGACCACCGGTAGGCTCGATGAAGCGCAGCAACAGGCGAGCGACGGTGGTCTTGCCGGCGCCCGAGCGCCCAACCAGGGCGACGGTCTCACCGTCGTCGATGGTGAGGCTCACTCCATCCAGCGCCGGTCTCGGTTCCCCACCGTCAACGGGGTAGGCGAACGAGACATCCTCGAGGGCGATGGTCGGGTCGCTCGGCATGTCCCGATCGCCCGGCACGCGAGCGGTTGGTCTTCCCTCCTCGAGAATCTCGAAGAGCCGCGACGATGCCGCAATCCCGGCCATCCCGGCGTGGAAGGCCGCACCCAACCGCCGCATGGGGAGATAGAACTCTGGCGCGAGCAAAAGGACAAAGAAGGCCGATTCGAAGCCGAGTCGCCCGCCGAGCAGCCGGAGCCCGATCTCCACCGCCACCACCGCAACGCTCAGGGTGGCGACCAGCTCGAGAACCAGCGCCGACAGAAAAGCGATCCGCAGGACCGCCATGGACGACGAACGGAAGGCGTCGGTGACCTCGCCGATGACCTCGATCTGAGCCCGCGACCGACCGAGGATCTTCAGGGTCGTCAAACCCTGGATGGTGTCGAGGAAGATGGCGCTGAGCCGCGCCATGTCGAGCCACTGGCGGCGCGAGCGGGCATCGGCCGTCCGACCGATCAAATACATGAAGACCGGGATGAGGGGCGCGGTGAGAACGAGCACCACACCCGACAGCAGATCGCGGCTGAGAACCACCGCCGCCACCGTCAGCGGAATCGCCATTGCCAGGGCGAACTGGGGCAGATAGCTTGCGACATATGCGTCCAAGGCCTCGACGCCGTCGGTCAGGAGGGTCACGAGCTCACCGGTGCGGCTCCGGCCCGCAGCCACCGGGCCCTGGTCCATCAGCCCGGCGAAGACTTGATTTCTGATTTCGTGCTTGACCCCGGCCGCCGCATGGGCTGCTGCGGCGTCGCTCGCCCACGAAAACATCGCACGCATAACGATCATGGTCAGAAGCCACCCGAGCTCGGACGCGACTGCCGCGCGATCAGCACCACTGAGAAAGACCGCGGCGATGATGTGCGCCAGCAGCCATGCCTGAACTACGGTCACGACTCCGCCCAACCATCCGAAGGCGAGGCTCACGATGAGAGCCGCGCGATGCGGACGAGCCAGATCGAGGAGACGGCGATCAAGGTGCATCGCAGATCAGGATACGCCGGTCGAATCCTCCATCAAGCAGGCTGGAAGCCTGCTCCACAACGAGCGATGGTCCGTTGTGGGGTAGGCTTCCAGCATGTCCTTCAGAGTCATGTCGTTACTCCAGGCATTGCACGAAGTCTGACAGCCTCCAAGCTTCGCGTGGCCTGCTCTCAACTGCGATGGTGCGATGAGTCAATAATGCGATGCTTTGCGGCGGTCTTTGCGGTAAATATGCGATGGGATGAGCCCACCGACGCAGGTGGCAACAGAAAAAACCGGGGAAGGTCTCCCCTCCCCGGTCGATGGTTGTCGTTGGCGCCCAGTCAGTAGTGCAGATGTGAATCGGGAGTGATCCGCTTGCGGAAGATCCAATAGGTCCACGACTGGTAGATAAGCACCACCGGAACGAGGAGCCCGGCGACGATGCTCATGACCTTGAGCGTGTACGGGCTCGAGGCCGCGTTGTAGATGGTCAGGCTCCAATCCGCATTCAGGCTCGAAACCATGACCCGAGGGAAGAGTGCGATGAAGACCGTCACCGTGGCGAAGACGATAGACACGGCCGTGAGGATGAAGCTCCAGCCGTCTCGCCGGTTCGAGATCGTCCACCGAGAGGCGAAGAGAGCAAGAACCGCGACCGTCGGCACCACGCCCGGGTTGAGACCGAGGCGTTCGTGGACATCGGTCATCCAGTATGTTCCCGCCACGAAGAGAAAGAGAAAGAGCACCGCGGGGTACCAGAGTTTGCCCGCGAAGTCCCGAGCCCGGTTCTCGAGCCCACCGCCCAGCTTGAGGGTCAGGAAGGTGGCCCCGTGCAGGGTGAAGATCGTCAACGATGCGAGCCCGCCTATGAGGGCGTAGGGGTTGAGCAGATTGAAAAACCCACCGACATAGGTCATCCTCTCGTCGATGGGCACGCCGCGGATGAGATTCGCCAGCGCCACGCCCCAGAGCAGGGCCGGGATGAAGCTGCCGAAGAAGATCATCCAGTCCCACAGGGCCCGCCACCGGGTGTCCTCCATCTTGGACCGGAATTCGAAGGAGACGCCACGGACGATGAGGGCCAGCAGCATCAGCACCAGCGCCAGATAGAATCCGGAAAAGAGAGTCGCGTACCAATGCGGGAAGGCGGCGAACATGGCGCCCCCCGCGGTGATCATCCAAACCTCGTTACCGTCCCATACCGGGCCGATGGTGTTGACGATCATCCGTCGCTCGGTGTCCGTTTTGCCGAGGAATGGGTGGAGGATGCCGACGCCGTAGTCAAAGCCCTCGAGAAAAAAGAATCCGACAAAGAGCACACCGATGAGCGCGAACCACAGAGTGTTGAGATCCATGTCGTCCTCCCTTCCCTACACCGCACCCGCGTTGGCGGGCTTCGTCGAACCTCCGTCGGGTACTCCCGCCGCCGCGTACTTCTTGAGCAGCACCACATCGGCCACCATCAGGAGTCCATAGACCAGGGTGAAGGCGATGAGCGAGAAGAGGACCTCACCGAGCCCTACCGACGGCGAGACGGCATCGGCGGTTTTCTGCAGCCCAACGACGATCCACGGCTGCCGACCGACCTCGGTGAAGATCCAGCCCGCGGAGTTGGCGATGTAGGGCAACGCGATGGCCCAGAGCATGAGCTTGAGATAGAGTGCATTGTCCGGCACCCCTTGGCGAGCCTTCCAGAGACCATAGAAGGCGAGCAGGAGCATCGCCGTTCCGGTGCCGATCATGATTCTGAAGGTCCAGTAGGAGACAGCCACCGGCGGAACATAGTCACCGGGGCCGTAGATCCGCATGTACTCCAGCTGGAGGTTGTTGATGCCCTGCACCTCTCCGGAGAATTTGTTGTAGGCGAGGAAGCTCAGGAGCCCGGGAACCCGGATGGCGAAGACATCGCGGCGCTCCTTCTCGTTGCCGATGGTGAACAGCGACATGGCAGCCGGGTCTTCGGTCTCCCAGAGGGCCTCCGCCGCCGCCATCTTCATGGGCTGGATCCGGGTCATGTACTGGGCTTGGCTGTGACCCACCAGCATGGAAAGGACGACGCCGATGGTGGCGTAGAGAATGGCGATGCGGAACGACCGTCTGAAGACCTCGACCTGATCGGACTTCCGCACGATGTGCCAGGCGGAGATCCCGGCGACAAAGAAACCCGCGGTGGCCACGGCGGAGAAAAAGACGTGCGGCCACTGAACCCAGACATGACCATTGGCCAGCAGGGCGAAGAAACTGTCCATCTCCGCACGCCCGTTTCGTAGGACATAGCCCACAGGTTGCTGCATGAACGAGTTGGCGACGAGGATCCAGAGGGCGGAGATGTTGGAGGCGATGGCGACCAGCCACATCACCGTGGCGTGAAGCCCCTTGGAGATCTTGTCCCATCCGAAGATCCAGACCCCGATGAAGACCGACTCGACATAGAAGGCGAGCAGCGCCTCGATGGCCAGGGGCGCCCCGAAGATA
The DNA here is from genome assembly GCA_029287235.1 of Thermoanaerobaculales bacterium. GTDB lineage: Bacteria > Acidobacteriota > Thermoanaerobaculia > Thermoanaerobaculales > Sulfomarinibacteraceae > JAHECW01. The sequence continues at coordinate 10,794 of JARFRM010000131.1, forward strand.
TCGCCCATGAACCGCGAGTACTCGGACCAGTTCATCCCGAACTGGAACTCCTGGACGATCCCGGTGACGACCCCCATGGCGAAGTTGATGAGGAAGAGCTTGCCCCAGAACTTCGTCATCTTCTTGTAGGTCTCGTCCCCGGTTCTCACGTACATGGTCTCGAGGATGGCGACCAGAACGGCGAGGCCAAGTGTCAGTGGGACAAAGAAAAAGTGGTAGACGGTGGTGATCGCGAACTGCAATCGTGCGAGGATCACGACGTCCATACGGGTCCTCCTTCAAAACGACCGTCGCCCGACGCGAAGCCGCACCGGAAGACGAAATGAACTCTCGAGATCAAATCAAGCTTGAGAGTCGAAGACGGGAAATGAGACCGAGTTGGGCGATATTTGGAATGGTTCTTCCACATCATCACTGACGTCGGAGTATAGCACCGTAAAGCCAAGTAATGATTGACTTTATCGTTTGATCAGACGCTCAAGCAACCTGACAAACCAAAGGCCGCGTGCGATCCCTTGGAGTTGGTACTCGTTGCTTGTAGCTTGTTTCTCGTAGCTCGAGTCTCGGAACTCGAACCCCGTATCGCGCGGTGTTTCGTAGGGGCGGGATTTACTCCCGCCCCTCAGAGCCGTCGGGTCAACCGCGGGAACGGCAGATCATTGGGCGCTCAAACCGCTCCCGTTTCCCGGAATGTGCCGCCGTTCGCTCTGAACCTCAACAATACTGAAGGGCGGGTATAAAACCCGCCCCTACGACTAGGGCCTATCAGGCGTGACGAGTCACGAGCGACGAGAAACTAGCAACGAGCTACGAGAAACTAGCAACGAGCTACGAGAAACGAGCTACGAGCACCCGAGCCCAAGGACTCGACGCCCGCCGGCCCCCTACCCTTCGGCCGCCACATCGAGCCGGCAGCGAACCCACCCGTCTCTCGATGTTTCCTCAACCGCAACCGGATCGATGATCCGGACCCGCGATGAGTCACCCCCTTCGGCCTCGACGATGAACCCGCAAATCGCCTCCGCCCGGGCACCGGCAAGCGCCTCGACCGCAGCGGGATCTACTGTCTGTGCATCAATGACGGCGCTACGAAGTGCGCGGTAGAAGGCGGTCTCGTCGATCGTTCCCTCGACCTCGTACTGTGCGCGCAGCTCCCTCAGGGCTTCGCCAGACGCAACATCGCGGTAGAGCTTCTCGAGCATCTCGAGGGTGGGCTGTCCCCCATCTTCACCCATCCGATCGGCGACGGCTGATTCATACGCGAGCGCCTTGAGCGCGAGCGCATCTCCCTCCGGATCCCAGCTGCCCTCCACCAGGAGCACCAGTTCCGGTCGTTGATCGGCGCCCGCAACCAGAGTGGCCAACTTCTCCGTGGCGTTGTTCCCGAGCTCTGCGGCCCCCGCCTCGAACTCGATGAATCCGAAGTCCTCGTCGCCGGAACCACCACCAAGCTTGCCGAGGACACGGAAGGGCGACTTGACGAGTTCCGCCGTGATCTCCTCAACCGCTGCGCCGACCGCCTGTCCGAGACCGAAGTTGGGGTCATCGAGATCGCCTTCAACGGGGAACTCGAGGGTGATCCGACCATTCTTGTCGGTCAGCAGCGAGACCCCGAGCTTGATGGGCAGATCCACGACGCGATCACCCTCGACCCGTTCGCCGAGATCGAGGTCCTGGGTGACGAACCGGTTGCTGCCCACAAGAGTCGAATTTGTGATTTCGTAGTCGAGATTGATATCGACCCGGCCCTCGTTGATCGGATGGCCGACGTATCGGATCGACATGGGCGAGGCGGGCGGCATCTCGGCCTGGCGGATGTCGATGGCGAGATCAGTGAGTCTTTTCGGGTCGAAGAGATCCATCTCACCCTCGAGATGGAGATCACCACCGCTGCGCACCGGACCATTGATATCTAGCGCCGCGCCCGCCGTTCCGGTGGTCGAGACGCTTGTGATGCCGCCGTCGACTGGATCGACTGCCATGGTGAAGGCCGGCGCCAACGTGCGGTCGGTATAGGCGGCCGAACAGCCGTGCAGGGTCACGGCACCCACCGAAATCGACAGCACCTCATCGTCCTCGCCGTCGGTCTCCTCGCCTGCAGCCTCCTTCGATTTCTCTGACATGGCGGCCAGAAACTCGATGAGATTCACCTTGCCATCGGATGAAACCACGACCTCGATCCCGGCGCCATGGATGTCCAAGGTTGCCATCTCGAGGACCTTCGGCCCGATCCTGGCATTGATCCCCCGCGCGTCAACTCTCCCCCACTTGAGGACATGGGATCCGACCACGGTCTCCATGAGATCGATCTCGTGGATGGTGACGTCACCGGCAAAGGTCGCCACGGATCCTTCGCCACCGCCGCCCACTTTGGCCGTCCCCGACGCCTCGATGCGACCGGCTCCGAGTTCGAGGGGCGCCATCCGCGCGACATAGCGCTGGAAGCTCGCCAAATTCAGATCGGCGAGCTCGACATCGGCCTGCAGGCCCCACTCGCCGGTGGACACGGTTCCGGTCGCGCTGGCCAGTCCGACGCCGGGGAGATCGGCAGATGCCGACAGTCCCCACGTGTGGCCCGGTCCGGTCCGGAAATCGGTGAGCGCCACCGCGGCGTTCTCTACCACCAACTGCTCGGGTTCGTCGAAGGTGCGATCCTCGACCCGTGCGGTCGACTCGCGGATTTCGAACCGATCCACAGCGATATCCCAGGGGAAGGCCTCTTCGACCGTTCGATAGGTCTCGACCACCTGCTCCTGGGTTTCCTTCGGGACCAGCGCGTCCCACGACGGAGTCCCGTCGGGCCGGATCCACTGCAGGGCCTCGGCGCCCTCGACAACGACCTCCGCCACCCGGACCCGCGCCTCCGGCCAGGCGATGAACCCATCGCTCAGAACAAATGACGAGACCTCGAGGACCGTCAGATCGTCGCTCCCCGCTGCCACGGCGAACTCGCCCACACGAACGTGAAAGTCACTGATCTCGGCGTGCGGCCCGTCCTCCTCGAGCCACGCCGAGTAGCCGAGCCGGGTGGAGGCGAGCCCGGAGGTCACGTCAAACTCGAAGAACGGCTGCAGGGCCTGCCAGGCGTTCTCGAGCACCACTCCCTCGATAACGACCAGACCCCGGAGCCCGAGAGGTTCGACAACCACGTCGCCGTCGACCATGATCCTCCCGCCCCGCTTCATGGCGATGACGAAGTCGTTCTTCCCCTCGTGGTCGGGTATGGTGCTGATGTCGCGGAATTCAAACCGCGACGGACCGAACTTCCACACCAGCGGTTCCTCCCGAGCGAGATCCTCGACATCCACAGCCGTGCCGGTCGCCAAGATGTGGTGCAGAATCGCCCGCGGAAATCCACCCGTATCGTCCTCGTCACCGGGCGGCGTTCGCCGCTCGATGTCGTCCATCAGCTCGAGGATGTTGATCCCGCCGTCGGCAAAGCGCCGTAATCCGACATAGGGGTCGTCCACCCGCAATTCCTTGAGAGTCGCCGCCCAACGGAAGAGGCTCGAAAGCTCGGCATTGGCGTAAAGCTCGTCAAACGACAAGAAGATCGATCCCGGGCGATCGGGCATGGAGAAGTCACGAACTGTCAACGACAGAGTAAAGGGGTTGCAGCTCACCTCCCCCACCGTCACCTCGCGCCCGGCCCGCTCCCGAGCGGTGTCGATGATGATCTTCTTCGCGATGGACGGAACAACGAAGAACCCGACCAGCCCGTACATCACCACCGCGGCCACCGCAGCCGTCCGCCAGCTCACGAGCTTCCACGATTCGAACAAGCTCTGAAGACCACCCATGACGTCACCTTCTCCTTTGGGTTGTTGACCTTGGCCGACTCATACAACCTCGCTCACCGGTGCCCCGTCATCCTGGGCTTCGGCGTTCGGCGCCGTCAGCAACAGGGCGAGTGGGACCGCTGCAGCGCAGACGATTTCCCGCCATTTCAACGTTCAGGACCCCCAGGCGCATGTCGTTTCTCGATAATCGAAAGAAACAACCCGTCATTTCGCTTGGAATTCCCGCTGGGAACAAACCACGGGGAGGATCAGCGGAGCAGCGTCACCAACCGCCGACTGCCGACCTCCACGGTCTCGGTGGGCAGTCCTGCGTAGCACAATCGAAAGAACCCCGGTTCGCCATTGTGGCAAGCAGCACCGGGAGTCAGATTGACCCCGGCTTCGTCGAGAATCTTGAACCACAGCTCGCGCTCGGCCTCCCAGGTCTGTTCGGTCAAGTGAGACCGCAGATCAAGAACGGTGAAGACGCAGGCCTCGGCCGGAACATACGAAATGCCGCCTTCGTCGAGGAGCCCTGTGAGGCGGCCGTATGCATCGCGGAGTCCTGCCGTCATCGTGGTGATGTAGCCGTCAATCCAGACCTCGTCCGAAATCATCTCACCGAGCAGGTACTGAGTGTGGCCCGAGCAGCATGCCCAATAGGCGAAGGCGTCCACAGCGGCATTGACCGCCCGGTTCTCGCTCACGAGGACGCCGCAGCGGAGCCCCGAGGCGCCAAAGTCCTTGGAAAAAGCCCAGACGATGTGAACGTATTCGCCCAGCGATGTGCGACGGGCCGAGCAACTGCTGAACTCCCGTCCACCGAAGACCGACAGCGCGTAGATCTCATCGAAGACCACGTGGAGCTTTCTGGCCCTGGCCCAATCGAGGATCTCGTCGATCTCATCGGCCGAGTAGACCATCCCGAGGGGGTTGTTGGGTGAGGTGAAGAGCAATGCCTTGACCGGGCGACCAGCATCGGCGATGGCACGATCGAGTAGCTCGGGGGTGAGTCTGAAATCATCACCGCTGGAACAGTGCACCGGGACGATCTTGAGCTCGTCGCGGAACTCGAGATCCATCCAGAAACCGGCGTAGCTCGGCGTCGGGACCAGGACGCCGTCACCGGAATCGGCGAGCGCGTGAAAGAGAATCTCGAGGACGCTTCCCGCCCCGGCGAGGACCGAGATCTGGTGCGGCGGAAACTCGCGACCGAGAAAGGTCCGGCCCATGAAGCGGCCAAGTTGCTCGCGGAAGCGCATGGAACCGGTCATGGCGTCGTAGCCGAGGACCGATGACGGCACCATGGGAATCTCGTTGAGGCGATCCGCCACCATCTCCGACACGAGCTTGTTCTCGGCGACACACAGACCGATATAGCCGTCAGGATTCGCCTCTTCGTCATAGGGATCCTTCGAACCTTCGAATTGACGGATGAGGTACTCGGGCATGGACTGGCCGGCGAGGAGATCCTGAGCGCGATGAGACAGAGAACGGGTGTCGAGCTTCATGGGGAGGGATTGTACGGGCGACCGCGCTCGGATGCATCCCGCGTCCGCGTCCGCATCCGTTCCCGATCCCGTTCCCGTTCCCGTTCCCGTTCCCGATGAGATATTCAGCGGCAGCGGCAACCCGCCCTCGGCTGGCGTGCCGCGTCAGGCCGAGATCGCCGCAATCTCAGCGGATATCGTGGCCCCGTCTCTCCATGAGCAGGCTGGAAGCCTGCTCCACAACGCTGCAACCGCGATCCTCAAATGTGATGGATTGTGGGGACCGGCATCCAGCCTGCCCTTCAGTTGCATGTCGGTCGGAGGCCTGCCACCACGAAGTCTGACACCCTGCAATCCACGCCTATCCCACTGTCAATTGCGATGTCTTCGTGACCGCTTCGTGTCTTTGTGCCTTCGCGTTTGCGACGCTGCGATGGATCTGCGTCAATCTGCGTGATCTGCGGGCAAACTGTGATGACCTGGCGTCCCTTGCGTCCTCGCGTTCAACTCTGCGCCGGAGTCACGCCTCGACGAGCTGCCGGCTGACGAGACGCCGGTAGAGACCATCGGCGACCATGAGCTCGTCATGGACCCCGGCTTCGGCGACCATCCCGCCATCGAGAACGACGACCCGGTCGGCGTTCTTGACCGTGGACAGCCGGTGGGCGATGACGAGGCTGGTCCGGTCGGTCATGAGCCGTTCGAGCGCGTCCTGGACCAGCGATTCGGACTCGGCGTCGAGCGATGAGGTCGCCTCATCGAGGATGAGGATCGGGGGATCCTTGAGAAGCGCGCGGGCGATAGCCACCCGTTGCTTCTGGCCGCCCGAGAGCCGGACTCCCCGCTCACCCACCTCGGTTGAGTAACCATCGGGCAGATCGACAATGAAATCGTGGGCGTGGGCGGCATTCGCCGCGTCCTCGACCTCGGAATCGGTGGCATCGGGTCGACCGTAGCGGATATTGGCGGCGATGGTGGTGGAAAACAGCACCGGTTCCTGGGCGACGGTTCCGATCCGGGTCCGCAGCCAGCGCGCGTCGAGCTCCTTGAGGTCTTGTCCGTCGAGGAGCACCGCACCCTCGTCAGGGTCGTAGAGCCGGAGCACGAGCGCCGCTACGGTGGATTTCCCCGCTCCGGAGGGGCCGACCAGCGCGGTCACCGTGCCCGGTTCGAGTTCGAGGTTAATGTCATCGAGAACCCTGACATCTGGTCGGACGGGATAGGCGAAGGAGACACCTGCGAACTCGACCCTTCCGGTCACCGCGTCGATGATCTCGCCGCTGCCCTGATCCACCACCGGCTCACGATCGAGAAGCTCGAAGATCCGCTCCGAAGCCCCCCGGGCGCGGGCGAAATCCGACCACAGATCGGCCAGGGCCGAGAGCGCCATGGCGACGATGAGGGTGTAGAGGATGAACGAAGTGAGCTCGCCGACGGTGAGCTCGCCGGTCATGACCATGCGTCCGCCGAACCACAGGACCGCCGCCACCGACCCGAAGGCGGCCATGGTCATCACGCCGACAAAGATCGCCATGACCCTGATGCGTCTCCGTGAGACCCGGAAGGACTCCCAAACCCGCTCCGAGTAACGCTCAGTCTCGGCTTCCTCACGGGAGAAGCTGCGCACCGTGCGGATCCCGGCGATGACCTCCTCGGCCGCCTCGTTGGCGCGGGCGAGGGCATCCTGCGCCTCACGGGCGATCTTGGACATCTTGCGGCCGACGACGACCGCACCCACCGCCACTGGCGGCACGAGGGCGAGCATCAGCAGCGTCAATCGTGGCGACGACGCTATGAGCAAGGTCTGTCTCTTATACACATCTGACGCTGCCGACGAGGTGTCACCGGTGTAGTTCTCGGTGGGCGCGG
>JARFRM010000191.1 GCA_029287235.1 Thermoanaerobaculales bacterium
GAAGGTGGGCTCACACCCTCCCAACGGTTCTCACGACTTTTTCACGCCGGTCACGATGACTCGAAGATCTCCGATCGAGCGATCCGTCCCACCAGATCGAATGCCTGCGATGGAGCTAACGGCTAAAAGCTAACGGCTAACGGCTTGCGGCTAACGGCTAGAAGAAAATAGCTTACGGCTAATAATCGAAGCTCCGCCGATACGTTGCCGAGTTCCGATCCGTTTCATGCACCGTTAACGCGGCGAGGCGGATGTGGTCCGGGAATTCGGATTCGATCCGATCGAAGAAGACCCGGGCGAGGTTCTCCGAGGTCGGGTTGATCCCGGAGAGCCACGGTACCTCGATGTTGAGATGGCGGTGATCAACATCCGCCACGACGACTCGGCGGATGATCTCCTTGATGTCCTTCATGTCCATGAGATATCCGGTGTCCGGGTTCGGCTCGCCCTCCACCGAGACCTCGAGCACGTAGTTGTGGCCGTGGCCGTGCGGGTTGTTGCACTTGCCGTAGGTCTCACGGTTCCACTCATCCGGTTTGTCCGGATTGTGGATCCGGTGTGCCGCTTCGAAGTAGACCTTGACCGTGACGGTGGTAGCCATTTCAATCCCCGTAAGAGAGAGCAAAACCGGATGGGTGCTGTATTCCAGGCGGCTCCGATTTTCGTCGCTTCCACTCCCGTCCGAGGATTGAGGTGAGGGCCCGTGGCTGGGAGCGACCCCTCAGAGGTTTTCGTAGACCTCCGGCCTTCGATCGCTCAGGAACGGGTAGCGTTTGCGGGTCTGGGCAACGATCACGGGATCGATCTCGCCGATCACGATTCCCGGTCGGTCGGCGAGAATGGCGATGGTCTCACCCATCGGATTCAACAACGTCGAGTCGCCCCGGTGGGGATAGCCCTGGGCATCACCGACGCGGTTGACACCGAGGACGAAAGCCTGGCAGTCGATGGCCCGGGCGGCAAGGAGGGTGCGCCAGGCGTGGGCGCGTTTGGACGGCCAATTGGCGATGACGATGTAGCAGTCGGTTGCCTCGGCGGTGGTGCGGAAGAGTTCGACGAAACGAAGGTCATAGCAGATGATCGGCGTCACCCGCACACCCTCGACCGTGATGGTGTCAATCGTGTCTCCGGCCTCATAGTGGTCGGCCTCGCCGGCGAGGGAAAAGGGATGGATCTTGCGGCAGTGGAGCTTCTCTTCGCCATCGGGCGCTATCAGGGAGCAGGCGTTGACCGGGCGCTCGCCGCCGAGCTCGACAAAGCCGCAAAGCACCCACACATCGAGGTGGCGGGCGAGATCGCTGACAAAAGACGTGATCGCCTCGGCATGGGTCGCCATGGCCTCTGATTGCATGGAGAAGCCGGTGGCGAAGGCCTCGGGCAGGACCAGAAGGCGAGCGCCTTCAGCCGCGGCGTGTTCAGCGAGGGCCGTGGCGCGGGAGAAGTTCTCCTGTGGATCCTCCCAGGCGATGTCCAGCTGAAGGCCGGCGACGATCATGGCGGCGGCGAGGCGGGAATCGGCACGAAGCAACGCCTCAGTTTGCGAAGCAGGTAGACGTGAAAAACCAGACTTTGTCCGTCTTCGTGTCCCCGTTTCCATTTTGTGCTGTGATCGGAAGCCGGGCGTTCCTTGTGGCTCGAGAAAGAAGCATCGATGAGTCGGTCGCAGTCATCGATGTCCAGCGACTGCTGCTCCTCGGCTCCCGCGGCGAAACCATCGAGGTAGTCGGCATCCCGCTCGATGTCTTCTGCGGCCTCCGCGGCCTCGATGGTGGCCTTCTCGATTCTCGCCGCCACGGCGGCGTTGATCTGCTCGGCCTTCCAGATCTCGTAGCGGACCAGAGTTTGGTCGTAGTCCGGGGGGAACGGATCTCGTTTTCGACCGTTCCAGCCGCCGGATTCCACGGCGGCGCCTCGTGTCGAATGAGTCGTGAGAGCTGAGTCAATAACCGCGAGGACCGCGTCGACATCGCGGGTTTTGATCACGTCGCGGGGCACCTCGAAGATGAGCTGCGCCTTACAGTTTCGTTCGTGGTAGAGCTCGAAGGGGCCATCCTTGGTCATCACCAGAACGGGCTCTTCCAGCGATGTCAAGAGATCGACGCGGGAGCGTTTGACCTTGATCTTGTCGATCTTCACCAGCTCACCGGCGGAGAAACGCCGGTCGGCCTTGCTGGCGACTCCCGCGGCTCCCACCCTGTTGTCCGAGTAGGTCGAGGAACAGGATGAGTAGACCTCGACCTCGAGGGTGGCCCACGAGCCTCTCAGCCGCTTGTCGAGCTGATCATCGAGATCTGCGGCGGATGACATGATGGCCCCGAACAGGACGCAGGCAGCTGCGAGAACCGCATCGATTCGAGACATATGGCCTCCTCATCTGAATTCGAGCCTACACGAGATCCGGGTGGATTGTCGGCTCTGCCATAATGCCGCCAACATGAGTACGGATTTCAATCACGAGGGTGGAGGCGGTGTGAGACGGAGCGAAAACCCCATGGACCGGCGACCGATTGCGGTGCCGGTGATCATCGCGATCAACGTGTTGATCTTTCTCGCGTGGCAGGCGGCCCGCGTCGATGAGTCCCTCGAGCTGGTGATGGCGGGCAACTTCCTGGTCAGCACCGCCCATCTCCTGGACGGCCGCTGGTGGACCCTGCTCACCGCGGCGTTCTCGCACATCGATTTCTGGCATATAGCGCTCAACATGTTTGTCCTCTGGAGCTTCGGCACCATCCTCGAGAAGCTGTGGGGAACTCGGATCTTCATCGTGTTCTACCTCACGGCGGCGGTGGTGGCGTCGGCCTCCCACTGTTTTGTGTCGTCGGTGATCATGGGCAATCCCAATATCAACGCCCTCGGCGCCTCGGGCGCCGTGTCGGGGCTGCTGCTCGCCTTCGCGCTGCTCTTCCCCAAACACCGGATCCTGGTCTTCGGCGTGATCCCCGTCCCCGCCCTGGTGGGTGCGCTGGCCTTCGTCGCCATCGATCTTTGGGGGCTCTTCGCCCAGAGTCGCGGCGGCGGCATCGGTATCGGCCACGGCGCGCACCTCGGTGGTGCGCTCTGCGGTTTCCTCTTCTGGCTTCTGTATTTGCGGAAGCGATTCAAGCGGCCGGCAGCCGGCGACAGCTTTCAGATGGCCATGGATCCCGCGGAGATCGAGGAGTTCCAGCGTCTGAGGCAGAAGCTCGATCACGAGGGACCCGAAGCCCTGACGCCGAAGGAGAAGGTCTTCCTCGAGCAGATCCGCGAACGCGTGATGGCTGCGCATCAACAGAGGTAGTTGACAGTTCACAGTCGACAGTTGACAGATCCATCGCATGCCGCCGGACGTAGTCGACAGTTGACAGTTCCATCGCATTGAGATTCGCCGAGCCGAGACCTCCCGTGATGGCAATGGATTCGATCTCGCTTGCAGGTAGTCGATAACCGACTCGTGATTCTGCGGGCCCGAACTGTCAACTGTAAACTGTCAACTGTTGACTCGAAGAAACGCCGGGGCGGCACAGCCGCCCCGGCGTGGTTGGGCAGGGAGAAGGGGGGCCTCCCTACTGGATGGCGATGAAGGTGGGGTCGGCGGTCGTGTTGTCCACCACCGAGCCGTAGGCGAAGAATGCGCCGCCCGGGGTCGAGGTCGTCAGGACGGCATAGCCGACCTCGGTGGCTTCGGGGAAGACCCGGTTGAGCTGGGTCTGCTCGTAGGCCGCAAGGCTGACCTCGACGAGATCGACGAGGGTGTGATCGCTCGCATACAGCGTGATCTCGACCATCACGATGGCGCCGGTGGCGTTTGCGAGGCCGATGTTGGTGCGGAAGCCGTCCGAGGTGTTGCCCGACTCGGAGAGGCCGACGAGTCGACCCATCTCACCAAAGCGAACAGCTCGCATCATGTGGTGGGCGGGAATGCCCTGACCATAGCTGCCGGCTTCATCGGCCGCATAGGTCCGTGAGCTCGAGGCGACATCGGGGCTGTCCACGAGGATCCGCAGGGCGCCGGAGCCTTCGAAATCGAAGAGTTCGGCGAAGGCATCCGTATAGCGGACGCTCATTCCCGGCGCGAGCGAGACCATCACGCTCTCGGGGGTCGTATTGGCCTGATCGGCGGCCAGGAGTTGAATGGTCACCATGGACGGCATCCCACCCATGTTGGAGATGTCGAGATCGGTGAACCACCGCGCGCCGCCGAAGCCTTCGACGTTGGCGCCGCCGGGAATGACGGTTTCGTGCAACAGGGCCGCGTGGCCGCTGGGCAGGGCCGAGGGATTGCGGCTCATGGGCTGGAGCACACCCTCGCCCACATCGTCGATGACGCGGTCCATCAGAGGTTTGAGGGTGAATGGACCTGTGCTGTTGTCGGGCTCGGGCTCAACCGAAATGACCGCCACGGCGCCGGTGAGATCCATGGCCGGGTCGACAAAATCCTGACCCGGGAACGGCGGTCCGTCCTCGGGACCGGCGGCGGGCCCCGTGCCGTCGGAATCGACGCCCGAGGCGCTGGTGAAACGACCGGTGGAGACCGGGCCGTCGCCACCGACCACCCATCCTTCATAGACCCAACCCGTTGGCAGGGCTGGAAGGTCGAGGGTCGGTGAGGGACCTGCGGGGTCCAGCCACCAGATGCCGTTGGCATAGGGCGCCGATCCGCCACCCGAGGGAGCGGCCAGGATGTAGGCGCCCGTGGCCATCCGGAAGTCGGTGCCGAGGGCGGCCATGTGGTCGATGGTCAGCGACGCGCGGCCGCCGATGACGTCACCGCCGAGGATGTGGATATGGCTCGGGGCGGGGTCGCTGTCCGGAACCGGCTCGATGGTCAGCACGAAGGTGGAGATGGCATCGAGGCTCGAGACCTCGGTGGGGAAGGTGGTCTGGGATTGGGCGCCGCCGCCGTCAACGGTGAATACCCCGGTGGAGACCGGTGCGCCGTCGACGATGAGCCAGCCCTCGTAGGCCCAATCGGCGCCGAGATCCTCGAGACCGTGGAAGGCGAGACTCAGGTGGGCGGTCTGCCCCATGGCCATCGAGTCGCTCAGGCTGACCATTGCCGTGGGGAAGCCACCAGCGTTGTTGTCCATGTCCTGGGGAACGCCGACACCGACATCCTCAATCGTGCCGTCGATCAGGGGCTTGAAGGTGAAGGGGCCGGGGCTGTTGTCAGGGTCGGGCTCGATGCTGATGACCGCGGCGAAGCCGTCGGTGAGATCGAAGGCCGGGTTGATGTAGTCCTGGCCGGGGAAGGGCGGTGTGCCGTGCGGCCCGGCGGAGATTCCGCCGACATCGCTGTCGTCGCCCGATGCCGTGAGGAAGCGGCCGGTTGTGACCGGTCCATCAGGGCCGGCAACCCAACCTTCGTAGACCCAACCGGCGGGAAGGGTGGGCAGCTCGAGGGTGGGGCCGGGGCCGGCCGACGGGTCGAGCCACCAGATGCCGTTGCGGTAGTCGGTGGTGGCGCCGCCCGAGGGAGCGTTGAGGATGTAGGGCCCGGCGGCGGAGGAGAAGTCGTCCCCAAGCGCCGCGCTGTGACCGGCTGTGAGCATGGCCGTGTCGCCGGAGAAATCGCCGGCGAGGACGTGGGTGTGGCTCGGTCCCGGGTCGGCGTCGACCATGGGTTCGATGGTGAGCACATAGGTACTCACGGCAGCGAGATCGTCGACTTCGATGGCGAAATCGGAACGCGACAGCGAGCCGTCGGCGAGCACCGAGAAGCGACCGGCGCTGACGGCGGCGCCATCGACGATGAGCCAGCCCTCGTAGACATGGCCGGGGCCGAGGGGCTCGAGACCGTCGGATGAGAACTCGAGGTAGGCGGTGTCCGCGGCGGCCGTCATGGGCACCGCGGTAAGCAGAAGGGTGATGAGGGCCAGGATGGAGGCCCCCCGGCGGGTACGATGGGTTTTCGCGATGGTACGCATGATCCCTCCCAGGATTGAAGCTCGCGGCACTGCTGCCGCTGCACGATAAGTATTGCGACCGGGTCTTACAGGGATGTCTCGAAGATCTCACGAAAGGTTCACGATTGACCTGACAGATGTCTTTTCTTTTCAAATTCTTCGGCCCGATCGTCAGACGATCGGGCCGAAGAATTTGAGGATTGGTCTGTTCAGGGAGACTACGCCGTTTTCAGAGAAAAGGTGAATACAGTTCCCTCACCGACGGTACTCGCCGCCTCGACGGCGGAGCCGTGGAGCTCGAGGATTCGCTTGACGATGGCGAGCCCGAGGCCGCCGGCGGTGGACTGTTTCTCGCCGTGGTTGCGCGCCTGGTAGAAGCGGTCGAAGATCTGCTTGAGCTCCTCATCGGGGATGCCGCATCCGGTGTCCTCGATTCGCACCGCAACCTTGTCTGAGAGTGGTTCGATGACAACCGACACCCGGCCGCCCTCCTCGGTGTGGGTGAGGGCGTTGCCGATGAGATTCTGCAATGCGCGTTGGATGAGGCCGATGTCGGCGGAGACCAGCGGCACCTCGTCGGGTCGTTCGAGATCGAGGGCGATGCCCTTGTGTTCGGCCTCGAGTCGGAAGCCCATGACAACATCCTGGACCAGCTCGGGAAGAGGGAAGGGCTCGAGCTCGGGCTCCATGTCTCGGGACTCGAGTCGCGCGAGCTCAAAGAGCTCCTCGACGAGGGTGGCGAGACGTTCCGACTGGCGGCGGGCGACGGCAAGATACTCGTCGCGCTCCTCATCGGTGAGGCGTCCCTCCTTGAGCTGGAGGGTCTCGATATAGCCGGTGAGCGACGCCAACGGAGTCCTCAGATCGTGCGAGACATTGGCCACGAGTTCGCGCCTGAGCTCATCGGTCTGCTTGAGGGTCCTCACCTGCTGGATGATGCGGTCGGACATGCTCTCGAAGGTCTCGGTCAGGGTGTCGATTTCGTCGCCGCTGCCCGGCCGTTTCTCGAGCCTCACCGGGATCGAGAAATCACTGCGCCTGAAGGCGTCCATGCCGTCGGCAAGAGTCCGCAGACGGCGGGTGAGGTAGGAGAAAAGAACCACGCCGGCGACCGCGGCCAAAACCAGGGCCAGGGATGTGACAAGCATGCTGAGTCTCAGGATGTGGCTGCCCCGAAACCGTTGAATCACCGAGTCGTAGGCCTCGCTGGCGAGCACGACATAGAGATAGCCCTCGTAACGGTCCTCGACCATGATGACCGAGGCCGAGAAGATCTTGTGCCGGTTCTCATCGCGAGGATCGTCACCGAGGATCGGCAGCTCGGCGCCCTCGGCGAGGAACGCCTTGATCGGTTGGATGTCGATGCGGTCGCGGAGCACACGTCCCGGCGGCGCCGAGTGCTGCACGACCCTACCCTCGAGATCGAGGAGATAGACCTCGATGCTCGGGTTGATGACCATCAGGGTGTGGAAGACATGTTCCAGCGCCCGTTCGTTGACCTCGCCGTTGACCAGCAGGACCTCCTCGGCCACCAGAGAGGAGGCCAGGGAACGGTTCAGGCGTTGGACCACCTCTTCTTCGTATCGTTTTGTCGAGTAAAAGTTGATGGTGATGAGGACGGCGCCGAGGAAGAGCAGCAGCCCGAGAAGGACCGCCACCAGGCGGGCGTGGAGTGATTTCATGATGTGCTCAGCTCCTCGATGGTTGGAAAACGATAGCCGACGCCCCACACGGTCAGAATGAACCGGGGGTGCGACGGGTCGGCTTCGAGCTTGCGGCGCAGCCGATTGATGTGGGTGTTGACGGTGTGCTCGTAGCCCTCGTGGGAATAGCCCCAGACCTTGTCGAGGAGCTGACCCCGGGTGAAGACCCGACCCGGGTTGCGGGCGAAGAAAGTCAGGAGGTCGAACTCGCGGGCGGTGAGCTCCACCGGCTCCCCCTCGATGAGGACGCGGCGGGAGTCGGTGTCGATCTCGACGGGCCCGTGGACGAGCCTCGAGGGTTCGGGTTGTGAGTCGAAGACCTCCATGCGTCGGAAGATGGCCTTGACCCGGGCGACGAGCTCGCGAACGCTGAAAGGCTTGGTGAGGTAGTCGTCGGCGCCCATTTCGAGGCCGAGCACCCGATCGAGCTCGGTGGTGCGGGCGGTGAGCATGAGGATGGGCAGGCCGGGCTTCTCGGTCCGCAGGCGACGACAGATTTCGAGCCCATCCACCCCCGGCAGCATGATGTCGAGGATGATCAGGTCGAAGGCCTGGCCAAGGGCCCGGTCGAGTCCGGACTGCCCGTTGGCTTCGAGCCTGACCTCGAAACCGATGTCGGTGAGGTGGAGCTCTACCAGGGCGCTGATGTCCGGGTCGTCTTCAACAACGAGAATCCTGCGTGGCGATGTCATCTTCAACTCCATCCAAGGGTGGTTCGTGAAGATCACGGTCGAGTCAACCGGAGATCACGAATCTGTAAACAGTATTTCCTCGGCCCCACTTCTCGAGGCGCCGAATCCTCGTAACCTGGTGGGCGAAACCTGCGTAACAAACCCAAGAGGTCCGCCCACTGTAGGATGGCCTCGAGGAAGGCCGTCATGAATCTGTTTGTCCGATCCGCCCTTGTCGTTACTGTTACGTTGATCGCAGTCTCGATGTTCGTCTTTGGCGAGGATGAGAGCACGTCCTTTCGGGGCGAAACCACCGTCAACGTGGTCGAAGTTCCCGTGCGGGTCATCGACAAGAGGACCGGGGAACCGGTGGTGGGTCTCACCGCGGCCGATTTCGAGATCCTCGAAGACGGCGTCCCTCAGCCGATCTCCAACTTCGCCGAGCTGTGGCGCAGCGAAGACGATGCCGTCGAAATTGCCGATTTCGATCCGAGTTCCCCCGTCGCGGCCTCGCAGGACATCCGCACCCGAACGGTGGAGCTGGTCTACCTCGTCGATCTGTTTCTGATGAACAAGGTGGGCCGGGATCGGTCCGTCGACGGTCTCCGCTCCGCCTACCAGGGTGGTGTGCCCGATGGTCAGAACATCAGCCTGGTGGCCTTCAACGGAGAGTTGGAGACGTTGGCCGACCGAACCGACGAGCGGGACGAGATCCTCGATGCTCTCGACGAGCTCGGCTATGTCAAGACCCGGGGCAACCAGCAGACCATCGGTTTCTCGGACGAGTTGATCGACACCGAGGTCTCGCCCGAACGGGATCAGGCCTACTATGAGCGTCGGCAGCGAAACCGTCAGTTCATGGGTGACCTCGAGAAGAAGACGCGTCGGGTCGGCGATGCCGCCATCGCGACGATGTCGCGCTTTGCGGCGGCCGATGGCCGGCGCGTCATGGTGCTCTTCACTCCGGGTCAGCCGCGGACCGACTGGGTGCCCGAATATTCGACGGTGGACTTCATGAATGCGGAGGTCGAGTATCCGGTGCACGACCTCTGGCACGAGATCGCGCTCGAGGCCGCCGATCTCGGATTCACGCTCTACATCGTCGATTCGTCCGGGGTCCGGGTGAACTTCGGTTCCGATGTGGAAGTGGGTATCACCGACACGGTGGCCCGTGCTTTTGACCAGGGCTCGGTCTTCCGCGCGGAGAACGATATCGGCGTCGAGTCGCCGGAGGCGAATCCAGCCGGCTCGGCCTTCGACCCGGGCCAGGAGACCCAGAATCTCGGCTCGTGGCTCGAGCGGACGAGACGGAGCATGATGATCCTCGCCTCGACCGCGACCGGTGGTGACGCCCTTTTTGTCGACGACGTGTCCAAAGCGGTCGATGAGGTCAATATGGACCTCGGCCACCACTACTCGGTGGCCTATGTCGCCGATCATTCCGGCGACGGCGAGTCGTACTCCATCAAGGTCCGGGTGCCGAACCACCCTCACTACCGGCTGGACTACCGGACCGGCTATGTCGATCAGCCGGCGGCCGTGCTTTCCGGGCGACGGATGCGTTCGGCCATGCTCTTCGGCGCCGATGCCAACCCCCTCGGGGTCCGAGTCGAGCTCGGTGAGGCGGACAGCAGATTTCGGTTGGGGGCGGCCGGATCGAAAAGGGTGGAGATTCCCATCCACCTCAAGATTCCCTACGCCCGCCTGGAGATGATCCGACGCGGTGATCTTTATTGGTCAAAGCTGTGGATCACCCTCTTTTCCGAGGACGCCGCGGGCAACCAGTCGGCGCTGTCGAGCCACGAGCAGCCCGTCACCGTCGATGCCGATCGCTACAGGGAGGCGGTGGCCAAGGGGTACTTCAGCTATCACACCGGGGTCGAAATAGAAGGCGGCGAACAGAAGGTCTTTGTCGGCATCCAGGAGGAGCTCAGCGGCAGAACAAGTATCATGCCGCTTGAGTTCGACAACTAGCTCCGTTTCCGTTCCGAGCCGACGCCATGCGCCGGCTCGGAACGGAAACGGAAGAGTGGAGCCTGGATGTCTGAAAGCGAAAGCGTTCTTCGTCAATTTCCCCGTTCGTTCTGGATGGCCAACGTCATGGAGATCTTCGAGCGGATGGGCTGGTACGGTTTCTACGCCGTCTCGACGCTCTACCTCACCAACGCCGTGGCCGACGGCGGGCTCGGTTTCTCGTCTGAAGACCGCGGTGTCATCCAGGGGATCGCCACGTTCTTCCTCTACCTCTTCCCGGCGGTCTTCGGCGCCCTCGCCGACCGTTACGGTTTCAAGCGGATGTTCCTCGCGTCAGCCGTTGTGATGGCCCCGGCGTACATTCTGCTCGCCGCACCGAGGACCTTCTGGGGCTTCCTCGGGGTCTATTTCCTGGTCGCCGTCGGCCACGGCATGTTCAAACCGGTGGTGATCTCCACCGTTGCCAAGACGACAACCGAAAAGACCGGCTCCATGGGTTTCGGGATCTTCTACATGATGGTGAACATCGGCGGCTTCCTCGGACCCATCGTCGCAGGGGTGGTCCGCGGGTGGGACTGGAAGTACGTCTTCTGGGCCTCGGCGGGTTGGATCGTCGTCATGGGAGTCGCCTGCTTGATCCTGTACAAAGAGCCGCCCCGCGATGAGGAGGCCGAAAGCCGCCGTAGTCTCAAGGAAGTCTTCGCCGGGATGATCGGGGTGGTGGGGAACCTCCGTTTCTTTCTTCTGGTCGCCGGTTTGCTCGTGATGCTGGTCATGGGATCAAAGTGGTGGAGCTTCCCGAAGGTCGCCCTGGTGGCCGGGATCTGGCTCGGTTTCAACCTCGTCCTCGACGTCGTTCTGCGAGCTGCCCACAAGGGGCCCGACGACCCGTGGCTCGTCCAGCCCATGCGGGTGGGTGAGGGTCGATACCTGGTCTTTCTGCTGCTCATGGCCGGGTTCTGGACCTCCTTCAACCAGATCTTCATGACCCTGCCCGAGTACATCCGCGACTATGTCGACACTTCGGATATTTGGGCGAGCATGCAGGCCGTGACCGAGGTGGTGGGCATGGACATCACCGCATGGAGCCGCGCACTGCTGGAGAACGGGCAGATCAAGCCCGAGTACCTGGTCAACCTCAACGCCTTCGGCATCATCTGTTTCCAGGTGCTGATCTCGTATCTGGTGCGGAAGACCTCGCCGCTGACCAGCATCATCGCCGGCGTCACGGTGACGGTTGCCAGCTTTCTAATCTATCTGGCCGGCGCCACCGGCTGGATCGTGGTCAGCGCCATCCTCGTCTTCTCGGTGGGCGAGATGCTCGCGAGCCCCAGATCCAAGGAGTACGCCGGTCGAATCGCGCCTCCCGACAAGGTCGGGATGTACATGGGCTACTTCTACTGGTGCGTCGCGCTCGGCAACCTCTTCGGCGGTCTCCTCTCGGGCGTCGCCTACCAGCACTTCGGACCCAAGGGAGTGGACAACCCCGATCTCATGTGGGTTCTGTTTGCCGTCCTCGCCGCCTCGACGGCGGTGATGCTCGTCGTGTACAACAAGGTCGTCCTCAAGTGACGATTTCTATGACGACTCTGGTGTTGGTAGCGGTGGCGGTGTTGGCTGTCGGTGGCGTGCTCGGGTGGGTGGTGGCGTCGCTGCGTGAGCGCGCCCGCACCGCGGCCGCCGAGTCCCGCGCCGAGGCTGCCCTCGAGCGTCGGACCGAGCTCGAAGCCGAGGTCGACGAACTCGCCGAGGCGCGTGGCGAGCTCGAGCGCAAGGTGGCGGCGGCCGAGGTCGAGGTGCGTAACGCGCGCGAGCGGCTCGAGGAGCAGAAGACCTTCTTCGAAGGTTCGCGCAAGCAGCTCGAGGACGCGTTCAAGGCGCTCGCCTCGGACGCCCTGGAGGGCAGCACGCAGCAGTTTCTCAAGCTCGCCGAGCAGCGCTGGGAGACGACCCGCGAGGAGGCCGCGGGCGAGCTCGAGAAGCGGAAGGCGGCCATCGAGACCCTTCTCGAACCACTCAAAATGACGCTGAGGAACCTCGACGAGAAGACCGGTGTCATGGAGAAGGAACGGCGCGGCGCCTACGACGCTCTCAAGGAGCACCTGACCCAGCTCCAGGGTGCGACCTCGAGTCTTCAGGACAAGACGACCACACTGGCGTCGGCTCTTCGCGGCACCCAGGTGCGCGGAAGGTGGGGCGAGATCGCGTTGAGAAACATCGCCGAGCTTGCCGGAATGAGCGAGCACTGCGACTTTGCCGAGCAGACCACCCTGGGTGACGGCAAGCGTCCGGACATGGTGGTGAAGCTCCCCGAGGGCCGCCTCATCGCCATCGACTCCAAGGTCCCGTTGGCCGGCTATCTCAAAGCGGTCGAGGCCGTCGACGACGCCGCGCGCGACGCCGGTCTGCGAGAGCACGTACAGGCGGTACGCGCTCACATCCGGGCCCTTGCCGCCCGCGACTACGCCGCCGAGCTCGAGGGCGATGTCGACCTCGTGGTCCTTTTCCTGCCGGGCGATGCGTTCCTCGCAGCGGCTTTCGGCGAGGACCCCGACCTCCAGGTCGACGCCCTTCGTTCGCGGGTCCTGGTGGCGACACCCACCACCCTCGTCGCCCTGCTTCGCACGGTCGCCATCTACCACCAACAGCGAGCTCTCGCCGAGAACGCGCGGGAGATCGCCGACACCGCTCGCGAGCTCTATGATCGCGCCGCCAAGATCGGTGACGATCTTGGGCGCGCCGGACGCGGCCTCAAGACCGCCGTCGACGCCTACAACGCAGCTGTGGGCTCCTACGAGCGCCGCTTCATGCCCATGGGACAGAAGCTCGTGGACCTCAAGGTCACCGAGCAGTCGAGACGTGAGCTCAGCGCCCCCGAACCACTGGCTGTGACGCCCAGGTCGACCGGTGGGGTGGGCGTCGAGGCGGACTCGGACGAGGAGGCGTGAGGTTTCTTGAGCACCGGCCTTCCGGGCCGCACCCGGCGACCCAGCGTCGCCCAATCAGCGTGGTCGTTCGGTGGTGACTGGAAGGGCGGCGACCACGCTGATTGGTCGCCGGCGGCCTGCAAGAGCCTGTTGAAACGCGATGGGAGCGGTGCCAGGCACCTTTTCGCGGCGAAAAGAGAGCCAGGCACCGAGCCCGGTACGGCATTTTGTGATACGTGAGGCGAGCGGGAGCGGGACGCCGGCAAAA